>CAXTFM010000094.1:0-13186 GCA_964243435.1 uncultured Beijerinckiaceae bacterium
CACTTGGCCGAACGCTTGGCCACGGCGGAGTCGCCGCCGGCGCTGGCGCTCACCGGCACGGTTCACGTCCACGGCCATTGCCACCAGAAGAGCTTCGCCGCGTGGCCGGCGCAGCTCGACATGCTGGGCAGGGTGGAAGGCCTCGCCGTCAAGCCGATCCAGTCCTCCTGCTGCGGCATGGCCGGGGCCTTCGGCTACCAGAGCGAAACGCAGGACGCCTCGCGCGCGATGGCCGAGCTGTCGCTGCTGCCCGCCGTCCGCGCCGCCGCCCCGGCGGACCTCGTCGTGGCGGACGGCACCTCCTGCCGCCATCAGATCCGCGACCTGTCGGGGCGCGAGGCCGTGCACTCCGTGCGCGTGCTGGAGCGGGCGCTCGCGCAAGGGTGACGGCACCGCCCGCGCAGCTGTGAATGGGGCGCGGCGACCCGTCCCGTGCATTTGCGGCCGGCGCCCGCCGCGGGTTAGCTGTGCGCGGCCGGGCTCGCAGCGCCCCGGCGGGGACGCGCGATGCTTGAGATGACAACCGCCGACGGCGTCGGCCTCGCCTATCTCGTCGAGGCGCCGCCGGCCGGCGTGCCGGACCGCGGCGAGCCGGTCCTGCTCGTCCACGGCTTCGCGTCGAGCCACGCGGTGAACTGGGTGTTCCCGCAATGGGTGAGGACGCTGACCGGCGACGGGCGCACCACCATCCTCTACGACGTGCGCGGGCACGGGCGCAGCGACAAGCGCTATGAACCCGCCGATTACACCATGGGCGTGCTTTCCGCCGACGCGTTGGCGCTCCTCGACCACATCGGCCTCGACCGCGTCGACGTGATGGGTTTCTCCATGGGCGCCCGGATCGGCGCCTTTATGCAGCGCCAGGCGCCCGAGCGCGTCCGCTCGCTCGTCATGGGCGGCCTCGGCATCAGCCTCGTCGAGGGCGGCGCCCTGCCCCTCGGCATCGCCGATGCCATGGAAGCGCCGGACCCGGACGGCCTCACCGACCCGACGCAGCGCACGTTCCGCGCCTTCGCCGACGCCACCCGCAGCGACCGGCGCGCGCTCGCCGCCTGCATCCGCGGTGCCCGCCAGCTCATGCCGGCCGACGAGGTCGGCGCCATCGACTGCCCGACCCTGGTCGCGGTCGGCACGCTTGACGACATCGCCGGCAGCCCGCAGGCGCTGGCCGCGATGATGCCGCGCGGCCGCGCCCTGTCGCTGGAAGGCCGCGACCACAACAGGGCGGTGGGCGACCGGCTGTTCAAGGAGGCGGTGCTCGCCTTCCTCGCAGAACGTCCGTGACAACCTATATCGTCCTTCAACCGCCCCTGCCGCGCCGCGAATCGTCTCGCCGCTGCGCCCTAGTCTGGAATTGCCCATGAGCGGATCGTTGAACCAGGCCGCCAAGGTCGTGCCGCTGAAGCGGAGCGACCCGGTCCTCGCGCGCATGGTCGCCGAGGCCGAGGAGGTGACCCGCCGCGAGCCGGAGGTCGCCGGCTTCATCTACTCCACCGTGCTCGACCACGACACGCTGGAAAGCGTCATCATCCATCGCGTCGCCGCCCGCCTCGCCCATCGGGACGTGCCGGGCGAACTCATCCGGCAGGCCTTCACGGAGGTGGTCGCCGCCGACCCTTCCATCGCCGACGCCTTCCAGGCCGACCTCCTCGCCGTGGTCGACCGCGACCCGGCCTGCACCCGCGTCATCGAGCCGATCCTGTACTTCAAGGGGTTCCACGCCATCCAGGCCTACCGCCTCGCCAACGCCCTGTGGAAGGCCGGGCGGCACGACTTCGCCTTCTACCTGCAAAGCCGCTCCTCCGCCGTGTTCCAGACGGACATCCATCCGGCGGCGCGCATCGGCCAGGGCGTGTTCCTTGATCACGCCACGGGGCTCGTCGTCGGCTCCACGGCGTTGATCGAGGACAACGTGTCCATGCTGCAGGACGTGACGCTGGGCGGCACGGGCAAGGACGTCGGCGACCGCCACCCCAAGGTGCGCCACGGCGTGCTGATCGGGGCCGGCGCCAAGATCCTCGGCAACATCGAGATCGGCCATTGCGCGCGCATCGCCGCCGGCTCGGTGGTGCTGCACCCCGTGCCGCACAACAAGACGGTGGCTGGCGTGCCCGCCCGCATCGTCGGCGAGGCCGGTTGTGCCGAGCCGGCCCGCTCCATGGACCAGATCCTCGCGGAAAAGCCGCTGCTGGAAGGCGTGCAGGGTCGCGCGGTCATCGAACCGCGGCGCTGAGCGGCCCGGCGGCGTTCTACCCAACCCGGTCCGGAGCCATTCCATGCCCGCCAGCGGCCTGCCCTTCGACGACATCCGCGCCCTGCTCGTGCTGCTGCCCGAGGCGTCGGAACGGGCGGAAGCGGACGTACGTACCCGCCAAGCCGGACTGGCCAAGCCGCCGGGTTCGCTCGGCCGCCTCGACGACGTCGTCGCCTTCCTCGCCGCGTGGCAGGACAAGGGAATGCCAACGATCGAGCGGCCGCAGCTCGCGATCTTCGCCGGCAACCACGGCGTCGTCGCCCGCGGCGTATCGGCCTACCCGCCCGCCGTGACCCGCGCCATGCTGGAAACCTTCGCCGCCGGCGGCGCCGCGGTGAACCAGATCTGCGCCACCTACGGCATCGGGCTCAAGGTGTTCGAGCTGGCGCTGGAGCGGCCCACCGCCGACATCACGGTGGCACCGGCGATGGACGAGACGGCCTGCGCCGGCACCATCGCCTTCGGCATGGAGGCGGTCGCCGGCGAGGTCGACGTGCTGGGGCTGGGCGAGATGGGCATCGGCAACACCACCGTCGCCGCGGCGATCCTTTGCGCGCTGCACGGCGGCACCGCCGCCGACTGGGTCGGGCGCGGCACGGGGGTGGACGACGCCGGCGTCGCGCGCAAGGTCGCCGCCGTCGAGGCGGCGCTCGACACCCATGCCGGGCACCTGCGCGACCCGCTCGAAGTGCTGCGCCGCCTCGGCGGGCGCGAGATCGCGGCACTCGTCGGCGCCATCCTCGCCGCGCGCCTGCAACGCGTGCCGGTGGTGCTCGACGGCTACGTTGTCACTGCCGCGGCGTCGATCCTCCACGCTCTCGACCCGCACGCCACCGACCATTGCCTCGCCGGCCATGTTTCGGCGGAGCAGGCGCACCGCGCCGCGCTCGCCAAGCTCGGCAAGGCGCCGCTGCTCGACCTCGGCATGCGCCTCGGCGAAGGCTCGGGCGCCGCCCTCGCGCTCGGCCTGATGAAGGCTGCGGTGGCCTGCACGCGCGACATGGCGACGCTTGAGCAGGCCGGCGTCGTCGGGCCGGTCTAGCGCCCGCGCGACAGGCCCACGCTCTTGCAGATCAGGCCGCCGAACAAACAGCCGCGCGTCAGCAGCCGGCCGTCGGCGAGGATGATGGCACCGGCGTAGTCCTGCCCGTCCTCCGGGTTGTGCGCCGTTCCCGACCACGTGTCGGCCGCGGTCCGCTTCATGTCGAACAGGACGCGCTCGCCGACGCGCCCCGGCCCGCCCGCGTCCCTGAGCCAGGCGATGTCGCCGCACAGCGCCGCGCCGCAATCGTAGATGCGTACGCCGCCGCGGCCATCGTCGCGGTCCCATACGCCCTGCGGACCATCGGCGGCGCAGGCGGCGCCAAGTCCGCAGGCGAACAACGCGGCGGCCAACCTACAACGCATCGATCCCTCCCGCACAGGCGCACGCAGCCAGGGCACCCTTCGCGGCCGGCGGGTGCCGAGGCGGCGAACGAAGCGGGAATCCTGCCCGGCGCCTGATTCGTCCCGCCTCCGTACCCCATTCGGCCGGCGCGTCCCAGATCGGGACAACCGTGTGGCTGGGCGCGAAAAGAATTCGGCAAGGATCGTGGCCGATCCGCCTCAACGGAAGCGGGCGACGCCGCCGTGGCCGGAACAGCTGCCGCTGGCACGGCGGCTGAAGCTGCTCGTTCCGTCGCGGCACTTGGCGGAGGAGCCGAAGGCGGCGCCGAGGAGTGAGCGCTTGGGGCTGCGTACCTGCCGGCCGCCGCTGTTGGTGTAGCTTCCGCTGCCGCCAAACAGCGAATGGCGCCGCGCCGATGCCAACGCGGATGGGGCCGGCGTCAACGAGGCGAGGACGAGGAAGGCGAGCATCGGTTTCATCGGCGGCTCCGGGGACGTACCGACGAGCATATCGCGCGCCGCCGCGGCAGGGCGAGGGGGTCGGTCACGGCAGCAGGCCGACGAAGTTCTGCGTCATCGGCGAGCGCACGCCTTTGGGCCGTGCCAGGGCGAGCCGGGCGACGGGGGCGGGACCCTCGATGGCGCGGTACGCCACGCCCTCCAGCCGAAGCTGCGTGATCGCCTTGGGCACGACGGACACGCCGAGGTGGGCGGCGACCAGCACGATGATGGAGGCGGTCACCGTGGCCTCCTGCGCGATGTGGGGCGTGAAGCCGCAATCCCTGCAAACCTTCACCACCTCGTCGTAGAGGCTCGGCGCGGCGACGCGCGGGAACAGCACGAAGGGTTCGGCCGCGAGCTCGGTGAGCGGCAGGCGGTCGCGTGCGGCGAGGCGATGGTTGGCCGGCAACGCGATCACCATGGCCTCGCTTTCGAGGTGGTGGAGCTGGACTCCCGCCGGGTCGTTCACGCCCGGACGGACGAAGGCGGCGTCGAGGTCGCCGCGCAGCAGCCGCTCGTAGAGCTGCAGCGTCGTCGCCTCCGTCAGCGCAAGGATGACGTCGGGATACGCGTGGTGGAAGGCGTCCACGGTCGAGTTGATGACGGGGTTGAACATCGCCGAAGTGGTGAAGCCGAGCAGCAGGCGGCCGATCTCGCCGCGGTGGGCGCGCGACGCCGCGAGCTTGGCGCGCTCGGCCGCCGCAGCGGCGAGTTGCGCCTCGACGAGGAAGGCTTCGCCCGCCGCCGTCAGCTCGGCGCCGTGGGGCACGCGGTGGAACAGTTGCACGCCGAGTTCGTCCTCCAGCGAGCGGATCTGCTGGCTCAGCGGCGGCTGCGCGATCCCGAGCTTCTCCGCCGCGCGCGTGAAGTTGTGCTCGGCGGCGATGGCGAGGAAATACCGGATGTGCCGCAGTTCCATGCCGTCATGTCCCGCGCCGGAGCGCCAAGCGTCAAGCGCGCGATGCGCGAGGCCGCCGCGCTTGCCGCGCACCGCATGCCCTGCGATGGAGGGGCCTGACGTCGCCCGCAACGATCCGATCCGATGACCGAACCCGCCGCTCCGCCAGCTCATGTCGCGACCCTGATCGCCGGGGCCGGCGCGCTCGCGCCCGAGCAGCTGTCCGCCGTCGCGGCTGTTCTGCCCGGCGCGGGCGCGCCGTGCTGGCTCGACGAGGGCACCGCCGCCGACATCCCGTTCGCGCCGCCGGCTGGCTCCGGCGCGCCGCGCTGGACGCACGCGGCCTACGCCGCCCTCGGCCACGCCCCGGTCGACGTGGTCGTGCAGCCGGTCGCGCACCGGCGCAAGCGCCTGCTCGTCGCCGACATGGACTCGACGATCATCGACCAGGAATGCATCGACGAACTCGCCGACGTGGCCGGCCTGCGCGACGCGGTGGCGGCGATCACCGAGCGCGCCATGCGCGGCGAGCTCGACTTCGCCGCCTCGCTGACCGCCCGCGTCGGGCTGCTCGCCGGCCTCGACGTCGAGCGCGCCGCGCGGCTGGTGGCGGCGCGCATCACCGTGAAGGCCGGCGCCGCGACGCTTGTCGCCACCATGCGGGCGCATGGCGCGGAAACGGCGCTTGCGTCCGGCGGCTTCACCCTGTTCGTCGCACCGGTGGCGCGGACGGTCGGCTTCGACAGATATGACGCCAATACGCTGGGCGTCGTCGACGGCCGCCTCACCGGCACGCTGGACGGCCCCGTGTTCGGCCGCGAAGCGAAGCGCGCGGTGCTCGTCGCGCTGCGCGACGCGCGCGGGCTCGCACCCCACGACACGCTGGCGGTCGGCGACGGCGCCAACGACCTTGCCATGCTGGAGGCGGCGGGCCTCGGCGTCGCCTTCCGCGCAAAGCCGGCGGTGGCGGCGGTGGCGCGCGCGCGCATCGAGCACGCCGACCTCACCGCCCTGCTCTACCTGCAGGGCTATCGCCGCGCCGAGTTCGTCGCCGCGCCCGCGGGCTGACGCCGGCGGCGGGCCTCAGGCCGCCGCTTGTTGCGAGGCGCGCAGGGTGGCCGCTCCCCAATCGATCCATCGCGTCAGCAGCGCCACGTCGGCGGGCTCCACCGTCGAGCCGCACCAGATCCGCAGGCCGGGCGGGGCGTCGCGGTAGCTGGCGATGTCAAAGGCGACGCCCTCCGCATCGAGCAGCGCGGCGAGCGCCCCGGCGAAACCGGCCCCCTCGTCCCCGCCGCGCAGCGCGGGGTCGGCGATGGTGAAGCACACGCTGGTGTTGGAGCGCGTCGCCGGGTCGACGGCGAGGAAGTCGATCCACGGCGTCGACGCCACCCAGCGTTCCAGCACGGCGAGGCTCGCGTCCGAACGGGCGCGCAGCGCGTCGAGGCCGCCGATCCCCTTCGCCCAGGTGAGGGTGTCGATGTAGTCCTCGACGCACAGCATGGACGGCGTGTTGAGCGGCGAGCCGGTGAACAGCCCCTCGTTGAGCTTGCCCTTGGTCACCATGCGGAACAGCTTGGGCAGGGGCCGGTCCGGCGTGAAGCTTTCGAGCCGGGCGGCGGCGCGCGGCCCGAGGATCAGCATGCCGTGGGCGCCCTCGCCGCCGACCGCCTTCTGCCAGGAGAAGGTCACGGCGTCGAGCTTCTGCCAGGGCAGCGCCTGCGCGAACACGGCCGAGGTGGCGTCGCAGATCGTCAAACCGGCGCGGTCGTCGGGGATGAACGCGCCCGAGGGCACGCGCACGCCCGATGTGGTGCCGTTCCAGGTGAACACCACGTCGCGGTCGAAGTCGACCGCCGCGAGGTCGGGCAAGCGACCGTAGGGGGCGGCGAGCGTCCGGCAGTCCGCGAGCCTGAGCTGGTCCAGCGCGTCCCTGACCCAATCCTTGCCGAACGATTCCCAGGCCAGCATGTCGACGCCGCGCGCGCCGAGGATCGACCACATCGCCATTTCCACCGCGCCGGTGTCGGAGCCGGGGACGATGGCGATGCGGTGGTCGTCGGGGACCTGGAGCACCTCGCGGGTGAGGTCGACGGCGCGGCGCAACCGCGCGACGCCCGGCGCCGAGCGGTGCGAGCGCCCGAGCAGGGCGCCGTCGAGCGCGTCCGGCGACCAGCCCGGACGCTTGGCGCAGGGGCCCGAGGAGAAGCAAGGGTTGCCCGGTCGCTCCGCGGGCCGCATCGGGCTCGTCATCTCAAAACTTCCCGCGCTCACCATGCCGTCCCGCGCCGGGGATTGATGTTTCCGCCGCGCGCTGTCAAGCCGGCGAAACGGTCCGCTCAAGGGGCCGGCAGCACCTTGACCTTGAAGCTCGGCCCGGTGATGGCGTTGCTCGTCCCGTCGGACACGCGGATCGCGACGGTGTACAGGCCCGGCATGGTCGGCGTGCCGACCAGCGCGCCGGTGACGGCGTCCACCGTCAGGCCGGGCGGCACCGCGCCGTAGCTGTCGCGCCCGGGCGCGAAGTTGTAGGGCTTCACCGCCGCGCCCGTGCGGTCGAGGCGCGCGGTCAAGCCCTTGTCCTCGTCGCGCGGGCCGAGATGGGCGGCGATGCCGGCGTGCAGCGCGTAGACCGGCTGCGCGTGGCTCCAGCCGAAGGGGGTGAGCAGCCCCACGAAGCCGACCGCCGCGATGATGATGGCGGCTGCGGAGCCGGGGTTGCTGGACGGGCGCGGCGGGGGTTCCTGCGGGAACGCGGGGATGGGAGGGAGAAAGCAGAGCATGGCAGCGTCCGATCCGCGCGGGGCCTTCGCCCGGCGACACCGCGAAGGACGCGGTCGCTCACCGGTGCCCACCATACTTAGCAAACCGGGCGGCGGGGCGCGCCCCGGAGCGCGCGGTTCGCGGCCAAACGTGACCTTGTGCCCCAGTGTTCGGTCGGCGCGCCGCCGCGGCTCCGTCCTTCGTCGGTGTTCCCCGGCGAGGGCAGCCTGTCCACCTTCCCGTTCGAAACCTGCGAGGAAACGCGCGTGACCCATGATCCAGCACTGCGCCGCGCGCCGTCCGAGCTGCGCTCCGCCCGATGGTTCGGCCCCGCCGACCTCCGCTCCTTCGGCCACCGCTCGCGCGCCATGCAGATGGGCTACGCCCCCGAGGAATGGACCGGGCGCCCGGTGATCGCCATCCTCAACACCTGGTCGGACCTCCAGCCCTGCCACATGCACTTCAAGAGCCGCGTCGACGACGTGAAGCGCGGCGTGCTGATGGCCGGGGGCTTCCCTGTCGAGCTGCCGGCGCTGTCGGTCAGCGAAACCTACATCAAGCCGACCAGCATGCTGTACCGCAACATGCTGGCCATGGAGGTGGAGGAGCTGCTGCGCGCGCACCCGATCGACGGCGCGGTGCTGATGGGCGGCTGCGACAAGACCACCCCCGGCCTGCTGCTCGGCGCCACCAGCGTCGACCTGCCGGCGATCTTCGTGCCCGCCGGGCCGATGCTGCGCGGCAACTGGCAAGGCAAGGTGCTGGGCAGCGGCAGCGACAGCTGGAAGTACTGGGACGAGCTGCGCGCCGGCACCATCACCGCCGAGGACTGGCTCGGGGTCGAGGGCGGCATCGCGCGCTCCTACGGCACCTGCATGACCATGGGCACGGCGAGCACGATGACGGCGGTCGCCGAGGCGCTCGGCACCGTGCTGCCCGGCGGCTCCAGCGTGCCGGCGGCGGATGCCGGGCACATCCGCCTCGCTTCCGAAAGCGGGCGGCGCATCGTGGACATGGTGTGGGAGGACCTGAAGCCGAGCCGCATCCAGACGCGCCCCGCCTTCAACAACGCCGTCGCGGTGGCGATGGCGATGGGCTGCTCCACCAACGCCATCATCCACCTCATCGCGATGGCGCGCCGCGCCGGCCACGACCTCGGCCTCGCCGATTTCGAGCGCTGGAGCCGCGTCGTGCCGGTGCTCGCCAACGTGCGCCCGACCGGCACGCAGTACCTGATGGAGGACTTCTTCTACGCCGGCGGCATCCGCGCCCTGATGGAAACGATGCGCGCCCATCTCGACCTCGACTGCCTCACCGTGACCGGGCGCACGCTGGGCGAGAACATCGCCGGCGCCCGCGTGTTCAACGACGACGTGATCCGCCCGCTGGCACGGCCGGTCTACGCCGAGGGCTCGCTCGCCGTGCTGACCGGCAACCTCGCCCCCGACGGCTGCGTCATCAAGCCGGCGGCGATGGACCAGCGCTTCCTCCGCCACAGCGGCCCCGCCCTGGTGTTCGACGACTATGCCAGCCTCAAGGCGGCGGTGGACGACGAGGCGCTCGACGTCACCGCCGACCACGTGCTGGTGCTGCGCAACGCCGGCCCGCAGGGCGGCCCCGGCATGCCGGAATGGGGCATGCTGCCGATGCCGAAAAAGCTGCTGCGCCAGGGCCACCGCGACATGCTGCGCTTGTCCGACGCGCGGATGAGCGGGACGAGCTACGGCGCCTGCGTGCTCCACGTCAGCCCGGAAAGCTTCGTCGGCGGCCCGCTCGCGCTGCTGCGCACCGGCGACACCGTCAGCCTCGACGTCGACGCGCGCACCATCCGCATGGATGTCGGCGAGGACGAGCTGGCCAGCCGCCGCGCCGCCTGGACTCCGCCGCCGAAGCACTACGGGCGCGGCTATGGCGCGCTGTTCAGCGGCCATATCGAGCAGGCCAGCGAGGGCTGCGACTTCGACTTCCTGCGCACGGACCATGGTGCCAGGGTCGCCGAGCCGGCCATCTATTGACGGCGGCGGCGCACGGTCCATCGTCCGACGGCAAGGAGCGGCCCGCGCGATGACTGAACCCCAACGGACCGCGCTCGTCACCGGGGCCGGCAGCGGCATCGGCCGCGCCGCCGCGCTCGGCCTCGCCGCCGCCGGCTGGCGGGTGGCCCTCCTCGGCCGCAACGAGGACAAGCTGCATGCCACCGCCGCCGCCACTGCCGCCGGCGAGAGCGGACGCTTCCTCGTCCTGCCGGCGGACGTGGCCGACCCGGCCGCGGTCGACGCGGCCTTCGCCAAGCTGGAGTCGGCGTGGGGCCGGCTCGACCTGCTGTTCAACAATGCCGGCTTCTCCGCACCGGCGGCGACGATCGACGAGGTGCCGGTCGGCAAATGGCTGGAGGTGGTCGGCGTCAACCTCACCGGGTCGTTCCTGTGCGCGCGCGCCGCCTTTGCCCTGATGCGCCGGCAAGCCCCGCCGGGCGGCCGCATCATCAACAACGGATCGATCTCGGCCCACGTGCCGCGTCCGGGCTCCGCCCCCTACACCGCGACGAAGCACGCCATCACCGGCCTCACCAAGACCATCGCCCTCGACGGCCGCCCGTTCAACATCTCCTGCGGGCAGATCGACATCGGCAATGCCGCCACGGCGCCGACGGCGCGCATGGCCGTGGGCGTGCTCCAGCCCAACGGCACGATGGCGCCGGAGCCGCGCATGGACGTCAAGCACGTCGCCGACACGCTGGTGATGATGGCAAGCCTGCCGCCCGAGGCCAACATCCCCTTCGTCACCGTGATGGCGACCGAGATGCCCTATCTCGGACGGGGTTGAGCACGCGCCCGCGGCGCAGGAGGACATCCATGGCCTACACCACGCTGATCCAGCCGGCGGAGCTGGCCGTCCTGCTCCGCGACGGGCCGACGCGCACCCTGGTGTGCGACTGCACCTTCGACCTCGCCGATCCAGCGGCGGGACGCCGGACCTATGAGGCCGGGCACGTGCCGGGCGCCGCCTACCTGTCGCTCGACGAGGCGCTGAGCGGCCCCGCGACCGGCGCCAACGGCCGCCACCCCCTGCCCGACCGGGACGCCTTTGCGGCGGCGATGGCGGCGCTCGGCGCCTCGGAGGACACCCAGGTCGTCGCCTATGACGCCACCGACGGCATGTACGCCGCGCGCCTGTGGGCGATGATGCGCTGGCTCGGCCATGCCGGCGTCGCGGTGCTCGACGGCGGCATGACTGCGTGGCGCGCCGCCGGGCAGCCGCTCGACGCGGCCCCCTTCGCCGCCCCTGCGCGCGGCCGGCTCGAACCCCGCCCCTCGCTGGTGCCGGTGGTCGACTACGCCGCCGTACTCGCGGCGAGCGGGGCGGGCGGGCGTCTCATCCTCGACGCGCGCTCCGCGCCGCGCTTCCGCGGCGAGGGCGAGACGATGGACCCGGTCGGCGGCCATATGCCGGGGGCGCGCAACCGCTCGTTCCGCTTCAACGTCACCGCGGACAACCGTTTCAAGCCGGCCGCCGAGCTGCGCCGGGAGTTCACGGAGGTGCTGGGCGGTCGCCCGGCCCGCGACGTGGTGTCGTCGTGCGGCTCGGGGGTCACCGCCTGCCACAACATGCTGGCGATGGAGGTCGCGGGCCTCGGCGGCGCGGCGCTTTACCCCGGCTCGTGGAGCGAATGGTCGGCACAGCCCGGCGCCCCCGTCGCAACGGGCGACGCCTGACGCGGCGGACGGTGCTTGCGCTACAGCGTCCGAGGCGGCCGGCGGCATGGAACGGCGCCGGCGGACGCGCCATTACCCTTGCCACCCCCGAGGAGTTCCCGCCCATGCCCGGACCGCTGCACGGGATCCGCGTCGTCGACCTCACCTCCATGATCTCCGGGCCGCTGGCGACCATGATGCTGGGGGACCAGGGCGCCGACGTCGTCAAGGTCGAGAACCCCGGCGGCGGCGACCACACCCGCGCCGCAGCCAACCGGCGCGGCGGCGTGTCGGCCTCGTTCCTCCACAACAACCGCAACAAGCGCTCGGCCGTGCTCGACCTCAAGACGGAGGCGGGGCGCGACGCCGTGTTGAGGCTCGCGGCGACCGCCGACGTCTTCGTGCAGAACTTCCGCCCCGGCGTCGCCGACCGCCTCGGCGTCGGCGAAGCGGCGGTGCGCGCCGTCGCACCCCGCATCGTTTATGTTTCGATCAGCGGCTTCGGCGAGGCCGGCCCCTACGTCAACAAGCCGGTCTACGACCCCCTCGTCCAGGCGGTGTCGGGGCTGGCCTCGGTGCAGGCCGGCTCGGACACCGAGCGGCCGCGCCTCATGCGCACCATCCTGCCGGACAAGCTCACCGGCGTCGTCGCCGCGCAGGCCATCACCGCCGCCCTGCTGGCGCGCGCGCGCACCGGCGAGGGCCAGCACGTCCGCTTGTCGATGCTGGACTCCGTGATCGCCTTCCTGTGGGCCTCCGACATGGGCAGCCAAACCTTCGTCGACGGCGACATCCCGCAACAAGCGGCGGCAAGCTTCGTCGACCTCATCTACGACACGGCGGACGCGCCGATCAGCGTCGCCGTGCAGTCCGACCGCGAATGGACCGCGCTGGCCCAGGCTCTCGACAGGCCGGACTGGCTGGAAGATCCCCGCTTCGGCACCGTCGAGTCGCGCCAGCGCAACATCAACGAGCGTCTCGCCCTTACGCAGGAAACGCTGCGCGGGCGGCCGGCGGCCGAGTTGCTCGCCACGCTGACCGCGGCGGGCGTGCCCTGCGCCCCGGTGCTGACGCGCACGGCCACCCTGGCGGATCCGCAGGTCCGGGCGAACGACATCGTGGTCGAGCTCGACCATCCCGCCGCAGGGCGCGTGCGACAGGCCCGCCCGGCGGCGCGCTTCTCGGCAACGCCGCAGGCGATCCGCGCGGGCGCGCCGGCCTACGGCGCGCACACGATCGCCGTGCTGCGCGAGGCCGGCTGCGATGACGACGCCATCGCGGCGCTGCGCCGGGGTGGCGCGTTTGGTGCCGACGCCGCGGGGCGCGAGGCGGCGGAATGATCGATTTCCACTACTGGCCGACGCCCAACGGCTGGAAAATCAGCATCATGCTGGAAGAATGCGGGCTGCCTTATCGCACGATGCCCGTCGATATCGGGCGCGGCGAGCAGCACGCGCCGGCCTTCCTCGCCATCAGCCCCAACGGGCGCATGCCGGCGATCGTCGACCATGACGGCCCCGACGGCCCGGTGTCGGTGTTCGAGTCGGGCGCCATCCTTCTCCACCTCGCCGCGCGTTCGGGGCGCTTCGCCCCGAAGGACGAGCGCGGGCGCACGGCGCTGATGGAATGGCTGTTCTGGCAGGTCGGCAACCTCGGCCCGATGGCCGGCCAGCTCAGCCATTTCGTGAA
>CAXTFM010000095.1:0-13176 GCA_964243435.1 uncultured Beijerinckiaceae bacterium
GATGTCGGCAAGGACCGCGGCGAGGATGTCGGCACGGCGACCGGCGCCGCTGGTCGCTCGGGCGGCTGCCCCTTCGCGCCCGTCGCCGCGGTGTCCTCGCGCCGCGCCCTGCTGCTCGGCGCCGGCCTCGCTTCCGGCGCGGCGCTGGTCGGGGCCGGCCGCGCGGCGGCCGGGCAGACGCCCGCGGTCGCGCCCGACCCCTCGCTCCACGACCACGCCACGTCCGAGAACAGCCTCGCCGCCGACCACGGCCACGACGCCCGCCCGCACGACTTCGACAATGACGGCACACGGGAAGCGCAGCCCTTCCACGGCGTCCACCAGTCCGGCGTGGTCAACCCGCAGCCGGCGGCGGCGGTGGTCGCCGCCTTCGACGTGCTGGCGTCCGACCGCGGCGAGCTGCAAACCCTGATGCGCGAGCTGACCGAGCGCCTCGCCTTCCTGACCAGGGGCGGGCTCGTCGAGCCGGGCGACCCGCAGATGCCGCCGGCCGACAACCTCGTGCTCGGCCCCGACGTTTTCCCCGACAACCTTTCCGTCACCGTGGCGTTCGGCGCCTCGCTGTTCGACGCGCGCTTCGGCCTCGCCGACCAGAAGCCGCGCCGCCTCGTCGCGATGGAGCAGTTCCCCAACGACGCGCTCGACCCGGCCTATTGCCACGGCGACCTGCTGCTGCAGTTCTGTTCCAACACCTCGGAAACCAACATCCACGCGCTGCGCGAGGTCATCCGCATGGCGCCCGGCGGCCTGTCGCTGCGCTGGAAGATGGACGGCTTCCTGCCGCCGCACACGCTGAAGAAGCTCGGCCGCGACACCATCCGCAACCTGATGGGCTTCAAGGACGGCACGGCCAACATCGACGCCGGCGACGCCGCGCTGATGGACGAGCTGGTCTGGGTCGGTTCCTCCCATGACGAGCCGGACTGGGCGCGGGGCGGCACCTATCAGGTCGTGCGCCTGATCCGCATGCTGGTGGAGCGCTGGGACCGCACGCCGCTCGGCGAGCAGCAGACGATCATGGGCCGCGACAAGGCCAGCGGCGCCCCGCTCGGCATGGCGCACGAGCGCGACGTGCCGGACTACGCCACCGGGGACGCCATCCCGGTCGACGCCCACATCCGCCTCGCCAACCCGCGCACCCCGGAAACGCGGAACAACCTCATCCTGCGCCGGCCCTACAACTATTCGCGCGACGTGGTGACCAAGGCGGGGCAACTCGACATGGGCCTGATGTTCATCTGCTTCCAGGCCGACCTCGACGCCGGCTTCCGCACGGTGCAGACCCGCCTCAACGGCGAGCCGCTGGAGGAATACATCCGGCCGGTCGGCGGCGGCTACTTCTTCGTGCTGCCGGGTGCGCGCGACGCGTCCGACTACCTCGGCAAGCGGCTCATCGAAACCAACCCGGCCTGACATCGCCGGCCCGGCACGATCCCGCGTGCCGCCGCCGCGACGCGCCCCCATCGTCGGGCTGCCGACGCGACCGATCTGCAGCGGCGCCGCCGAGGCCCGACGCGCCCGCGTCAGGCCTCGAGCACGAGGTCGCCGAGCGGCACCGCCCGGCACGTCAGGCAATGGTCGGCCGGCCCGTCATAGGACGACAGGTGGGCGACCGTTCCCGCCGCGAGGCGCAGGCTGCAGCTTTCGCACTGGCCGGTGCGGCATCCGCTCGGCAGGGTGCAGCCCGCGGCCTCGGCGGCGTCGAGCAGCGTGCCCGCGCTCGGCTCCCACCGGAACGTCCGCCCGCTGCGCGACAGGGTCACGGCGCACGCCGTCAGCGTGTCGGGGACGGCGGTGGATGCCGCGAACAGCTCGCTGAAGATGTCGAAGCGCGGCAGGCCGGCCGCGCGGAGCACGCGCGTCGCGTCCGCCACCAGGGTCTCGGACCCGCAAATGTACGCCAGCGGATGCTGGCCGGCGAACGGCGCGCCGGCCTCCCCCAGCGTCGCGCGGCCGGTGCGGTCGTAGTCGCGCCCGGGCACGTCCTCGTGCGAGGGACGGGTGAAGACGTGCAGCGCCCGGAGCTGCGGGATGCGCCCGGCGAGGGCGCGGAGCGCGGCGCCGAACGGGTGCTCCCGGCCGTCGCGGCAAAGGTAGATCAGCTGGATGCCGGGCGGGCGCTCCGCCGCCGGCACCGCCGCCACGGCGCGGAGGTAGCTGACGAAGGGGGTGATGCCGACGCCCGCCGCGACCAGCACGACGGGGCGGCTGCCGGACACCGGCGGGGTGAAGACGCCGCCCGGCGGCTCCAGCGTCACCACCGCGCCGGGGGCGAGGCCGTGGAGGTGCGCGGACATGCGTCCCCGCGGCACCTGCCGCACCGCGATGTCGAGGCTGCCGTGCCCCTTGCTGGCGCCGGTGAGCGAGTACGCCCGCGACAGTCCGGGCTCCGCCGAATGGACGGCGACGTGCTGCCCCGGCAGGAAGTCCGGCAGCGGGCCGCCATCGTCGGGGCGCAGGCTGACGGCGCGCACGTCCGCGCTTTCCATGCGCACGGCGTCGACGCGGAACCGGCGCCGGCCGCTCCACAGCCCGCGGCTGCGCGCCTCGTCCCGCGACACCTCGCAGGCCACCGCGCGCAGGGGCACGGAGCCGCTGACCGGGTCGCGCGCGGCGTCGGACAGGACGGCGTTGATGTTCTGCGTTGCCGCGCCGGCGGCGGCGCCGCCATGCCGGCCGAGCGGCGGGCACTCTTCCCAGAAGCCGAAATCCGCAACGGCGACGTCGTCGCGCAGCGACGGGTCGAGCTTGGCGCGGAGGCCGGCGCGGCCATGTGCGGTGTCCACCACCACCCAGTCGCCGGGGGCGATGCCGCGCCGCGCCGCCGCGGCTGGGCTGATCTCCACCAGCGGGTCCGGCGCCCTGCGCCGCAGCGAGGCGACGTGGCGGTGCGAGCTGTGGACGAACCAGCCGGACTTGGCGGTGACGAGGCGCAGCGGGCGGCGGGCGTCCGCCCATCCCTGCGGTTCGACGTAGCTTGGCAGCGGCGGCTGGCCGTGCGCCAGCAGTTCTTCGCAGTACAGCTCGACCCGGCCGGTCGGCGTGGCGAAGCCGTTGGCGGCGAACTTGCGCTCCGGGCAGGGCTGCGGCACGCGGATGCCGGCGGGGGCCGCGCGCAGGTCGTCGAGGGTGAGGCCCAGCGGTTCGAGCTGGTGGTTCCAGCCGGCCTCGATCGAGCCGCCGAAGAACGCGTCGGCGTGGCCGAGGCGGCAGGCGAGGTCGAAGGCGATGTCGTAGTCCGCCCGGCACTGGCCGGGGGCCTCCACCATGCGCTGCCGGAACTGGATCAGCTCGACCGCGGCCTGCGTGATCTCGAAGCCGACCTTCAGCGCGTCGCGCTCCCACGGCATGTTCGCCGGCAGCACGATGTCGGCGTTGGCGGCGGTGGGGTTGAGGAACATGTCGACGTGGACGTGGAAGTCGAGCGCCTGCAGCGCGGCGAGGTTGCGCGCCGACCCGCCCTGCGAGACGACGAAGTTGGTGCCGAAGCTCATCAGGGCGCGCACCCGGTAGGGGTCGCCCTCCGTCACCGCGCGGCAGAAGTCGCGCGCGGTGATCCAGCCGCGGCGCGGCGGCCCCAGCGGCAGCTCCGCCAGCCCAAGCGCCTTGTTCTGCTGGCCGGGCGGCAGCAGGGCGTAGTCGTTGACGGTGCGGGCGGGGGGCGCCACCGTCCAGATGTTGCCGCCGGCGCGGTCCTCCGCGCCGGTCAGGGCGTAGAGCACGGCGATCGCCCGCTCGGTTTGCGTCGCGTTGGTGTGCTGGCCGACGCCCGTCCAGGAATGGTAGGCGAGGCGCGGCGAGTTCTCGAACAGGCGGTAGAACCGCTCCTGCGCCTCTCGGGCGACGCCGGTCAGCGCCGCCACCCGCTCGGGCGTGTAGGCGGCGGCCTCGCGCTTGAGCAGGGCGAGGGCCGTGGCGCAGCGCACGCGCCTGCCATCCGCGAGCCGCAGCCTGGCCGTCGCCTCCAGCGCCGCGCCGGCGGCGCCGTAGGGCGCGGGGCGACCCTCGGGGCCGACCACGACGAAGCCGTCGGTGCCCGGCCACACGGCTTCGGCGCGCAGGAGGCGGCCGGTGTCGACGTCGACCAGCATCGGCGCGTTGGTCCATTCGCGCACGAACCCCGCGTCAAACGTTGCGCCTTCCAGCAGATGGCGGATCGCGCCGAGCGCGAGGGCCGCGTCGGTGCCGGGGCGGACGGGCAGCCACAGGTCGGCGTCCTCGCCGGAGCCGCCGCGCTTGGGGTCGACGACGACGACCGTCGCCCCGCGCCGCCGGGCGGCGGCGATGCGCGTGGCCTGTGCCAGCCAGGTGCGCGCGGGGTTGTGCCCCCACAGCACGATCGTGTCGGCGCGGTCGTAGTCGGCGGCGCCGATGCCGCGCCCGGTGGTGAGCGCGTGGGCGTAGTCCTTGTGCCAGCCGCACACCTCGACGGCGTAGACCACGTTGGGGCTGCCGAAGCAGCGGGCGAAGCGTTCCACCCATTCGAAGCTGTCCACCATGGGCGTCCCGCTCGGCGTGGTGATGGCGAAGGCCACCGCCTCGGCGCCATGGGCGGCGCGCACGCCGCCGAGGCGGCCGGCGACGGCCTCCATCGCCTCGTCCCAGCCGATCGGCACCCAGCCGGGGTCGGCGTCGCCGCGCGGGCGGGTGCGGCGCATCGGCGTGGTCAGCCGCCGCGGGCTCGCGACCATCTCGGGCGCGGCGCGGCCCTTGGCGCACGTCGCCGCGCCCGTGGGGTGGCTCGGGTCCGCCGCCACGGCGACGAGCCGGCCGTCGGCGATGGTGTTCAGCGTGCCGCATCGCGACCGGCACAGGGTGCAGTACCCCGCCACGGTACGAACGGAGCCGGTTTCGGCGTGCATGCTGGCCTCCAGCTTGACGGCGCGGGGAACTGCATCGGCGGCCGGAACTGCAACCGGCAGCGGCGTCGCCCGGGTCACGACCGACACCTCCCCGACGTCGACGCCCCGGGGCGGGCCGCTGACGGTTCGCCCGCGACGAAGAAGTGTGGCGTCAGGCCGGAAACGTCGAGGTGCGACGGCGACGTGCCGGCGAGGGCATGCACGATCGAGGCCGCCGCGGGGCGCGGCCTGGCACGATCCATGATGGGCGCGGGCTTCGTCCGAAACCGCCGCCGGCCGCACCGCGGTTGCCGGGGCGACGGTTCGCGCCGCGCCGGACGCGGCACGCAGGAGCGAGGATGGCCGCGATCTTCCTGGACTGCATCGACGAGGTCGTCCACCTGTGGCACGAGGTGCGGCGCCCCGGCGACCCGCCGATCGCGCTGCACATGGCCCCGGTGACGGCGGCGGAGGTGCCGGCGTTGCTCGCCGGCCACGACACCTGCATCAACGACCACACCTACTTCGACGACGCGCTGCTCGGGCGCTGCGACGGGCTGCGCCGCATCGTCTTCCTCGGCACGGGCGCGTCGTCCTTCATCGACCTCGCCGCCGCCAAGCGCCGCAGCATCGACGTGCACACCATCCACGGCCACGCCGACACCACCGTGGCGGAGCACACGATCGCGCTGGCGATGGCGGCGGCCCGCGACATCGCCCGCATGGACCGCGACATCCGCGCCGGCGGGTGGCGGCAGGTGGAGGGCCTGCAGCTGCGCGGCAAGACGCTGGGGATCGTCGGGCTCGGCGGCATCGGCCGCGAGATCGCGCGCATCGGCGGCGGGATCGGCCTCGACGTCATCGCCTGGAACCGTTCCCCCTTGGCCGACCCCGTGGTGCCGGTGCTGCCGCTGGACGAGGTGCTGGCGCGCGCCGACATCCTGTGCGTGATGCTGGCGCTGAACGAGGGCACCCGCGGCTTCATGGACGCCGACAGGCTCGGCCGCACCAAGCCCGGCGTGATCGTCGTCAACACGTCGCGCGCCGACATCGTCGACAACCGGGCGCTGGTGGCCCTGCTGCGGTCGGGCCACGTCCGCCACGCCGCGGTCGACGTGTTCTCGCCCGAGCCGCCCGACCCGGACGATCCCCTGCTGGGCGCACCCAACGTGACGCTGACGCCGCACGCCGCCTACATGACGCCGGAAGCGACGCGCACCATGCTGCGGGGCGCGGTCGACCTCGTCATCCGGCACGACCGCTAGCGGCCGCGCCCGGCGCCTATGGTTCCAGCTCGGTGTCCCAGTACAGGTAGTCCATCCAGCTTTCGTGGAGGTAGTTCGGCGGAAAGGCGCGGCCGTTGCTGTGGAGGTCGTTGATCGTCGGCTGGTAGGGCTTCGCCGCCGGCCACATGTCGACGTCGCGGCACAGCTTGTCGCCCTTGCGCAGGTTGCAGGGCGAGCAGGCGGCGACGACGTTGTCCCACACGGTGGTGCCGCCCTTGGAGCGCGGCACCACGTGGTCGAAGGTCAGGTCCTCGCGCCCGCCGCAGTATTGGCAGGTGAAGCGGTCGCGCAGGAACACGTTGAAGCGGGTGAAGGCCGGGTGGCGCGCCGCCTTGATGTAGGTCTTCAGCGACACCACGGAGGGCAGCTGCATCTCGAAGGTCGGCGAGCGCACGTACCTGTCGTAGTTCGAGACGATGTTGACCCGGTCGAGGAACACCGCCTTGATCGCGTCCTGCCACGACCACAGGGACAGCGGGTAGTAGCTCAGCGGCCGGAAGTCGGCATTGAGCACCAGCGCCGGACAAGCTTCCGGCGAGACCATGGGCTGGAAGTGGACCGTCAACTCCGGCACCTCACTTCGGTGTGCCTCGCGCGGGAGGCGGCACGTCACAGCGTCATTCTATAGCTTCGCCGATTCGCCTTGGAAAGAGCGCGCCCCTGCGCCCTCCTGTCCGTCAGGCGGCGCGGTAGGGCGCCGTCGCCGCGACCCAGGCCCGGGTGCGCGCCTCCGGCTCGGCGTCGAGGGTGATGTCCGTCACCACGGCGGCGATGTCGGCGCCGGCTTCCAGCACGCCCGGCGCGCGCGCCAGCGACACGCCGCCGATGCCCACCAGCGGCACGTCGCCGACCCGCGCCTTCCAGGCGGCGAGCTTGTCGAGGCCCTGCGGTGCGAAGCGCATCGCCTTGAGGCGGGTGGGGTACACCGGGCCCAGCGCCACGTAGTCCGGGGCGAAGGTCATGGCGCGCCGCAACTCGTCGTCGTCGTGGGTCGACAGGCCGAGCCTGATCCCGGCGCGGCGGATCGCCGGCACGTCGGCGTCAACGAGGTCCTCCTGCCCGAGGTGGACCCAGTTGCAGCCAAGATCGATCGCCTCGCGCCAGAAGTCGTTGACGACGAGGGTGGCGCCAAAGGCGTCGCACAGCCGCTTGGCCCGCGCGATTTCACTGTGGATGGCGTCGGCCGGGCGGTCCTTGACCCTGAGCTGGACGAGGCGGATGCCGTGCGGCAGCAGCCGCTCGACCCAGTCGGCCGAGTCGAGGATGGGGTAGAAGGGGTCGAGGCGCGCTGCCGCCGGCGTGCTCACTGCGACCCCCCTCTCGGCAACCTGCCCAACTGCGACCCGCTCAATTGAAGGCGCGCCCGATGACGGGGGTCGAGGGCGCGGCCATGTCGCGCGGCTCCATCGCCCCGGCGCGGTAGGCGAGGCGCCCGGCCTCGACGGCGAGGGCGAAGGCCCGCGCCATCGCCGGCGGGTCGGAGGCCTTGGCGATGGCGGTGTTGAGCAGCACCGCGTCGTAGCCCATCTCCATCGCCTCCGCGGCGTGGGACGGCGCGCCGAGCCCGGCATCGACCACCAGCGGCACGCCGGGGAAATGCGCGCGCAGCGCCTTCAGCCCGTAGCGGTTGTTGAGCCCGCGCCCCGAGCCGATCGGCGCGCCCCACGGCATCAGCACCTCGCAGCCGGCGGCGAGCAGCCGTTCCGCCGCCACCAGGTCCTCCGTGGTGTAGGGGAACACCTGGAAGCCGTCGCGGACGAGGATGCCGGCCGCCTCGACGAGGCCGAACAGGTCGGGCTGCAGCGTGTCGTCCTCGCCGATCACCTCCAGCTTCACCCAGGGCGTGCCGAACACCTCGCGCGCCATCTCCGCGGTGGTCACCGCCTCCTTGACGGTGTGGCAGCCGGCGGTGTTCGGCAGCACGCGCACGCCGAGTTCGCGGATCAGCGACCAGAAGCTTTCGCCGGCGCGGCCGGCGCCGCCCTCGCGGCGCAGCGACACGGTGACGATGTCGGCGCCGGTGGCGCGCACGCTGTCGGCCATCGTCGCCGGCGAGGGGAACAGCGCCGTGCCGCACAGCAGGCGCGAGGCGAAGGCGGCGTCGTACACGGTGAAAGGGTCAACGGTGGAGGGGTCGCTCACGTCGGGGTCCCGCGATGAATGGATGGGGTGGCGCTCCGCTCGGCGGTCATGGTCAGCCGCCCTGCCGCGGCGTGAGGATCTCCACGGCGTCGCCGTCGCGCAACGGCGTCGCCGGCCGGTCGACCGCGCGCACGAAGCTCCGGTTCAGCGCGGTCGCCACCGTGGCCTCGCCGTAGTCGAGCTCGTCGAGGAGGGCGGCGAGCGTCGCCGCCGCGACCTCATGCGCTTTGCCGTTGACGCTGATCTGCATCGTCGTGAGCCCCGGGGGTGCTGGCGGCGCCGTCCGTCACGATCCCGCACGCCTGCGCGGCGAGCGCCGGCGAGGCGAGGAAGCCGTGGCGGAACAGCCCGTTGATGAAGATGCGGCGGCCGTCCTGGCGCACCGCCGGCATGTTGTCGGGAAAGGCCGGGCGCAGGTCGCAGCCCATCTCGACCACCTCGGCCTCGCCGAAGGCGGGATGCACGGTGTAGGCGGCGCCGAGCAGGTCGAGCAGGGCGCGGGCGCGCACCCGGCCGCGCTCCTCGTTCTCGATCATGGTGGCGCCGACCATGAAGCGCCCGTCGCCGCGCGGCACGATGTAGACGGGCACGCGCGGATGGATGAGCTGCACCGGCCGCTGGAACGACACGTCGCGGGTGTGCAGCACCAGCATCTCGCCCTTGACGCCGCGAAGGTCGGGCAGGCGGTCGCGGGCGGCGAGGCCGCGGCAGTCCACGCACCAGTCGGCGTCGGGGTCGTCGCTGCGCGCGCTGTTGAAGTGCAGCGTGGCGTCGGGCGCGGCGTGGAGGCGGCGCAGCAGCTCGGCCACCGCCGCGCGCGGGTCGAGGTGCGCCTCGTCCTTGAAGAACAGCGCGCGGGCGAAGCGCCCGGCGAGGTCGGGCTCCAGCGCGGCGAGGCCGGCGGCGTCGAGCGTGGCGAAGCCGCTGGTGCGGCGGCCGAAGCGGGCGAGTTCGGGCAGGTCGCGGGCGGGGGCCACCAGCAGGCTGCCGTTGGCGGATGCCACCGGCACCACGGCGCGCCAGTACCGCAGCGCTTCCAGCCCGAGCCTGACCAGCGCCGGCTCCGCCGATTCCGCCTCGCACCAGGGGGCGATCATGCCGCCGGCGTAGAAGGAGCAGCCGCGGCCCGGCTCGGGGCCGCGCTCGTGCAGGGCGACGCGGCAGCCCGCGCGCACCAGTTCGTAGGCGGCGGTGAGGCCGGCGATGCCGGCGCCGAAGACGCTGACGCGGGGCGTGGCGCGCATGATCTGCCTTCTCGCGACGATCCGGCGGATGCGGTGGAGGTCAGGAAGGGGCGTGACGCCCGCTGCCATCCCTCCGCCAGCACGACACTGGATCAGGTTCGAAGGGTCGCCGGGCCGCCGCCCGCGACCGGAAGTCGACGGCGGCGCTGCCGGCCTCTCAGCCCCCTGGCGGGGATCCCCTTGGCCAATGGATGCCAAGGTGGCGAGCCCCGACCGGTTCGTCAAGCCGGCCCGTCAAGCGGATGCGTGGCGCCGTCCGGCTGCGCCGCGTCAGGCGGCGCGGGCGAGCCCGGTCGGGCGCGGGGCGGCGGCGCGCACCTCCGGCGACACGTGGTCGGCGAAGGATTGGAAGTTCGCCGCAAAGGCGTCGACGAGCTTCTGCGCCTGCGCGGCATAGGCTTGCGGGTCCGCCCAGGAGGCGTGCGGCTCCAGTACCGCGTCGGGCACGCCCGGCACGTGGGTCGGTACGCTGAAGCCGAAATAGGGCTCGGTGCGGAACTGCCCGGCGCTCAACGTGCCGTCCAGCGCCGCGTCGAGCAGCGCGCGGGTGTGGGCGATGGAAATGCGCTGCCCCGTGCCGTAGGCGCCGCCCGTCCAGCCGGTGTTGACCAGCCAGCAGGTCGCGCCGGTCTCGTTCAGGCGGCGCAGCAGCAGCTCGCCGTAGACGTGCGGCGGCCGCGGCAGGAAGGGCGCGCCGAAGCAGGTGGAGAAGGTCACCTGCGGCTCGCGGCCGAGGCCCTTCTCCGTGCCCGCCACCTTGGCCGTGTAGCCCGACAGGAAGTGGTACATGGCCTGCGCCGGCGTCAGCCTGGCCACCGGGGGCAGCACGCCGAAGGCGTCCGCCGTCAGCATCACGACGTTGCGCGGCGCGCCGCCCTGGCCGTCGCGCGCGACGTTGCCGAGCACGTCGAGGGGGTAGCAGGCGCGGGTGTTCTCCGTCAGCGAGCCGTCGTCGAGGTCGAGCACGCCGTGGTCATCGGCGACCACGTTCTCCAGCACGGTGCCGAAGCGGTGCGTCGCCGCCCAGATTTCCGGCTCCGCCGCTTCGCGCAGCTTGATGACCTTGGCGTAGCAGCCGCCCTCGAAGTTGAAGGTCCCGGTCTGCGTCCAGGCGTGCTCGTCGTCGCCGAGGAGGGCGCGGTTGGGGTCGGAGGAGAGCGTGGTCTTGCCGGTGCCGGAAAGGCCGAAGAACACCGCCGCGTCGCCGCCCCGGCCGATGTTGGCCGAGCAGTGCATGGGCAGCACGCCCTTGCCGGGCAGCAGGTAGTTCATCACGGTGAAGATCGATTTCTTGATCTCGCCGGCATATTGCGTGCCGGCGATCACCACGAGGCGCTGGGCGAAGGACAGCGCAACGGCGGTGGTCGAGCGCAGGCCCCAGGCTTCCGGCTCGGCCGGGTGGTCGGGCGCGTGAAGGATGACGTAGTCCGGCTCGAAGCCGGCCAGCTCCTCGGCCGGCGGGCGGATGAACATGTTGCGGGCGAACAGCGCGTGCCACGCGCTCGGGGTGACGAGGCGGATGCGCACGCGGTGCGCGGGCGCGGCGCCGGCGTAAAGGTCCTGGGTGAACAGGGTGCGCGTGCCGAGGTGGCCGCGCACGCTCGCCGCCAGCATCTCGAAGCGGGCCGGCGCCAGCTTCTGGTTGATCTTGCCCCACCAGATGTCGGCGCTGGTGCCGGGCTCGTCCACCACGAACTTGTCCTGCACGGAACGCCCGGTGTGGACGCCCGTGCGCACGACCAGCGCGCCGTCGGCGGAAAGCCGCCCTTCCCCGCGCGCGACGGCCTGCTCGACGAGGCGTGCGGCGCGCAGGTTGGCGTGGACGCAGGCGCCGGTGACGCCCGTTCCGGCGAGGGCGGCGAGGGTCGGGTCGGGGGCGGTCGAGGTCAAATGCGTGGCCTGTGACGGTTGCTCGGGATCGTCCACGATCCGTCGGACCAACGGGATCGTGGACGATGCGTAGGACCAACGGGATCGCGGCACCATCGGCCTTTTGCCGGAGGGCGCGTGCCGTTCGGCCGGGGCGGCCCACTCCGCTTGCGCCTACCTCGCTTGCGCCCAGTCCACTTGCGCCCGTCCCGCTTGCGCAAAGGGCGGCGCTGGGCTTTACCGGGACGCGGAGGAGATGCGTTCCCCGGTGGGGCGTCCGGACTTCAAATCCGGGAGGGGCCGCCAGGCGGTCTTTGGTGGGTTCGACTCCCACTCTCTTCCGCCATTTTCCCGTCCGCCAGTCTCTTTTCCGTCATTTCGCCTCGGCACCCGGTGCGCCCGCGCCGCCGGCCTTCACGCCGCGCCCGCCGCGCCCATATCTGCGGCGATGACCGTCACCGAAGCGCCGCCGCCCCGCACCCGCCTCCCTTCCGTCGACCGGCTGCTCGGCCAGGCCGGCGCGCTGGTCGAGGGCTACGGCCGCGCGGCGACCGTCGATGCGCTGCGCGACACCCTTGCCGCCGCGCGCGCGGCGGGCGCCGCCAAGTCTGGCGTCGAGGCCGGCGCCGCGGACGGCCCCGACGAGGTCGCGCTCGTCGCCGACGCGGCGCGGCGCCTCGACCGGCTGTTCGCCCCCTCGCTGCGCCCGGTGTACAACCTCACCGGCACGGTGCTGCACACCAACCTCGGCCGCGCGCTGCTGCCGCCGGAGGCCGCCGCCGCGGTGGCCCGCGTCCTCACCGAAGCCTGCAACCTCGAATACGACGTCGCCGCCGGCGCGCGCGGCGAGCGCGACGACCACGTCGAGCACCTCGTGTGCCGCCTCACCGGGGCCGAGGCGGCGACGCTTGTCAACAACAACGCCGCCGCCGTGCTCCTCGTCCTGGCGGCGCTGGCGCCGGGCAAGGAGGTGCTGGTGTCGCGCGGCGAACTCGTCGAGATCGGCGGCGCCTTCCGCGTGCCGGACGTGATGGCGCGCGCCGGCTGCCGCCTGCGCGAGGTCGGCACCACCAACCGCACCCACCTGCGCGACTACGCCGACGCCATCGGCCCGCGCACGGCGGCGGCGATGAAGGTGCACCAGTCGAACTACGCCATCACCGGCTTCACCGCGAGCGTCGCCGATGCGGAACTCGGCGCCCTGTGCCGCGCGCGCGGCATCCTGATGCTGGACGACCTCGGCAGCGGCAACCTCGTCGACTTCGCCCGCTACGGCCTGCCGCGCGAGCCGACCGTGCAGGACGCCGTGGCCCACGCCGACATCGTCACCTTTTCCGGCGACAAGCTCCTCGGCGGCGTGCAGTGCGGCCTCATCGCCGGGCGCCGCGACCTCGTCGCGAAAATCCGCCGCCACCCGCTGAAGCGGGCGCTGCGCGTCGACAAGATGACCTTCGCCGCCATGGAGGCGATCCTCAGGCTGTACCTCGACCCCGACCGCCTGGCGCAGCGCCTGCCGACGCTGCGCCTGTTGACGCGCCCGCACGGCGAGATCCGGGCGCAGGCCGAGCGCATGGCGCCGCTCGTCGCCGCCGCCTGCCCCGACGCCCGCGTCGCCGTGGTCGATTGCGCCAGCCAGATCGGCAGCGGCGCCCTGCCGGTCGAGCTGCTGGCGTCCTGCGCCCTCGCCCTGACGCCGGCCCGGCCCGGACGGGGCGCCGTGCCGGGCGGCAAGGGGCTTGGCGAAAGGCTTGGCAAGGAGCTTGGCAAGGAGCTTGGCGAGGGGCTCGGCAAAGG
>CAXTFM010000096.1:0-12868 GCA_964243435.1 uncultured Beijerinckiaceae bacterium
GGGCCGGCCGGGTCGGTGGCGCGCGCCGCGCCGCCCGCCGCGAGCCCGCCGTCCGTCCGCGCGTCGCCGATGCTGGTCATGCCCGCCGCAGCCTCGGGTTGAGCAGCACGGCGAGGATGTCGGCGGCGAGGTTGAGCAGGATGTAGCCGGTCGCGGTGCAGATCACGACGCCCTGCACCGTCGCGTAGTCCCGGTTGAACACGGCGTCCACCATCAGCTTGCCGAAGCCGGGCACGGAGAAGACCTGCTCCGTCAGCACCGCGCCGGACAGCAGCTGCCCGAACTCCAGCGCGGCGAGGGTGATAACCGGCGCGGCGGCGTTGGGCAGGGCGTGGCGCAGCACGACGCGCGAGGCCGACACCCCCTTGGCGCGCGCGGTGCGGATGTAGTCGCTGCCGAGCACGCCGAGCATCGCCGCCCGCGTGTGCCGCATCATGATCGCGGCGATGGCGTTGCCGAGCACGAAGGCCGGCATGACCATGGCGCGGAGGTTGTCGCCCAGGTTCTCGAACGGCGACACGTAGCCCGACGCCGGCAGCCAGCCGAGCTCGACGGAGAACAGCAGGATCAGCAGGATGCCGAGCCAGAAGTTGGGCACGGACAGCCCCCACAGCGCGACGCCGTTGGCCAGGGTATCGGCCCAGCGCCCGCGCTTGACGGCGGACACGATGCCCATCGGCACGCCGATCGCCAGCGCGACCAGCATGGCGAGGCAGGCGAGCTCCAGCGTCACCGGCAGCTTTTCGCGCACCAGGTCGAACACCGGCTGCTGGAGGCGCACGGACTCGCCGAGGTCGCCGCGCAGCACGCCCCCGGCCCAGAAGGCGTAGCGCACCGCGATCGGCTGATCGAGGTGGTACTTGGCGCGGATGAAGGCGATCGCCTGCGGGTCGGCGTCCTCGCCCGAAAGGGCGGTGGCGGTGTCGCCCGGCAGCAGCTGCTGGAGCACGAAGATGATGACCGACGCGATCACCAGCGTCGGGATCGCGAGGCCGAGGCGTCGGGCGATGAAGCGGAGCACCGGATCAGTTCAGCGTGAGGCCTTGGAAGCGCACGAGGCCGTCGGGGTACTCGCCGAAGCCGGTCAGCTTCGCCGTGTAGGCCCAGAGCAGCTTGCGATGGTAGATGTAGATCCCGGGACGGTCGCTCAGCACGCGGTCGGCGAGCTGGCGCCAGGCGAGCTGGCGCTGCGCCGGGTCGCTGGCGCCGCGCTCGGCGGCGAGCGCCGCGTCGGCCTCCGCGTTGCAATAGCGCGGGTAGTTCTGCGGCTGCTTGCAGCCAAGGAAGCTGAAGGTGTTGCCGTCGGGGTCGACGCGCCCGCTCCACGAGTACAGGTAGGCCTCGTACTGACCCTTGTCGCCGAGGTCGAGCGCGGTGGTGAAGTCCACCGCCTGGAGCTTGATGTCGAAGCCGGCCTCCTTGGCCATCGCCTGGATCACCTGGCCCACCTGCGGATGGATGTTGTCGGCGTAGACGAGCAGGGTGAGGGCGGGCTTCGGCACGCCGGCCTCGGCGAGCAGCGCCTTGGCCGCCTTCACGTCGCGCTTCTGCACGGGGTGCTCGCGGACATAGGCCGGGTGCTTGGGCGACACCCACTGGTTGCCGGGCAGGAACTGCCCGCTGAACACCACCTGGTTCAGCGCCGCGCGGTCGATCGACAGGTCGAGCGCTTGGCGCACCTTGGGGTCGGCGAGCGGCGAGCCGGGCTTGCCGGTGTTCATCAGGATCTCCTCGAAGCCGAGCTCGATGGTGCCGCTCGACTTCAGCTTGGCGTCGCGCGCCACCTGCGGCAGGTCGGTCGGCGACAGCCGCTCCAGCAGTTCAAGCTGACCGGCGCGCAGGTTGGTGAGGCGCACGGTGGCATCGGGGATCGGCAGGAACTCGATGCGGTCGATGTGGATCTGGTCCTTGTTCCAGTAGTCGGGAAACCGCTCGACGGTGATGCGCGACTGCGGCACCCGCTCGACGAACCTGTACGGCCCCGCGCAGACCGGCGCGGTCGCGAACTTCGCCCCGAGCTGTTCCGCCGCCTTGGGCGATACCATCATGCCGGCGCGGTCGGCGAACTGGGCGAGCAGCGGCGCGAAGGGTACCTTGAGGTGGATCTTGAAGGTGAGGTCGTCGACGACCTCGACGCTGTCGATCGGCGCGATCTCGCCGCGGCGCTGCGAGCCCGGCAGCCTGAGGTGGCGCTCGATGCTGTACTTCGCCGCCGCCGCGTCGAGCGCCTCGCCGTCGTGGAACTTGACGCCCGGGCGCAGCACCATGGTCATGGTCTTGCCGTCCGCCGACAGGTCCCACTTGGTCGCGAGCTGGGGCACGATCTTCAGGTCGGGGCCGATGTCGACGAGCTTGTCGCACAGGGCGGCAAAGATCATGCGGCTGGTGAAGGTGCGCGCCAGCGTCGGATCGAGGGCGTCGGCGTCCTCCGCCAGACCGAAATGCAGGGTCGCCGCGCCTGCCGGCGCACCCGCGCAGGCGATGAGGGCCGCGATCAAACAGGACGCGAACAAACGCGGCATCAAGCTTCCTCGGGTGTGCTGGTCGGGGATGGCCCACCGCGCGGCGGCGGCGAGGCGCCCCGGCCATCCACATAGCGTGCCACGACCTGCGAGAGCGGGCTAGAAGCCCATGGCGCAGCCGTCCTTGCGCGGGTCGCTGCCGGCGACGAGGCAGCCGCGCGCGTGGTCGATGAGGATCGCCTGCCCGCCGCCGTGCGGCTTGTGGATCGTGTTCACCGCGTGGCCGAGCCGGGTGAGGTGCTCGACGGCGGCGGCCGGGATGCCGCTTTCCACCTCGACGGTCCCGGCGTAGGGGAACAGCCGCGGCAGGTCGAGCGCCTCCTGCACGTCGAGCCCGTAGCCGAAGTGGTTGGCGAGGAACCAGCTCTGGCCCATGGGCTGGAAGTGCCCGCCCATAACGCCGAACGGCATCACCGCGCGGCCCTCCCGCATCACCATGCCGGGGATGATGGTGTGCAGCGGCCGCTTGCGCGGGGCGATGCAGTTCGGGTGCCCTTCCTCTAGCCGGAAGCCGGCGCCGCGGTTCTGCAGCATGACGCCGGAGCGCTCCGCGAGGATGCCGGTGCCGAAGCTTTGGAACAGCGAGTTGATGAAGGAGCAGGCGTTGCCCTCGCCATCGACCACGCAAAGGTACACCGTGTCGCGGTGGCGTGGGAGCCATTCGGCGGCGCCCGCCGGCGGCATCTCGCGCATGGCGGCGCGGTCGTCGATGAGGCCGCGCAGCGCGTCGAGGTAGGGCTGCGACGTCAGGCGCGCGACCGGCACGTCGGCTTGGCTGGGATCGGCGAGGAAGGCGTCGCGGTCGCGGTACACGAGGCGTGCCGCCTCGACGTGGCGGTGCAGGCGCAGGGGGTCGAGCGGGTCGCCCTCCATGCCGTAGGCTTCGAGGATGCCGAGCAACATCAGCACATGGAGGCCCGAGCCGTTGGGCGGGCATTGGAACACCTCGACGCCGTTCCACCTTTTCGAGATCGGCGACACGAACTCGGCCCCGTTCACGGCATCGGCGAAGTCCTGCTCCGTGTGCAGCCCGCCGAGCGCGCGCAGCGCGGCGACCATGTCGGCGGCGACGGCGCCCTCGTAGAAGCCCGCGGCGCCCTTGTCGGCGATGGCGCGCAGCGTGCGCCCGAGTTCCGGCTGGGTGAACAGCTGGCCGACGCGCGGCGCCTCGCCGTCGAAAAGGAAGCGGCGCGACGAGGCCGCGTTGGCGGCGAGCTTGCCCTTGGCGAGCCCCCAATCGAAGTTGACGCGCGGTGCCACCGGCCAGCCCTCCTCGGCACAGCGGATCGCGCGGTCGAACAGGGAGCCCCACGAAGCCCGCCCGTGGGCGCGGTGCAGCGCTTCCCACGCCGACACGGCGCCGGGCACGGTGACCGCGTGGGGTGAGGTGTCGGCGAGGGCGGTGACGCCGGCCGCGCGCAGGGCACCGTAGGTCGCCGCGGCCGGCGCCTTGCCAGAGCCGTTCATGGCGACGACCGTGCCGGTGCCGGCGGGCGCGTAAAGGCAGAAGTTGTCGCCGCCGATGCCGGTGCTTTGCGGTTCGACGACGCAAAGCACGGCGCAGGCGGCGATGGCCGCATCCATCGCGTTGCCGCCGGCGCGCAGCACGTCGAGCGCGGTCAGCGTGGCGATGGGCATGGAAGTCGCCGCCATGCCGCCCGTGGCGTAGACGGCGGACCGACCCGGCGCATGGAAATTCCGCTTCATCCTTCGCTCCCGCAAGCCCGACGCGCGCCGACATTCGGCGTCACTGGCGAATATCGCGCCGCGCCGCGCCGCGACCAGCCTCGCTCACGCACCACCCAGCGGGAAACCCATGGGGACGCGGGCAAGCGCCGCCTCCACCGCCGCTGCGATCTCCAGCAGCCGACGGTCGTGGCCGTGGCGGGCCACCAGCATCAGCCCGGCCGGCACGGCAAGCCCCGGCATCGGCAGCGTGATCGCGGTGAGGTCGAAGAAGTTCGCCATGGCGGTGTTGCGCAGCATCATGTGGTTGGCGCGCGTGAAGGCCGCGTCGTCGTCGAGCAGCGGGGCGATGTGCGGCGCGACCGTCGCGATCGTCGGCAGGACGAGGGCGTCGAGGGTGGCGAGGCGGGCGTCACAGGCGGCGACGAGCTCGGTGCGCCGCCGCATCATCGCGACGTAGGCCGCGCCGGTCACGCCGCGTCCGCCGGTGATGCGGTGGAGCACGCGCGGGTCGAAGCGCGCGCGCGCGCTGTCGAGGTGCCCGGCATGGACCGCCGCCGCCTCGACCGCCGCGATGGAGGCGGCGGCCGTCGCCTCCGCGAGGGCGGCGAGCAGGTCGTCGAGCGGGTGGTCGCGCAGCACGGCGCCGGCCGCGCCGAGCCTGTCGAGCGCGCGCTCGAAACCCGTCGCCACCGCCGGCTCCAAACCGTCGAGGAGCTGCCCTTGTGGAAGCCCGAGGCGCAGGCCGGCCAGCGACGCCGGCTGAACGGGCAGGGGCTCCTCGCCGGCCATCACCGCGTCGGCGGCGGCGCATTCCGCCACCGTGCGCGCGAGCGGGCCGATCGAGTCCAGCGAATAGGACAAGGGAAAGGCGCCGTGAAGCGGCACCCGCCGCGCGGTGGGCTTGAAGCCGACGGTGCCGTTCAGCGCGGCCGGGATGCGCACCGAGCCGCCGGTGTCGGAACCGATCGAGATATCGCTGGTGCCCTGCCCGACGGACACGCCGGCGCCCGACGAGGAGCCGCCGGGGATGCGGGCGGGGTCGGCTGCGTTGCCCGGCGTGCCCGTGTGCGGGTTCAGTCCGACGGCGGAAAAGGCGAACTCGCTCATGTTGGTCTTGGCCATGATGACGGCGCCGGCACGGCGCAGCCGGGCGACCACGGGGGCGTCGGCCGCCGCCGGCGGCGCCTCGCCCAGGATCACCGAGCCGGCGGCGGTGGTTTCGCCGGCGACGTCGAAAAGGTCCTTGATCGAGACGATCGCGCCGTCGAGCGGCCCGAGCGAGACCCCGGCGCGGCGGCGCCCGTCGGCGGCGTCGGCCGCGGCCTCCGCCGCCGCGCGGTAGACGCGGGTGAACACGGCGGGGTCGCCTGCCTCGATGCGGGCCAAGCGCTCGGCGAGGACGTCGCGAACGGTGCTCCGGCTGCTCATCATGATCTAGCTCCTCACGGGCGCGTGCCGCCTGCGAGCGCCGCGCGACGACGCCCTGCAAGGACCGTGGCACCCGCGCCGCGCGGTGCAGGCACCGAACTTGCACACGCTGGGCGAGGGCCGGGTCCTGCCGCCCGACGCACCCCAACCGGCCGTGGAGACCGTCGTGCTCGCAAGATTGATCGCCCCGGTCCTGCTTTGCCCGACCTTGCTTTGCCCGGCCTTGGTCTGCCTGGTGCCGGCGCCCGCCGCGGCGCAGGGCACGCTGCGCATCGGCATGACCGCCTCCGATATCCCGCTCACCACCGGGCAGACGGACAATGGAGGCGAAGGCCAGCGCTTCATCGGCTTCACCCTCTACGACGCCCTGGTCGAGTGGGACCTGTCCTCCGCCGACAAGCCGTCCGGCCTGGTGCCGGGCTTGGCGCTGAGCTGGAGCGTCGACCCCGCCACCAAGAAGGTGTGGACCTTCAAGCTGCGCCCCGACGTCAAGTTCCACGACGGCAGCGCCTTCGACGCGAGCGCCGTGGTGTGGAACCTCGACAAGCTCCTGAAGCCGGATGCGCCGCAGTTCGACCCGCGCCAGTCGGCGCAGGGCAAGTCGCGCGTCCCCACGGTGGCGAGCTACCGCGCCGTGGACCCGCTGACGCTGGAGATCACCACCAAGGCCCCCGACGCCACGCTCCCCTTCCAGATCACCTGGATCACCATGGCCTCGCCGGCGAACTGGGCGGCGCAGGGCAAGGATTGGGGCAAGGTCGCCCAGCACCCGTCGGGCACCGGGCCATGGAAGCTGGAGCACGGCTTCACGCCGCGCGTGCGCGCCGAGCTGACGCCGAACGCCGCGTACTGGGACGCCAAGCGCGTTCCCCACCTCGACAAACTGGTGCTGGTGCCGTTGCCAGAACCGAACGCCCGCGTCGCCGCGCTGCGCTCGGGCGAGGTCGACTGGATCGAGGCGCCGGCGCCCGACGCCGTGCCCTCGCTCAAGGCGGCCGGGTTCGGCATCCTGACGAACAGCTACCCGCACAACTGGACGTGGCACCTCAGCCGCCTGCCCGGCTCGCCGTGGAACGACGAGCGGGTGCGCAAGGCGGCGAACCTCGCGATCGACCGCGAGGGCATGAAGGAACTGCTCGGCGGGTTGATGATCCCGGCCAAGGGCTTCATGCCGCCGGACAGCCCGTGGTTCGGACACCCGACGTTCGCCGTGACCTACGACCCCGATGCGGCGAAGAAGCTGATGGCCGAGGCCGGCTACGGCAAAACCAAGCGCATCAGGACCAAGGTGGTCATCGCGCCCTCCGGTTCGGGCCAGATGCTGCCCCTGCCGATGAACGAGTTCATCCAGCAGAACCTTGCCGAGATCGGCATCGACGTCGAGTACGAGGTCGCCGACTGGAACACGGTGATCAACATCTGGCGCGCCGGCGCCAAGGACCCGAGCGCCAAGGGCGCCAGCGCGATCAACTTCTCGTACTCGCTCCAGGAACCCTTCAGCGCCTACATTCGCCACCTGCAATGCGACCTCGTCGCGCCGGCCGGCACCAACTGGGGATTCTACTGCGACAAGGAGATGGACGCGTTGTTCGACCGCGTGCGCACCACCTTCGATCCCGCCGAGCAGTTGGCGGTGCTGCGGACCGTCCAGGAGAAGTTCACGAACGACGCGCTGTTCCTGATGGTGGCGCACGACGTCAACGCCCGCGCGCTCAGCAGGAAGGTGCACGGCTTCGTCGAGGCGCAGAACTGGTTCCAGGACTTCTCGCCGATCACCGTGTCGGCCAACGTGGGGCAGTGAGCGATGGTCGTCCGCCATCGCGCGATCGACGGGCCTGAGCACCCCGCGCCGCGGCGGCGCCCGGAGCGGCCATGCTCGCCTATATCCTGAGGCGCACCCTCCACGTCGTGCCGGTGGCGCTCGGCGTCAGCGTGGTGTGCTTCCTCCTCATCCACATCGCGCCGGGCGACCCGCTCGCCGCGATCCTGCCGCCCGACGCCTCGGCCGACCTCCAGGCGCAGGTCAAGGCGATCTACGGGCTCGACCGCCCGCTCGTCGTGCAATACGGGCTGTGGCTGTTGCGCGCCCTCCACGGCGACCTCGGCCAGTCGATCGCGACCGGCCGCCCCGTCACCGGCGAGATCGCGGCGGCGGCGACCAACACCTTCATCCTCGCGGGCTGCGCGACGGCGCTCGGCTTCAGCGCCGGCGCCGCGCTCGGCTTCCTCGCCGGCCTGTACCGCGGCACCTGGGTCGACCGGCTGTGCTCGGGGCTCGCGATGCTGGGCGTGAGCATCCCGCACTACTGGCTCGGCCTGGTGATGGTGATCGTCTTCTCCGTGACGCTGAACTGGCTGCCGGCCACGGGCAGCGGCTCCGGTCCGGCCTTCAGCTGGGACTACGCGCGCTACCTCGTGCTCCCCGCCGTCACCTCCGCCGTGATCCCGACGGGCATCATCGCGCGTACGGTCCGCTCCCTCGTGGCGGAGGTGTTGTCCCAGGACTTCGTCGCCGCCCTCGCCGCCAAGGGGCTGCTGCGCGCCCAGGTGCTGCGCCATGTGGTGCGCAACGTCGCACCCACCGCGCTGGCGGTGATGGGCCTGCAGCTCGGCTACCTGCTTGGCGGCTCCATCCTCGTCGAAACCGTGTTCTCCTGGCCGGGCACCGGCTTCCTGCTCAACACCGCCATCTTCACCCGCGACCTGCCGCTCCTCCAGGGCACGATCCTGGTGCTGGCCTCCATCTTCGTCGGTCTCAACCTCGCGGTGGACGTGCTCCAGGGCGCGATCGACCCGCGCATCCAAAGGAGCTGAGGGCATGACGGCCGTGACCTTCGCCCCGCCGGTCGCCGCCGTCGCGCGCTCGCCGGGCTACTGGCAGGGCGTCGCCGGCCGCGTCGCGCGTAACCCCGTCGCCGTGGCGGCCCTCCTCGTCATCGTGCTGCTGGTGCTGATGGCGCTGCTGGCCCCGGAGATCGCGCCGGCAGACCCCAACCGCGGCAGCATGATCCGCCGTCTGAAACCGCTCGGCACGCCGGGCTACCCGCTCGGCAGCGACGAACTCGGGCGGGACATGCTGTCCCGGCTGATCCACGGCGCCCGGCTGTCGCTGCTGATGGGCGTGGTGCCGGTGCCGCTGGCCTTCGTCGTCGGCGGCGCCATCGGCGTGGTCGCCGGCTACGCGGGCGGGCGCGTCAACACGCTCATCATGCGCACGGTGGACGTGTTCTACGCCTTCCCGTCCGTGCTCCTCGCGGTGGCGCTGTCGGGGGCGCTCGGGTCCGGCCTCGGCAACGCGCTGCTGTCGCTGACGGTGGTGTTCGTGCCGCAGATCGCCCGCGTCGCCGAGAGCGTGACGACGCAGGTGCGCAAGCTCGACTACGTCGACGCCGCCCGCGCCACCGGCGCCGGGCCGTTCACCGTCGTCGTCAGGCACGTGCTCGGCAACGTGATGGGCCCCGTCTTCGTGTTCGCCACCAGCCTCGTCTCGGTGTCGATGATCCTGGCCTCCGGCCTGTCCTTCCTCGGGCTCGGCGTGCGCCCGCCCGATGCGGAATGGGGGCTGATGCTCAACACGCTGCGCACCGCCATCTACGTGCGCCCGCTCGTCGCCGCCCTGCCGGGCGTGATGATCCTCATCACCTCCGTGTCGTTCAACCTGTTCTCCGACGCGCTGCGCCGCGCCATGGATGTGCGCACATGAGCGTTCTGCCGCCGCTTCCCGACCGGGGCGGGCCGGCGCAGCCGCTGCTTCGCGTCCGCGGCCTGCGCAAGCACTTCCCCGTCGCCGGCGGCGCGCCGTGGGGGCGCCGCCGGCGGGTCCACGCCGTCGACGACCTCGACCTCGACGTGCTCAAGGGCGAAACGCTCGGCGTGGTCGGCGAGTCGGGCTGCGGCAAGTCCACCACCGCCCGCCTGCTGGTCCGCCTCGTCGAGCCCGACGCCGGGGAGGTCCTGTTCGATGGCGAAAGCGTCGGCGACACGCTGTCGCTGCGCGCCTACCGCCGTCAGGTGCAGATGGTGTTCCAGGACAGCTACGCCTCGCTGAACCCGCGCCTCACCATCGAGGAGTCGATCGGGTTCGGGCCGCGCGTCCACGGCGTGTCGGCGCGGGTCGCGCTCGGCCGCGCCCACGACCTCCTTCACCGCGTCGGGCTGGAGCCGGCGCGCTTCGCCGGGCGCTACCCGCACGAGCTTTCGGGCGGCCAGCGCCAACGCGTCAACATCGCCCGCGCCCTCGCCATGGAGCCGCGCCTCGTCATCCTGGACGAGGCGGTCTCGGCGCTGGACAAGTCGATCGGGGCGCAGGTGCTCAACCTGCTGCTCGACCTCAAGCGCGACTTCGGCCTGACCTACGTGTTCATCTCGCACGACCTCAACGTGGTGCGCTTCGTCGCCGACCGCGTCATGGTGATGTACCTCGGCCGCATCGCCGAGATCGGCGGGCGCGACGCGGTGTTCGACGCGCCGCGCCACCCCTATTCGTCGGCGCTGATCGCTTCCAGCCCCAAGGCCGACCCGGACGAGCGCCGCGAGAGGCCGCCGCTCGCCGGCGACCCGCCCAACCCGATCGACCCGCCGCCCGGTTGCCGCTTCAACCCGCGCTGCGCCTTCGCCGAGCCGGTGTGCCGCGCCGGCGTGCCCCCGCTGTTCGCCGTGTCGCCGACCCAGGCCGCCGCCTGCCTGATGGCGGTGCCGCGCTCCGGCCACAGCCGGGCGCCGGACGCCGCTGCGGCGCCGGCCGAGGCGGCGGCGTGACGCGCGACGCCCCCCTCGCCGGCCCGGCCGTCGACCTCCGCGACCTCAGCGTCACCTTCGCCGGCAAGCGCCCGGTGCCGGCCGTCAACGGCGTCACCCTCGCCGTCGCGCCGGGCGAGATCGTGGCGCTGCTCGGCGAGTCGGGCTCGGGCAAGAGCGTCACCCTGCGCACGCTGCTGCGCCTGCATCCGCCGAGCGCGCGCGTCAGCGGCACGGTGCGGGTCGGCGGCACGGACGTGATGACGCTGTCGCCGCGCCGGCTCGCGGACTTCCGCGGCAGCGCCGCTTCCATGATCTTCCAGGAGCCGCGCCTCGCCCTCGACCCCGTGTACACGCTGGGCGACCAGATCAGCGAAACGGTGCGGCGCCACGACCGGGTGAGCCGGGGGCAGGCCCGCGCCCGCGCCCTCGCCCTGTTCGAGGAGGTGCGCATCCCCTCCGCCAAGCGGCGCCTCGACAACTACCCCCACGAAATGTCCGGCGGCATGCTCCAGCGCGCGATGATCGCGATGGCGCTGGCCTGCCGCCCCAGGGTGCTGCTCGCCGACGAGCCGACCACCGCGCTCGACGCCACGGTGCAGATCCAAATCCTGCTGCTGCTGCGCGAGCTGCAGCGCGGCTACGGCCTGTCCGTGATCTTCGTGACCCACGACATCGGCGTCGCCGCCGAGGTCGCCGACCGCGTCGCCGTGATGTATGCCGGCCGCATCGTGGAGGAGGGCGCGGTCGCCGACGTGATCCGCATGCCGCAGCACCCCTACACGCGCGGCCTGCTTGACGCGCGGGTGGAGCTGGCCGGCGACCGCGACCGGCTCGCCACCATTCCCGGCGCGCCGCCCGACCTCGCCGCGCTGCCGCCGGGCTGCGCCTTCGCGCCGCGCTGTTCCCGCGTCGGCGAAGAGTGCCGCGCGCGCGTGCCGCCGCTGGCGCCGCCGCCGCGGGGGCAGGTGTCGGGCGTCGTCGCCTGCTTCCACCCGGGTTGAGGGGCCGCGCGACGGCTCGCCCGTCCCGCCCCGTCTATCCCGCAAGCGTGTCGTCGAAGGCGAGCACGGCGTTGAGCAGGACCTGCGCGCCGCCGGCGCACTCCGCGCGCGAGGTGAACTCCTCGACGTTGTGGCTGAGGCCGCCCGCCGAGGGCACGAAGATCATCGTCGTCGGCGCGACCCGGCTGACGTAGACCGCGTCGTGCGAGGCACCCGACACGATCCGGCGCGAACGCAGGCCGGCGCGCTCGGCGGCACCCTCCACGCAGGCAATCAGCTCCGGGGCGAAGCGCACGGCGGGCGAGTCCAGCGTCGGCGTCAGCACGTGCTCGAGACCCAGCGCCTCCGCGACCTCGCGGACGCCGCGCTCCGCGGCCTCGGCCATCGCGGCGAGGACGGCGTCCTCGGGGTGGCGCAGGTCGATCGAGAAGGTGACGGCGCCGGGGATGACGTTGCGCGAGTTCGGGCTGACGTCGAGGCTGCCGACGGTCGCCTTGGCCGCTTCGCCGTGTGCGGCGGCGATGTCGTCGACCAGCGAAACGACGCGCGCCGCACCGAGCAGCGCGTTGCGGCGGAGCCGCATCGGCGTCGCGCCGGTGTGCCCGGTGCGGCCGGTGAGCGCGGCGTCGTACCAGCGCGCGCCCTGCACGCCGGTGACGACGCCCACCGGCACGCCTTCCGCCTCCAGGATCGGGCCCTGCTCGATGTGCAGCTCGAACATGGCGGCGAGGCGGTGATCACCCGCCGGCGCCTCGCCGCGGTAGCCGATGGCGTCGAGCGCGTCGGCGAAGGTGACGCCGTCGCGGTCGCGCCGCGCGCGGGCGAAGTCGGGGGTGAAGGCGCCGGCGAAGACGCCCGAGGCGAGCATGGAGGGCGCGAAGCGCGAGCCCTCCTCGTTGGTCCAGTTCACCACCTCGATCGGGGCGTTGGTGGCGTAGCCGGCGGCGTCCAGCGTGCGCAGCACTTCCAGCCCGGCCAGCACGCCGAGCACGCCGTCGAAGCGACCGCCGGTCGGCTGCGTGTCGAGGTGGCTGCCGATCGCGATCGGGTCGAGGTCGGAGCGGCGCCCCGCGCGGCGGGCGAACATGTTGCCCGTCTCGTCGACGGTCACCGTGCAGCCCAGCGCTTCCGCCGCCGTCCTGAACCAGTCCCGCACGATGCGGTCCTCCTCGCTCAAGGTCAGGCGGTGGATGCCGCCGCCGGCGCAGGCGCCGATGGCGGCGGTTTCCTCGATGCTGGCCCATAGCCGGGCATCGTCGATCGTGAGGTTCTGCATGGGGGTCAGCTCCGTCGCGCCGTGCCGAGGATGAAGCCGCGCCCGGTTCGCCGGACCGTCGCCCGGCCACGCGGGGCGCGGCGCGCCGCCTCGGCGTTCGGGTCTTGGGGCAGCGGTCCGGGTGCCATGAGTGGTGTTCCGGTGCGGCGCTCAGGCGCGCTCGACGTTCCAGAAGATCGGCATGCCCTTGAGCACGCCCTTCAGCGACGTGC
>CAXTFM010000097.1:0-12863 GCA_964243435.1 uncultured Beijerinckiaceae bacterium
GGCTCGCCGTTCAGGAGGTCGAAGTCGAGCACGTTCGTTCCGCGGACGTATTCGATGGAGAGACCGTTCGAAACCGCGGGCGCGAAACGCATGTGCAAATGTCGGAACCAGCATGGGCTCATGGCGGCACCCGTGCCCTTGAGTTCGTCGGCCAGCGCCGGCCAATCCGTGACGCCGCCGCAGAGCGGCGCCTCCCCCCTGAATGACGGAGGCCGCGCCCGTTGCCGCGATGCGACGGAAGGCGACCGGGTTCGACTGAAAGTCGCCGGTTGCGATGTGGCATACCGTGCGCCGGGCGAGCTAGGCGAAGGACGCGAGTTCCTCAGGCTGGAACGGGTTCTCCAGCCATCACGGCCGGAAGGGCCGGGCGCGCTCGGCGAAGGCCAGCGCCTCCTCCCGTTCCCGGAAGGCATGGTACAGGTCGATGAGCAGCAGCCCGTCGTCGCCGATAGCGTCGCGCGCAGGCGTAGGCGTTCGATCTCGGATGCGGCCGGCGTGCCGCGCATCGTCAGTTTCACGCGTGTGACGCCGAGCTCCTGCCAGGCGCGCAGCTCGGCCTCAAGCTCGGGCAGGCCGTCATCGCTGCGGTGGTGCCCGCTCGAGACGTCGGCCGGCACCGTTCGCGCGGATGCGCCGAGGCAGGCGGCCAGCGCCATGTCGCGCCGCTTCGCGAGCGCATCCCAAAGCGCGACGTCGAACGCATTGACCACGTTCTGCTCGAGGCCGGCGCGCCCCTGGATTTTGATCGCTTCCGTCAGTACGGCAGCAGGATCGGCGGCGTTCGCTGGTATCGCCTGGAGCGCCGGCCCGACCAGTTCCGAAAGAGCGGCCAGCGCGCGCTCGGCGCCGCGCGTGCCGACGTAGGAGAAGCCGATCCCGGTCACGCCGCCGCTCGCCATGACGTACAGGCAGAGGTAGTCGCGGGAGGCCAGCGTCGAGAGGTTGGCGCGAACCGGTCGCGGTAGGGCCACGCGCATGACCGCCGCATGGATGCGTTCGATCGCGACCGGCTCCAATCCGAAAACATTGGAGCGCGGGTCAGGTGGCATGACGGTTCCCGGGCGGCATCGGTTGGACGACCAAGGCTGATTGGAACATCTGTTCCTCTATGTCAATAAACGGTTCAATCGTTGCAAAATCGGTGTGGCAGTGCTACGGCTGTGGGGATGAGCAAATCCGGCCCGCTCCACCAGCAGATCATGGCGGCCTTCGCCGACATGCCCCCGCGGCTGCGCACCGCCGCCTCCTTCGTTCTCGACCGGCCGGGCGACGTCGCCCTGCTCTCGATGCGCGAGCAGGCCAAGCACGCCGGCATCCCCCCCTCAACGATGACCCGCTTCGCCCAGAAACTCGGTTTCGACGGCTACGACGACATCCGCGCGCTTTACGGCAAAGGCCTGCGCGACGGCCTGGACGGTTTTTCCGACCGCGCGGGCGATCTCGTCGACCGGCACCGCGCACGGGGGGAGACGGCGACCGCGCTCGACCTGCTCGACGCCGCGTCCCGGCAGGTCGAGGCCCTCGGCAACGAGGATGCCATCGAGCAGATCACCGCTGCCGCTGCCGCGATCGGCAAGGCGCGGCGCGTGTTCGTGCTCGGGCGGCGGTCGAGCTACCCGCTCGCGTACCAACTCGCCTACACCTGCGAGCTGATCGGCTGCGACGTTCAACTGCTCGACGCGGCCGGCGGCATCGGCGCCGACCGGCTGGCGAACGCCGGCGCCGAGGACGTCCTCGTCGTGATCGGCATCCGCCCCTACGCCGCCGAGAGCCTGACGATCGCGACCTACGCCGCCGGCCGCGGCCTGGCCGTCGTCGCCGTCACCGACAGTCTGGTGTCGCCACTCGCTGCGGGCGCTCGCCACCTCGTGATCGTCGGCGTCGAAAGCCCGTCGTTCTTCCACACCATGGTGCCGGGGCTCGCGGCGGTGGAGGCCGTCGTCGCGCTGGTCGCCGCCGCGCGGGCCGATGCGGCACGGAACGCGCTCGAAACCAGGGAACAACATTTCCAGGCGCTCGGCGCGATGCTGCGGCTGCGTCCAGCGCGCAGGGGTAGTTGAGTGTTGGCCGAATGTTTGGTCGCGGGCATCGGCGCGGCGAACGTGTGACACCAAATGGAGCGCCGCCGTGATCGACTGCCTCATCAAAACCGCCGCCGTGCTGTCCGCCGTGCTGACGGCCGCCTCGATCCCGGTAGCCGTCGCGCAACAGCTCGAGGGCACACTGGCCAAGGTCAAGGAGCGCGGCGCCTTCGTGATCGGTCACCGGGAAAGCTCGCTCCCGCTGTCCTACCTCGACGGCGAGGGCCATCCGGTCGGTTTCTCCGTTGACCTTTGTCGCGCCGTCGCCGACGCCGTGAAGACCAAGCTCGGCCGCCCCGACATCCGGATCGAGTTCGTGCCGGTCACCTCGTCGACGCGCATCCCGTTGGTGCAGAACGGCGCCGTCGACATCGAGTGCGGCTCGACGGTGAACTATCTCGCCCGGCAGAAGCAGGTCGCCTTCTCCCTCACCACATTCCCCGTGCAGAAGCAGATCCTGACCAAGGTCGGCAGTGGCGTCCGCGGTATCGACGACCTCAAGGGCAAGACGGTCGCGATCACGCAGGGGACCGACACGTTGGAGCTGTTCAACAGGCTCAACAGGGAGCGCGGCCTCAACCTGCGGATCGTGACCGGCAAGGACCACGCCGAGTCCTTCCTGCTGGTCAGCACGGACCGGGCGGTCGCCTTCATCGACGACAGCGTGCTGATGGCGTCCTTCCGGGCGACGGCGCCTGACCCACGGGCCTGGATCGTGGTGCCGGGCAACCCCGAGATCGATCCCTACGCCCTGATGTTCCGCAGGGATGACCCGGCGTTCAAGGCGCTCGTCGACGAGACGATCGTCGGCATGATGAAGGGCGGCAACTTCGCCGCTCTCTACAGCCGCTGGTTCGAGCAACCCATCCCGCCGCGCGGCATCAACTTCCAAACGCCGATGCCCGATACGATGAAGGTGTTGATCGCCCATCCCAACGACCAGGCCCGACAGTAGGCGAGATACCGGGCGACCTGTTCCGGCCACTCGGTCGGCCAGGAGAGCACCGGCAGCTTCGCTGTAAAAGCTTTGGACAAGCCGCTGGTTGCGCGTGTCGGCCGACTGCGGCAATGACGAATGCCGTTGATCACAGCCAGTCCGGCATGCCGAATTGAAGGGAGCCGTTCCATCAAACGATGATCGCGCAACGGTGCACCCGAGCTGGGCCGCAGAGGCGCAAGAGGCAGGGCCGTTTGAGCAATGGCCAAAGTCTGCCGGCGCCATCGACGACCGATCTGCCGCGCGATGCGCCGCCCACCCTGAGCCCGTCATTCTGCAGCTGTCGCCGCCCGGATGCGACGGGACGCGGTCCGCCCCGGTGACCGATGGGGATGGCGGCGGACTTGCCCTCGGGCGTGAGCACCGATGCGCGGCGCTTCTTCGGCCACGTCCTCGCGTCGGCCGTGATTCGGCTCTGGCGCTCCGCTCCGATGCCGGTCGGGCTTACGCGGTAGCAGCGTGTCAGCGCCCATATGAACGTGGTGGGCTTGCGCGATGGACCGGGTCTGGCGAGCGGACGCCTCCATGAAGAGCCTCCTTCATGACGCATGTCTTGCAACGTGGTGGTCAGCCGTGCCCATACGATGCGGAACCAAACACTCGGCTTCGGAGGAAAGACCCTCGCCGATGTCGGCGGGGCCGTCCTGGCAAATCGAAGTCAGCGCGGCCCTGAGTGCGGCAGGCTTCGACGGGAGAAGTTTGATCCACAACCTTGAAACGGCTCGTCGGCTTTTCAGCCCATTGGATTTTTGCCCACCACTCCAGCGCTGAGTTGATTTAAATAAAGAATATTCTGAGTCATTGCCTGTCTACTCGACGCGTAAATTGGCCATTGCATGACTATACCTCGCCAGATGATGCGAAGGGTGCCAAAGCGGCAAAGCTGACCGTGATCAGGCTGGGGTGCGGATCGCACCTTAATCGTCCGAACAGGGGTCGAGCGATGTCGAACGAGAACGAACATGCCGCGCTGCCACGTGACAGGAAGCCGCGTGACCCGTTCAGGCAATCGACGACGTCGGCCGTGCAGGCTGAGATGATGGCCATCATAATCGCGCCGGTCGCGATGCATCGCGAGCGTCGGCCCGTCGCACGAAGAACACGCCGCGAAAGCGTCCCTCCTAGACGAGGCACCGATCCGCTTCCAAGCATGATTGCTGGACATCCATCTCTCGATGAGACCTGCACCATTGCCGCCGGCATCATTGCCCGCTCGAGCCGTGCCTAGCCACAGGCGCGGTGGACCATGCGGGGAGTTGCATCTATCATTTGATAGTTGGTATGGTGACGGCCAGCCGCTGAAACGGCTTGATCTCGCCTTGTCAGGTACTTGATGAATCGACAGAGCATGATGGCCAGCTTGCTTGAGCGCCGTTCAACATTCCCATGAGCATCTATTTTCTCCGCAGGCTTGAAGCGTTCGGCCCTTTGCCGGAGGATGACAAGCGCCTGATCCAGTCTTTGACCCTTCACTCCGAGGCGGTTGATGCAAACAAGGACATCATCCGCGAGGGGGACAGGCCAAACGATGTCAACCTGATCGCGGGTGGTTTCGCGATCCGCTACAAGCTGCTGAGCAACGGCAACCGCCAGATCGTCGGCTTCCTCATGCCGGGCGACATTTGCGACCTCCACGTGTTCATCCTTGCAGCCATGGACCACAGCATCGCCACGCTGACCGAGACGCAACTGATCAAGCTGCCGCGGGCTGACGTACTCGCGCTCCTGGAGCGACCCGCGATCTCGCGCGCGCTGCTGATGGTCACATTGGTCAACGAGTCGACCGGGCGCGACTGGCTGACCAACATCGGGCAGCGAGGCGCCGAGCAAAGGCTGGCGCACTTCCTGTGCGAGTGGCACCTCCGACTGAGGGCGCTGGACCTCGCCGACAACAACGAGTGCGACTTCCCCGTCAGGCAATCCCAGATCGGCGAAGCGATCGGCCTCACGCCGGTGCACGTGAACCGCGTCCTGCGCAGCCTGCGCGAGCGGGAACTCATCATCATCAAGTCGCGGCGTCTGACCATTCCCAATATCGGTCGCCTGTGGGCCTTCAGCGACTTCCGCTCGAACTACCTGCACATGCAGGGCCGTGGTCAGCCTTGAATGCGGCGAAGCCCGCGCCGCGACGTGCTCAGGCCACGAACCAGAGGCCGGTGTAGGTCAGGGTCGCCGCATAGATGCTGTGATGAGTTTCGTCCCTGACCACGACCACGAACGAGCGCCGGTCGCCGTCCTCCGGGATTTCGGAGCGCGCGACGTCGGGGAGCAGGCGCTGCGCTTCCTTGCGGACCGCCTCCAGGCTGGCGAACTCGACGCCGTCCGTGTCGATCTGCGGTTCCTTGTCGTCGTAGATGTCGAAGAAGTAGCGGGCCATGATGCGCTCCACGCGGACAGGCGCGAGCGCGAGCCTCTCACTGTCGCTGGCGCCTGATGCGATCAGCCTGCGATAATTCAATATAGGCAGTGGAACGCACGAACGCGATATCTTTAGGTAATTCTCGGGGAAGATACAGGGACGCCAAGACGTGTTTATTTCAGCGGCAAAGGAAACGTCGCAGCGCTGATGAGTGGTTCTGTCTTGTATCGTACCAAGCCGCTCAACCTGTCATTTGCGAAGGCATCTGCCAATCGATTTGCGTTAACTTTTCGGCGGCCGTTCCGAGGAGACCCGTCGTGCCGCGCTACTTCTTCGATACGGACGACGACGACCAGCTTGTCCACGACGAGGACGGCATCATGCTTGCGGACGATGAAACGGCGCGCAGGTACGCCCTCGACGCTCTTCCCGGCATGGCGAGTGAGCAGATGCCGAACGGCGACCGACGCGAGTTCTTCGCCGCCGTGCGCGATGAGGCGGGCGACGTCATTTATCGGGCCACGCTGTCGCTCAAAGGCGAGTGGGTGAAGCGAACCCTCTGACGTTCACCGCGGAAAAGCGTCGGGAAACGCCTTTGCGAGACAGCGCAGAACGCCGGTCAGCGCCTCGAACGCCTTTTGCTCAAAGATGAGCACCTGGATCTCGCCGCGATCATCGATCGCCCTGATCTCGAGCCGTGTCGGGTCGGGGGCACCGTGAGTGAACACCCCGTCCTTTTCCAAACAGACGATCCGGCTTGTTTTCACGTCGAACGAGAATGCCGTCTTGCTATCCATCCGTAACTTTTATCATTGCGTGGTACTGCGCTCTACTTGATGAATGATAACGTTTTCTACAGTACGCATCTAAGACATTCGTTGCCGGCGACGCTTCAGCGCCCGGCACGAGGCGGACGTCATCGAAGATGCAGAGCGGCGTTGCGGGACGACATCGGGCGCGACGGGGTCAGTTGTGGTCCCACGTGCGCCGGGGAGACGCCTCGCAGGTGGAAGCCCGCCCACGCCTGTGCCGCCGCTCGTCGAAGGCCCGCCGCACTCGTCGGCACGACCGTCGAAGCGTGGTCTTGCCTGTCGTCACTTTGCGGCGCGCCTATCCCGGCACGATGGACTGCGAAGCCGCTACCCGATGGGTCGGGCCGGATCGCGTGCAAGGTCGGACACGCGGTCCTGCCGCTTTCGCCGGCCGAAGAACGCCGCGACCTGTCGCGTGTGCAATGGAAACGCGGTCTCGACCGGCTCGCGGATGACGAGCACATCCGAGATTTCCGCGTCATGGCTGAACGCGCCCGCGTGCGTGACCGCCGCGCTCCGGCAGAAGACGAGGTTCTGCCGCCGGTCAGGCGTGGTCTCGACCGCCACCACGCGCAGCGCCGCCGGTTCGATTCGTACGCCGGTCTCCTCGCGCACCTCCGCCGCGCCCGCCTCCTGCCACGTCTGCCCCAGCATCTGGTAGCCGCCCGGCAGGGCGAGCTTGCCTTGACCTTCGCCAGGCAGGGCGCGGCGGACCATCAGCAGGCCGCCATGGAGCGGCACGAGCACCACGACGACGGTTGGCGTGTTCTGGTACATGGGATGACTCCGGCGATCGGTTGCGGGCGCAACGCCCCACGACCGGCACCGTCGCGCAGCGATCTCACAGTCAAGATCGCGCCGGTGATGGCACGAGGTGCACGGCGAACGGTTGGTCGGGTGCAAGGTCGCCGGCACCGTGATCTTGGATGCGCACCGCGTGCGCATCGCGACTTGGGATGCCGCGCCATCCTGTCCGACGGGCGCGGGCGCGACGACGTCGTGTTTTCCGCCGGTCTTGCCGACCGTGCCAAGCGCCGGCCTTTCGGCTACACTCGACAGCCGCCGTGCGGCACCCTCGCGTCCAGTTCGGCGCTTGAGTGCCGCCCGTTTCCTCAACGGACTGGAAGATGGATCGGGAACTCGGGGGATTGGTCGAGGGCATCTCGCGTTGGCTGCGCCAGGAAAGCCCGACCCACGACGCGTCGCGCATCAACCGGATGATGGACCTTGTCGCCGGAGAGGCAGCCGATGCGGCCATCGCGGTGGAACGCGTGCCGGGACGCGAGGGCCTCGGCGACGCGCTCCTGCTTCGGGCGGGGCCGGCGGCCTGCCGGCCGGGCGTCCTGATCCTGTCCCATCTCGACACCGTGCATCCGGTGGGGACCCTTGACCGCGACCTGCCGGTCCGGGTCGAAGGCGATCGCCTTTACGGCCCCGGCGTTTACGACATGAAGGGGGGCGCCTACCTGGCGTTCCAGGCGTTCAAGCGCGTCGCCGCCTCCGCCGCCGCGCTGCCGCTCACCTTCCTGTTCACGCCCGACGAGGAGATCGGCTCGCCGACCTCGCGCGCCCTGATCGAGGCATGCGGGCGCGCCTCCGCCTACGTGCTGGTCACGGAACCCGCGCGCGACGGCGGCCGCGTGGTGACCTCGCGCAAGGGCGTCGGGCGCTTCCAGGTCAGGATCGAGGGGCGGCCGTCGCACGCGGGCTCGCGCCATGCCGAAGGCCGCAGCGCGATCCGCGAAGCGGCGCTGCAGATCACCGCGATCGAGGCGATGACGGACTATGCCCGGGGCGTGACCACGTCGGTCGGCACGGTTGCCGGCGGGACGGCCGAGAACGTGATCCCCCAGCAGTGCCGTTTCACCGTCGATCTCCGGGTGGAAACGGCGGAAGACGGCGAGGCGTACCAGCGCACGTTGCGGGATCTTCGTTCCATCGGCGACGACGTGACGGTGGCGGTGACCGGCGGCATGAACCGGCCACCCTATGAGCGCAGCGATGGCGTCGTCACGCTGTTTAACAAGGCGCGCGGGATCGCCGCGGGAATCGGCCTCGACCTTCTGGAAGCGCCGCGCTCGGGCGGCGGCTCCGACGGCAACTTCACGGCCGCGCTCGGCATCCCAACCCTCGACGGGCTCGGCATCGACGGCGACGGCGCGCACACGTTGCACGAACATGCGCTGGTCTCGTCGATCGCGCCGCGCCTCGACCTGATGGCGGGATTGCTCGAACAGCTGCGCTGACGACCAAGTGCCGCCTGCACGCGTGCATGCAGCAGCCGGATCCTGCGCGCGTCACCCCTGGTCGCGAGGCGATCGAAGTATCCGCGACCGCTCTGCGTCGAAATGACCAGATTAACTCGATCACCATGCATTGCCGGCCAAATCAAGCCGGTACGCAAGCGCGATAACACAGGAAACACGATGCCGTTAACGTGCATCTATATCATCGAATGGTCTGGAGCCCTAGGAACTGCAGCAGGCTTTCGACGTGCAGTTGAGCGACGGCACCATGGGCATGAACGCATTGAAGACTTCCGCGCACCTGCTATCCGTTGCCACCGCGTCGCCGCCCCACGTCCTCACCCAGACCGATGTGTCGAAGTTCGCCGGCGCGATGTTCGCCTCGCGCTACGAGGAGTTCGCGCGCTTGTCGCGGGTCTTCGGGGCGAGCAGCGGGATCGTGACCCGCCAATCCGTACAGCCGCTGGAATGGTACGCCCAGCCGCTCGGCTGGCCGGAACGGACCGCCGCCTTCGTCCAAGGCGGCAAGGCGCTGTTCATCGATGCGGCGCGCAGGGCGCTGGCTGACGCCGGCCTCGGCGCCGCGGAGGTCGACACCGTGGTCTTCGCGAGTTCGACGGGCATCTCGACGCCGAGCCTCGAAGCGCTGGTGATGGACGAGATGGGCTTTCGTCCCGGCATCACGCGCGTCCCGCTGTTCGGGCTCGGCTGCGCCGGCGGCGTCACCGGCTTCTCGATCGCCGCCCGCCTCGCCGAGGCGCGCCCCGGCACCAACGTGCTACTCGTCGTGGTCGAGCTCTGCACCGTGTCGTTCAGGCTCGACACGCTGAGCAAGGCCAACATCGTCGCGACCGCCCTGTTCGGCGACGGGGCCGCCGCCTGCGTGCTGCGCGCCGGCGATGGCGGCCTTGCTGCCGTCGAGGCCAGCGGCGAGCACACCTGGCCGGGCACGCTGGACATCATGGGCTGGAACGTTGAACAGGAAGGGCTCGGCGTCGTCTTCGCCCAGGCGATCCCGCCCTTCGCCCAGGAACATGTCGGGCCGGCGGTCACGGGCATCCTCGCCCGCTCCGGCCATGTGATGACGGACGTCGACCGCTTCATCTGCCATCCCGGTGGCAAGCGAGTGGTGGTGGCTCTGGAAAGCGCGCTGGCGCTGCCCCCCGGCACGCTCGACCATGAACGCGAGGTCCTGTCCGCCCACGGCAACATGTCGTCGCCGACGGTGCTGTTCGTCCTCGATCGGGTGCTGAAACGCGGGTTGCCGGAACGGTCCGTGCTCAACGCGATGGGACCGGGTTTCACGTCGAGCTGCGTGATGCTGCGGCGGGCGGCGTGACCCTCGCGCCCGTTGTCCTCGCACTGGTGACGATCCAACGGCTCGGTGAGCTGGTGCTTGCGCGTCGCAACACCAGCGGCCTGATGCGCCGGGGCGGCATCGAGATCGCACCGCAGCACTATCCCGCGATCATCGCCTGCCACACGCTGTGGCTCGCCAGCCTCTGGCTGTTTGGCTGGTCGAAGCCCGTCGCGCTGGGATGGTTGGCGCTGTTCGTGGTGCTGCAGGCGATGCGTGGTTGGGTGCTGGCGACGCTTGGCGCGCGCTGGACGACGCGGATCGTCGTCATTCCCGGAGAAACCCTCGTCGCGCGCGGTCCCTACCGCTGGCTCAAGCATCCGAACTACGCGGTGGTCGTCGCCGAGATCGTGGTGCTGCCGCTGGCCCTGGGCTTGCCATTCGTCGCGCTGGTGTTCTCCGTTGTGAATGCCGGCGTCCTTTTCATTCGCATCCGCGCGGAGAATGCGGCATTGGGCGGCGATGCGCTCAATGCACGTCCTGCCTAGCACCCTACCGGATCAACCGATCCCATTACGCACCGTGGCCGGCTTCCTGGCTATGTGCGTCGGCATGTTCATGGCGATCCTCGACGTCCAGGTCGTGGCGACCTCGCTGCCGACGATAGCGGCCGCACTGCACATCGACGACGCGGCGATCAGCTGGATCCAGACGGCCTACCTCATCGCCGAGGTGATCGCGATCCCGCTCACCGGCGTGCTGACGCGCGTGCTCTCCATGCGCTGGCTGTTCGCGGTTGCCGTGTCGTTCTTCACCGCCGCCTCGTTCGGCTGCGCCCAGAGCACGAGCTTTCCCGCACTGATCGCCTGGCGAGTGCTCCAGGGCTTCTCCGGCGGCACGCTGATCCCGACGGTCTTCGCGGCGGTGTTCCTGCTGTTCCCGGTCCATCGGCAGACTTTGGCGACGACGCTCGCCGGCGTGCTCGCCGTCCTCGCACCGACCGTCGGCCCGGTCGTCGGCGGCTGGATCACCGAAACCTACGAGTGGAACTGGCTGTTCCTCATCAACATCGGCCCCGGCATCGTCGCCGCGATCGTTGCCGGCCTCCTGCTGCCACGGCAGCGGACCGACTTCGCCCATTTGCGCACGCTCGACGTCGTCTCCCTCGCCGCCCTGGCAATCGGGCTGTCCGCCTTCGAGATCGCACTCACGCGGGCGCCGCAGAACGGCTGGCTGTCGCCCTTCATCCTGACGCTGCTTGCGCTGAGCTTGGCCGGCGGCGGCCTTTTCGTCGCGCGGACGCGCCGCGCGGCGCACCCGATCGTTGATCTCGCGCTGTTTTCCGACAAGCGCTTCGCCGTCGGCTGCGCCCTGAGCTTCATGCTCGGTGCGGGACTGTTCGGCTTGATCTATCTCATGCCCGTCTTCCTCGGCCTGGTGCGCGGGCACGGCGCGCTGGAGATCGGCGAAATCATGCTCGTCACCGGCGTCGTGCAGCTGGTCACGGCGCCGCTGGCCGTCCTCCTCGAATTGCGCGTCGACTCCCGGCTGCTGACCGTCGCGGCCTTTCTCGTCTTCGGCGTCGGCCTCGGCCTCAGCGCGTTTCAGACGATCGACACGGATTTCGCCGGCATGTTCCTGCCCCAGGTGGTCCGTGGGCTCGCGATCATGTTCTGCGTTCTCGCCCCGACGAAGCTCGCGCTCAGCCGCCTCGCGCCCGCCCTTGTCGCCGACGGCAGCGGGCTGTTCAACCTCATGCGTAACCTCGGGGGTGCCGTCGGGCTGGCGGCGATCGACTCGCTGATCTATGGCCGCGTGCCGGTCGTGTCGACGGCGATCCTGGACCGGCTCAAGGCGGGGGACGTCGCCACCGCGAAGGCGATCGGCCTGCCCGTCGACATGTTCGTCGCGCACGCGGCACTGCCCCTCGACGAGGGAACAAGGGTGCTTCTGTCGGGGTACGTGAAACGGGCGGCGCTGACGCAGGCGATCAACGAGGCGTGGGCATTGCTCGCGTTTTTCGCGGTCGCAGCGATCGCCGCCCTGCTGTTCGTCCGATCCCGGGCCTTCGCGGACGGGGTCGCGTCACCGGCGCTCACCGCCGACGCGTGAGAGCCATCAGTGCGGCGCGCGGCGCGGCCACGGCAGCCAGTAGGGGACGCCGCGGCGGTAGTGGGCGAACTCCGCCCCGAAAAGCCGCTGGAAGCGTGCTTCCTTGAACAGCGGCCCGAGGACGCAGTAGAGCGTCAGCACGATGGCGACCGCGAGCTGGTCCGGCGTCCAGCTCGGAACGGTCCACAGCGTCAGCGCGAAGGACACGTAGATGGGCTGGCGGCACAGGCGGAACAGGCCGCCGCGCGGCATCGGCGGATAAACCGGCTTGCGCCCGCGCACCACCGCCCACCAGCCGAGCAGCCCCACCTGGACGGGAAAACCTGCATCGACGATGGATTTCAGCAGCAGCAGCCACGCGGCGGCGTAAAGCGCCAAGGTCGCCGCCAGCCATGGGCCGTCGGCACGCCACCACACGACGCCGCTCGGCGTCCACAGCACGAACAGCAGCCCGACCTGGATCGAGGCGAGCGTCGCATAGGTCGTCGTCGACAGGCGTGCGCCGAGTCCGAACGGCGCCAGCCGGCCCAGCAGCTTGCGCCCGCCTCGCGACAGCAGGAGCGAATGCAGGATAGGGAATTGCAGGAGGAGGGCGCCGTCTCCGATCGCCCCCCAGGGCGAGGGCAGCATTCCCCAGCACTGGCTCATGCCGAAGGCCATCTCGTACATCATGGTGCCGACGCCGAGCACGAAAAGGATGTGGCACGCCATCCCGTACGAGATGGCGACCACGCGTTCGAGCAGTCGGCTTGGCACGGAGGCGAGGTATCCCAAACGTCGGAACTGAAGCGCGAACTGGAGCTGCAACGCCGGCGCAGCATGGGAAGTCACGCATGTGCTTCGAAGAAGCGCACGGGTTACCCGCCGGCCCGTTCCTTCGTCCGGCTTCGAGACGAACTACCACGCCGAGCCATCCTGCTGCGGGTTTACGTCGGCAGATCCTTCGGGGGTCAGCCTGG
>CAXTFM010000098.1:0-12786 GCA_964243435.1 uncultured Beijerinckiaceae bacterium
GGATGTCCTCGGCCGCGATCGTCTCGCCGCGGATGCGGCTCTCGGCGAAGGCGAGATCCTCGGGGATCGACGGGTCGAGGTGATGGCAGACCATCAGCATGTCGAGGTGCTCGTCCAGCGTGTTCACCGTGAAAGGCCGCGTCGGGTTGGTGGACGAGGGCAGCACGTTGGGCAGCCCGGCCACGGTGATGATGTCGGGCGCGTGGCCGCCCCCGGCACCCTCCGTGTGGAAGGCGTGGATGGTGCGGCCCTTGAAGGCCGCGACCGTGTCCTCCACGAAGCCCGACTCGTTGAGCGTGTCGGAGTGCAGCATCACCTGGATGTCGTGGTCGTCGGCCACCGACAGGCAGCAGTCGATCGCGGCCGGCGTGGTGCCCCAGTCCTCGTGGAGCTTGAGCGCGCAGGCGCCGCCCTCGACCTGCTCGACGAGGCCGGCCGGCGTCGCCGCGTTGCCCTTGCCGGCGAAGCCGAGGTTCATCGGGAAGGCGTCGGCCGCCTCGATCATCCGCGCGATGTGCCAGGGGCCGGGCGTGCAGGTCGTGGCGAAGGTGCCCGTCGCCGGCCCGGTGCCGCCACCCAGCATGGTGGTGATGCCGGAATGAAGCGCCTCGTCGATCTGCTGCGGACAGATGAAGTGGATGTGCGAGTCCATGCCCCCGGCGGTGAGGATGCGACCCTCGCCGGCGATGATCTCCGTGCCCGGCCCGATCGGGATGGTCACGCTCGGCTGTATCGCCGGGTTGCCGGCCTTGCCGATCGCCGCGATGAGCCCGTCGCGGATCGCCACGTCGGCCTTTACGATGCCCCAGTGGTCGAGGATGAGGGCGTTGGTGATGACCGTGTCCGACGCGCCTTGCGCCCGCGTGGTCTGCCCCTGGCCCATGCCGTCTCGGATCACCTTGCCGCCGCCGAACTTCACCTCCTCGCCGTAAATGGTGAAGTCGCGCTCGACGGCGATGAAAAGCGAGGTGTCGGCGAGGCGCACGCGGTCGCCGGTGGTTGGGCCGAACATGTCGGCATAGGCGGCGCGGGGCAGGGTGGCAGACATCAGCCGAGCGCTCCCATCACCTCGCCGCGGAACCCGTACACCTCCCGCGTGCCGCCGAACGGCACGAGGCGCACGGGGCGCGTCTGCCCCGGCTCGAAGCGCACCGCCGTGCCGGCGACGATATCGAGGCGCTTGCCGCGCGCTGCGGCGCGGTCGAAGGCGAGCGCCGGGTTGGTTTCGGCGAAATGGTAGTGCGAGCCGACCTGGATCGGGCGGTCACCGGTATTGGCGACGTCCAGCTCCGTCACGTCCAGTCCGGCGTTCATCGTGATGTCGCCGGCGGTGACGGCCACCTCGCCCGGCACAAGGCCGGTCGTCGCGCCGCGGATCGGCTGATGCACGGTGACGAGCTTGGTTCCGTCGGGGAAGGTGGCCTCGACCTGCACGTCGGGGATCATCGCGGCGATGCCCTCCATCACCTGGTCGGGCGTGACGACGTGAGCGCCGGCCTCCATCAGCTCGGCTACCGTGCGCCCGTCGCGCGCACCCTCCACCACGAAGTCGGTGATGAGCGCGACCGCCTCGGGGTAGTTCAGCCGCACGCCGCGGGCGAGGCGGCGGCGCGCGACCTCGGCGGCCATGGCGACGAGCAGCTTGTCCTTTTCGCGGGGGGTCAGGTTCATGCCGCCATCATCCGATCACGCCGAGCGGTACGCAACTCCGGTGCCGGTCGCGGCTTGGCGCGTTCGGCACGGCGTGGTCCATCACCACCGTTGCGTTGTCGCGCGTCGTCCGCCACCCTGCGTCACGCGCCCGCGCCGGACAAGGATTTCATGATCGACGCCACCCTCGCCAAGATGCTCGCCCGCCTCGTCAACCTCGCCTCGCCGCGGCTCGGCACCACCGTCGTGGCGGCGTCCGACGAGTTCTTCGGCGCGCGCGAGCGGTTGATCGGCGACGCCGACCCCGTGTTCGTCCCTGGCAAGTACGACGAGAACGGCAAGTGGGTGGACGGCTGGGAAACGCGGCGGCGGCGGCAGCTCGGCCACGACTGGTGCCTGCTGCGCCTCGGCGTCGCCGGCGTGGTCGCCTTCATCGACGTCGACACGCGGCACTTCACCGGCAACTACCCGCCCGGCGCGGCGGTGGAAGGCTGTGCCGACGAAGGCACGCCGACGGCGGCGAGCCGATGGCTGCCCCTGCTGTCGGTGCCGCTCGGGCCGGACGCGCGTCACGTCCATCACGTCGCCGACATCGGGCCGGTGCGCTGGCTGCGGCTGTCGATCTTCCCCGACGGCGGGGTGGCACGGCTGCGCGCCTATGGCCGCCCGGTCGCCGACCACGGCACACGGGCGGCGGAGGTCGAACTCTCCGCCCTGCGTCACGGCGGACGCATCCTCGGCTACAGCGACGCCCATTACGGCGACCCCTCCGTGATCCTCACGCAAGGGCGCGGGCGCGACATGGGCGACGGTTGGGAAACGCGGCGCCGCCGCGACCCCGGCCACGACTGGATGGTCGTCGCGCTGGGAACGCCGGGGGTGATCCGGCGCGTCGAGGTCGACACGGCGCACTACAAGGGCAACTACCCCGACAGGGTGTCGCTCCAGGCCTGTCCGGCGGCGCTCGCCGCGGCGCTCTCCGACGACGCGGTCGTCAACCAGTCGATGTTCTGGCCCGACATGCTCGCGCCGCAACCGGCGCGCGCCGACCACGTTCACGGCTTCGCGCACGACCTCCTCGCCGCGCTCGGTCCGGTGAGCCACGTCCGCCTCAATATGCACCCAGACGGCGGCATCTCGCGCTTTCGCGTGTTCGGGCTCCCAACGGCGTGATCCTCGCCATCGAGCCGCTGACCCGGGCGGCGTTCCAGCCCTATGGCGACGTCATGGAGCGCGACGGCGCGGAGCTGCGCACCATCAACGGGGGCACCACCGACCGCTTCCACGCCCTCGCCGACATCGCCGCGGCCGACGGGCGGGCGGTGGTGTCGATCTTCGCCGGCCGGCGGCGACCCTTCCCGTTCGCGGTCGCGATGCTGGAACGTCATCCCCTGGGATCGCAGTGCTTCTTCCCGCTCCAGCCCTTCGACTGGCTGGTCGTGGTCGGCGACATATCGGACGCCGCGCCGTGGCGGCTGCGCTGCTTCAGGGCGGGCGGCGGCCAGGGCGTGAACTACCGCGCCGGCGTGTGGCACCATCCCCTTCTCGTCCTGCAGCCGACGCAGGACTTCCTCGTCGTCGACCGCGACGGTCCCGGCGCGAATTGCGACGAGGTGGCCTTCCCGCCCGTGTCCCTCGATCCAGCGGGGTAGAAGGCCAAGGGGCGCGGCATGGTTTCAGGCACGGCGTTTGCTCGGCGATGACCCTCGCCGGGATTTCGATCATGATCCAAGCCGTCACCGCAGATGCCGCGCCCGCCAAGAGCCCGTGGTACGGTTCATTGTTCGTGCAGGTCGTGGTCGCCTTGATCCTCGGCATCGTGCTCGGCATGCTGACGCCGGGCTTCGCGATCGGCCTCAAGTTCTTTAGCGACGCCTTCCTGAAGCTGATCTCCATGATCGTCGCGCCCATCGTGTTCTGCGTGGTGGTGCACGGCATCGCGGGGGCGGGTGACCTCAAGAAGGTCGGGCGCGTCGGCGGCAAGGCACTGATCTACTTCGAGGTGATGACCACCCTCGCCCTCGCCGTCGGCCTGCTGCTCGCCTACCTGCTGCACCCCGGCGAAGGCATGAACATCAACACGGCGAGCCTCGACGCCAAGGCACTCTCGAGCTACGCCGACAATGCCCACAAGCTCCAGGGCGGCGGATTTGGCGGCTTCATCCTCAACATCATCCCGACCACCTCCTTCGACGCGCTGGCGCGCAACGACGTGCTCCAAGTGCTGTTCTTCGCCATCCTTTTCGGAGTCAGCCTGTCGCTGGTCGGCGAGGTCGGGCGCGGCGTCACCCGCGGCGTCGACGCCATCTCGGTGGTGCTGTTCCGCGCCATGGGGCTGATCGTGCGCACCGCGCCGCTCGGCGTGCTCGGCGCGGTGGCCTACACCGTCGGCAAGTACGGCGTGGGGTCGCTGGAGCAACTCGCCTCGTTGGTTGCCGTGTTCTGGGTGTCGGTCGCCGTGTTCGTGCTGGTGGTGCTCGGCACCGTGATGCGCGTGATGTCGGGCCTGAGCATCTTCCGTTTCCTCGCCTACCTGCGGGAGGAACTGACCATCGTGCTCGCCACCGCCTCGTCCGATGCCGTGCTGCCGCAGATCATGCGCAAGCTGGAGGCGATGGGCATCAAGTCGTCGGTGGTCGGCCTCGTGGTGCCCACCGGCTACTCCTTCAACCTCGACGCGTTCTCCATTTACCTCACATTGGCCGTGGTGTTCATCGCGCAGGCGACCAACGTCCACCTCAGCTTCGGCGACCTGATGCTGGTGCTCGGTATCTCGCTCGTCACCTCCAAGGGCGCGCACGGCGTGCCGGGATCGGCGATCGTGATCCTGGCGGCGACGTTGAACGCCGTGCCGGCGGTGCCCGCCATCGGCTTGGTGCTGGTGCTCTCCGTCGATTGGTTCATCGGCATGGCGCGCGCGCTCGGCAACCTGATCGGCAACTGCGTGGCGACCGTGGTGATCGCCGCCTGGGAGAAGGACATCGACCTCGCCACGGCGAAGGATGTGCTCAGCGGCCATACCGTGGTCGACGTGCGCACCCCCGCGCCGGTGCCGGCGCCCGCCGGCTAGGCGCCCCCCGTGTCCGATCGGCCGCGCCGGCGCGCCGAGATCGAGGTTGCGGCGCGCCCCGTCCGCCGCGCATGACGGGGAATGGATGTATGGTTGCCGCTGTTCGGAACCGGCGTGGTCGCCGGCGCGATGAACGCCATGGCCGGCGGCGGCAGCTTCGTCACGCTTCCCGCGCTGATCGCCGTCGGCCTGCCCTCGGTCGCGGCAAACGCGTCGAGCACCCTCGCGCTCTATCCCGGCGGCATCGCCAGCACCCTCGTCTATAGGGACGGGCTCGGTCAGGTGTGCGGCGTACCGCTACGCCCGACGCTGGTGGCGACGCTCGTCGGCGGCTTCGCCGGCGCCCTGCTCCTGCTGTGGACGCCCTCGACGCTGTTCGACCGGGTGCTGCCCTGGCTGCTGCTGGTTGCCACGCTGGCCATCGCCCTCGGCGGGCGGCTCGGCTCGATCCTGCGTGCCCGCTTCCGCGCGGGGCCGGCAACGGTGCTGATCGTGCAGACCCTGCTCGGCGTTTACGGCGGCTATTTCGGTGGGGCCGCCGGCTTGATGATGATCGCCGCCTGGAGCGTGCTCGACGACGCCGACATCAAGGCGCTGAACCCGCCGCGCATGCTGATGGTGAGCGCTTACAACACCGTCGCCGTCACCTGCTTCGTCCTCGCCGGCGCCGTGCGCTGGCCGGAGTCGCTGGCCCTCGGCATCGGCGCGCTCGTCGGCGGGTACGGCGGCGCACACATCGGCAAGGCATTGCCGCCGGTCGCCGTGCGCGCCGCAACCGTGTCGCTCGCGATGGCGATGACGGCGTTCTTCTTCCTGCGCGCCTACCGCTGAGCTAGCTCGTCAGGCCGCCGATCAGGCTCGGCACGTCGAGTGGGCGGAAGCCGTAGTGCCTGAGCCAGCGGATGTCGTTCTCGAAGAAGGCGCGCAAGTCCGGCATGCCGTATTTCAGCATGGCGAGGCGGTCGATGCCGATGCCGAAGGCGAAGCCCTGGTGGGTGTCGGGGTCGATGCCGCAATTGCCCAGCACGTTGGGATGCACCATCCCGCAGCCGAGGATCTCGAGCCAGTCGTCGCCCTCGCCGAAGCGGATCTCGCCCTCGCGGCGGTCGCAGCGGATATCGACCTCCATCGACGGTTCCGTGAAGGGGAAGAAGCTCGGGCGGAAGCGCATCTCCACCTCCGCCACCTCGAAGAAGGCGCGCAGGAACGCCTGCAGCACCCACTTCAGGTTGCCGAGGTTGGCGGTGCGGTCGATCACCAAGCCTTCGACCTGGTGGAACATCGGCGTGTGGGTCTGGTCGGAGTCGCAGCGGTAGGTGCGTCCGGGGCAGATCACCCGGATCGGCGGCTTGGAGGCCAGCATGGTGCGCACCTGCACCGGGCTGGTGTGGGTGCGCAGCAGCTTGCGCGTGCCGTCGGGCGCGGCGGGGAAGAAGAAGGTGTCGTGCATGTCCCGCGCCGGGTGGTCCGGCGGGAAGTTCAGCCTTGTGAAGTTGTAATCGTCGTCCTCGATGTCCGGCCCCTCGGCGACGGCAAAGCCCATGTCGGCGAAGATCGCCGTCAGTTCCTCCGTCACCTGCGTGATCGGGTGGATGCGCCCGGTGTCGAGCGGGCTCGGGCGCACGGGCAAGGTGACGTCGACCACCTCGGCGGCGAGCCTGGCGTCGAGCGCCTGCGCCTTCAATGCCGTGCGGCGCGCATCGAGGGCGCTCACGACCTGGTCCTTGAGGGCGTTGATCGCGGCGCCCCGGGCACGGCGCTCGTCCGGCGCCATCTTGCCGAGCGTTGCCAGCAGCGCCGAGACCGAGCCCCTCTTGCCGAGGGCCGATACCCTCACCCCTTCGAGGGCCGCCTCGTCCGGCGCGGCGGCGACCGCATCGAGAGTGGAGCGTTCAAGGGCGAGGAGGTCGGACATGAGCTCGGTTCGGGGTTCCGCGGGGCCAGGGTGCGCGCATCGCCTACCACAACACGCCGCCACCCGGCACGGCTTTCGATGGCGCCGGTTCGCTCATGCTTCCAAGCAGGTTGATCTCGATCGTTAGGCGCCGTCATCGGCACGTCGTAGGTGTCGGCCGCCACGGAACCGGGCCGGTGGTGCTCGCGCGCATTCCGCAGGGTAGGCTCGCCGCGCCGGACGTCGGCGATCCTCGCCCGCATCACCTCGCGTGGGTTCGTGCCCTCAGCGAACGTCACAGCCTCGCGCGCCAGCTTGCGCGATGTTTTGACGAGGGCACTCCACCGCACTGCGCCTCCGAGCGGGCGTAGGCGACGAGGTGCCGGTGCTTCCTCTATCGAACCGATCCATGGAACCGGCCGCTGCAGGGTGGCGCAATGCCGCACGTCATGTACAAGGGTCGGCGCGCTCCACGGTTCTCAAGAGGTCGGCGCCTTGCCCTTTCCTTTTCCGCTCCTGGTCGCCGACATCGGCGGCACCAATGCGCGCCTCGCCCTGGTCGCCGAGCCCGGCGCGACGCCGTCGCCGCCCGAGCATCGCGCCACCCACGACTTTCCGAGCCTGGAAGCGGCGATCGCCGACGTCCTGCCGCGCTTCGCCGACCACCCCCGCAGCCTCATCGCCTGCGCCGCCGGTCCGGTCGACGCCCGTCGCGTCGACATGACCAACGCGCACTGGAACATCGACGGTCCCGCCGTCGCGGAGGCAGTCGGCCTGGAGCAGGGGCTGATCCTCAACGACTTCGAGGCGCAGGCGCTGACGCTGCCGATCATCGAGGCGGATTGGGTCCACGCCATCGGCGAGGCCACCCCGAGCGAGCGCGGCGTCCGCCTCGTGCTCGGCCCCGGCACCGGGCTCGGTGCGGCCGCCTTGCTCGAAGTCGACGGCAAGCACTTCGCCCTGGCGAGCGAGGCCGGCCACGTCGATTTCGGCCCCGTCGGCGCCGAGGAGGGCGCGATCTGGCCGCACATTTCCGTCATGCCGCACGGGCGCGTCAGCGCCGAAACCGTGCTGTCCGGCCCCGGGCTGGCGCGCCTGCATCAGGCCCGTTTCACCGCGCGCGGGATGGTCGCGCCAGCGATCGACCAGGCCGCGCTCGTTAGGCAGGCCCTGGCCGACCCGCGCGGGGAGGAGGCGGCCACGGTGCGGTTGTTCTGGCTGCTCGCCGCACGCTACGCCGGCGACATCGCCATGGCGTTCCTGGCTACGGGCGGCGTGATCTTCTCGGGCGGCGTGCTGCCGCGCCTGCTGCCCCTGCTCGATCCCGCTGCATTCCGCGCCCGCTTCGAGGACAAGGCACCGTTTGGCACCCTTCTTCGCAAGGTCTCGACGGCCCTCGTCACCACCGACGACATCGTGCTGCGCGGGCTCGCCGCGCTCGCTGCCACGCCCGAGCGCTACGCAATCGACTACGCGCGTCGCGCTTGGCGCTAAGCAGTTCGGCGGTGGGATGTTTGACGCCAAGCGGTTCGGCGCTGCTGTGGGCATCGCCGAAGCCACGGGGTGTCTGCCTCGCTGAGGTCAGGCGGCGTTGGAGCGCGGTTCCTCCGCGAGCAGTGAGAAGATCACCCCCGCATCGCGCGTCATGCGCAGCTTGGACGTGATCGCCTGGGAGCGCAGCAGCCGCGCTGCCCGTGCCAGCGCCTTGAGGTGGTCGGCCCCGGCGGATTCGGGTGCGACGAGCAGCAGCACGAGGTCGACGGGCTCGCCGTCGAGGGATTCGAAATCGATCGGCTTCTCCAGCCGGGCGAACACGCCGGCGATCCGTTCGACCTTGGGGATCTTGCCATGGGGAATCGCGATGCCATTACCGATGCCCGTCGATCCCAGCCGCTCGCGCTGCAGCAAAGCGTCGAAGATCTCACGTGCCGGCAGGCCGCAGGCCACGGCCGCCCGATCGCTCAACTCCTGAAGCGCCTGCTTCTTGGTGGCGACCTTCAGTGACGGCAGGATCGCATCGCGCGTGATCAGATCTGTCAGGGTCATCGCAATCACTGGCACCCAATATACGCGCGCTGGTCGTCCCCCACATGGTCCGCGCGCCTCGCAGAATGCGACTGAACGCGCAAGCGTTGCGGCATCCGACATGGCTCCGCGAATGCGCGACGCCGGCGATTCGCCCACCGAGCCCAGCGGTCGAGGTACACCCGCGATCGGACAGCCATGGACGAAGCCGATTCTTAGCGTCGGGCCAGCTGCCTGTACAGGTGGGTAGAAGGTGCCGATCAATCCTTCGCCAAGCCAAGCGGGTCGATCCAGCCGATGTTGCCGTCGGGACGCCGGTACACGATGTTGATGCGGCGGTTCTCGGCATAGCGAAACACCACCACCGGGCAGGCCGCCTCGTCCAGGGTGCGGACGGCGGCGGCGACCGTCATTTCGGCGAAGCCGTTGGCGGGTTCCGCGACCACCGCCGGAAAGGTGTTCCCGTCGTCCTCCGACGCGTCGTCGGCGTCGATTTCGGAGACGGGCGGCAGTACCTCCGCGTCCGCCGCGATGCCGCCGGCGTGGCCGTCGCCATGGCGACCCTGCACGCGCTTGCGATGGTCGCGCAGCCGTCGTTCGATGCGTTCCGCCGCCTTGTCGAAGCTGGCGTAGGGCTCGTGGGCGACGGCTTCCACCTGCAACGTGATGCCGGCCTTGAGGAACAGCGTGCAATCTGCCCGGTAGCCGGACCCCTCCGGCTCGATCGTCACGTGGCCGGTGGGCAAACCGGCACGGTACTTGGCAAGGACGCCGTCGATCTTGCCGTGCACGTGGCTTCGCAGGGCCTCGCCGATCGCGAGATTCTTGCCCGAAACGCGCAGCGTCATGACCGCTCTCCCAATTGCGTCGCGATGCCGGCGGTCGCCGCGCATCTCGGAAACCAGGAAGGCTGGGCCGGGCTCTACGGCAAGTCAACGAAGAGCTGCGGCGAGGGCCGATCGGCGGACCGCGTCGCGAGCCGGGCGACGTCAAATTGACTCGGCGCATGCCTTCCCCCATAAGACGGCCAATCGGGCTGAACGCGTCGACGGCCGGTCGCGCCTACCCCTGTGCAGCCTCGATCGATCGCGCCGCCGACCTGCGCTATGTGCCCGGAGCCGGCGCACTGGCGTCGCCCGGCTTGGAGTTGTTTTACGGTGAAACGTACTTACCAGCCCTCGAAGCTCGTGCGAAAACGCCGCCACGGTTTCCGAGCCCGGATGGCGACGGTTGGTGGTCGTCGGGTGGTCGCGGCGCGTCGGGCGCGCGGCCGTAAGCGCCTATCGGCCTGACCCGGGGCCTGCGACCAGACGTTCGACGACGCGTTTCACGCGCGTCCGACCACGGCGGCGCTTGAAAGGGTTACGCCATGCGCGGCCCAGGTGACCAGTCCGGCAATCATCCTGCCCAACCCATGTCCGAGGTTGCGGATCTCCGCGGCAAGGTCCCGGTCGACCCGGCAGTGCGGGAACTCACCTCCGCACCCCTGCGGCTGACGCGCCGGGCCGACTTCCTCCACGTCGGCAAGGGCCGCCGCTGGCATGGCAAGGCGTTGACGGTGCAAACGGCTGAGCGGGACGAGAAAGGGGAAGCCCGCATCGGGTTTACCCTGACGAAGAAGGTCGGTTGCGCCGTGGTCCGCAATCGCGCCCGGCGCCGGTTGCGCGAAGCGGTGCGCTTGTCGCCCGAACTTCCGCTGCAGCCCGGCAATGATTACGTGATCGTCGGGCGACTGGACGCAATCCGGTTACCCTTCGCCGATTTGATGCGCGAGCTTGCCCGCGCCGTCACCGCCGTCCATCGAAGCGCCGAGGGGCTCGCGCGCGGTCCGTCCAAGGCGGGCCGCAACGTGCGGCGCCGGGGCAAGGCGGACGGGCGGACCGATGCAACTGCGGTCGATACGGGGGGCGGCGAGACGTGCCGCGCCGAGGTGCCGGGCGCTGATCCAAAAAGTGCCAAGAGCGCGAGCCCGGCGGGGCGCACGCTCGAAAGGACCAAGTTCACGTCATGAAAACGGACACCAAGAACTACTACCTCGCCCTGCTCATGTCCGTGGTGGTCGTCTTCGGCTGGAACTACTTCTATGCCAAGCCGCAGCTCGACAAGGACCGGCAGAACCAGGCCCAGCTCGCCACCGCGCCGGGCAAGCCCGCGGCGCCCGGCGCGCCCGGCGCCGTGCCGCCGCAAACGGTGAACGCGCCGCCGCAGGGCGGCATTGCGCCCGAAACGCCGGCCGCACACCGCACGCGCGCCGACGCCCTTGCCGCCGGTGGTGGGCGCGTCGCCATCGACACCCCCTCGGTCGAGGGCTCGATCGCGCTGACCGGCGCCAGGCTCGACGACCTGTCGCTCAAGTCATATCGGGAGACGCCGAGCAAGAACAGTCCGCACATCGTGCTGCTCTCCCCGCACGGCGCGCCGGACGCATATTACGTCGAGCAGGGCTTCGTGCCGCCGCCCGGCGGCGGCACCGCGGTGCCGACCCCGTCGACGGTATGGACCAAAACCGATGGCGACCGGTTGACGCCGTCGACGCCGGTGACGCTGAGTTGGGACAATGGGCACGGCCTCGTGTTCACGCGCATGATCGCGGTCGATGCCGACTACATGTTCACGGTGAGGCAGACCGTCGCGAACACGGGGACGACGCCCGTCACGCTAACGCCCTACGCGCTGGCCGTCCGCGAGGGCACGCCGCCGACCTCCGGCTATTCCGTGCTCCACGAGGGCTATGTCGGCTATGTCGGCACCTCCGAGCAGGAGATCACCTATGCCAAGATCGAGAAGGAGGCCGGCGGTACCAGCAAGGCAAGCGGCACCGGCGGTTGGGCCGGCTTCACCGACAAGTACTGGGCGACCGCGCTGATCCCCGACCAGCAGCAGCCTTTCGAGGCTGACTACTCCGTCTTCGGCAGCGGCGAAAAGACCTATCAGACCGCGACGATCATGCAGCCCCTTGTCGTGCCGGCGCAGGGCGACGCGACCGCGAGCGCGCGCGTCTTTGCCGGGGCCAAGGTGTCGAGCCTGCTCAACGCCTACGAGGCGCAGGGCATCAAGAAGTTCGACCTGATGATCGACTGGGGCTACCTGTGGTTCATCACCAAGCCGATGTTCGCCCTGCTCGACAACATCTACAAGGTGCTGGGCAATTTCGGCCTCGCCATCATCGGCCTGACCTTCCTCGTCAAGCTGGTGTTCTTCCCGCTGGCGAACCGCTCCTACATGTCGATGGCCAAGATGAAGGCCGCGCAGCCGCAACTCGCTGCGCTCAAGGAGCGCTATCCCGACGACAAGATGCGCCAGCAGCAGGAGATGATGAAGATCTACAAGGCGGAGAAGATCAACCCCGTCGCCGGCTGCCTGCCGATGGTGATCCAAATCCCCGTCTTCTTCGCACTCTACAAGGTGCTGTTCGTCACCATCGAGATGCGGCAAGCGCCCTTCACCCTGTGGGTCCGCGACCTTTCACAGCCTGACCCGACCAACGTCTTCAACCTGTTCGGCCTGCTGCCCTTCAACCCGACCACGCTGCCGGTGGTCGGGCATTTCCTCGCGATCGGCATCCTGCCCATCATCATGGGCATCTCCATGTTCCTCCAGATGAAGATGAACCCGGAGCCGACCGATCCGGTGCAGAAAACCATGTTCAGCTGGATGCCGGTGATCTTCACCTTCATGCTCGGCACCTTCCCGTCCGGCCTCGTGGTGTACTGGACGACCAACAATACGCTGACGCTGATTCAGCAGTCGCTGATCATGAAGCGCGCTGGGGTGAGGCTAGAGCTGTTCGACAATCTCCGCGGCATGTTCCGGCGCAAGACCGCGACGAGCCCCGCCGCGGTGGCGAAGAGCAAGTCGGACGTGCACAAGCTCGACGTCGCCGCCAAGGGCGGCAAGGAGGAGATCGCGCCGGGCGAGTAGGCGGGAAGGTTTCGACATGTCCGACACCGAACAGTCGTCCGCCGCCGCGCGTGCCGCCCTGCAAGCGGCGGAGCTGAGCGAGGTCGGACGCAAGCTGTTCGCCGCCGAATGCCAGTTCACCTGGGCGGCGGCGAAGTCCGACGGGCTGCCGCCGACAGGCCCGGCGGAGATCGCCTTCGCCGGACGCTCCAACGTCGGCAAGTCCTCGCTGCTCAACGCGCTGACC
>CAXTFM010000099.1:0-12676 GCA_964243435.1 uncultured Beijerinckiaceae bacterium
TCTTCGCGCGTCTCGGCGGCGGCATCTTCACCAAGGGCGCCGACGTCGGCGCCGACCTCGTCGGCAAGGTCGAGGCCGGCATCCCCGAGGACGACCCGCGCAACCCCGCCACCATCGCCGACAACGTGGGCGACAATGTCGGCGACTGCGCCGGCATGGCCGCGGACCTTTTCGAAACCTACGCCGTCACCGTGGTGGCGACCATGGTGCTGGCCTCCATCTTCTTCGGCCAGCAGCCGGTGCTGCGCATGGCGATGCTCTACCCCCTCGCCATCTGCGCCACCTGCATCGTCACTTCCATCGCCGGCACCTATTTCGTGAAGCTCGGCGCCAACAACTCGATCATGGGCGCGCTCTACAAGGGGCTGGTGGTGACCGGCCTGCTGTCGATCGTCGGCCTCGCCATCGCGACCTTCTTCACCGTCGGCTTCGGCACGATCGGTACCGCCAACGGCACGCCGCTGACGGGGCTGCGGCTGTTCGGCTGCGGCATCGTCGGCCTCATCGTCACCGCGCTCATCGTCGTCATCACCGAGTACTACACCGGCACCGGCAAGCGCCCGGTGGTGTCGATCGCCCAGGCCTCCGTGACGGGGCACGGCACCAACGTCATCCAGGGTCTCGCCGTGTCGCTGGAGTCGACGGCGCTGCCGGCGCTCGTCATCATCGGCGGCATCATCGCGACCTTCCAGCTCGCCGGCCTGTTCGGCCTTGCCATTTCCGTCACCACCATGCTCGGCCTCGCCGGTATGATCGTCGCACTCGACGCCTTCGGGCCGGTGACGGACAATGCCGGCGGCATCGCCGAGATGGCGGGCCTGCCGCCGGAGGTGCGGCACTCAACCGACGCGTTGGATGCCGTCGGCAACACCACCAAGGCGGTCACCAAGGGCTACGCCATCGGCTCGGCCGGCCTCGGCGCCCTGGTGCTGTTCGCCGCCTACTCCTTCGACCTGAACTACTTCTCGGCGCACGCCGATCAGTTCAAGTACTTCGCCGGCGTCGGCCCCATCTCCTTCGACCTGTCGAACCCCTACGTCGTCGCCGGCCTGATCTTCGGCGGCCTCATCCCCTACCTGTTCAGCGGCGTGGCGATGACGGCGGTCGGGCGCGCCGCCGGTTCGGTGGTCGAGGAGGTGCGCCGCCAGTTCCGCGAGGATGCGGGCATCATGGCCGGCACCTCGCGCCCGAACTACGCCCGCGCCGTCGACCTCCTCACCAAGGCGGCAATCAAGGAGATGATCCTGCCCTCGCTTCTGCCGGTGCTGGCGCCGGTGGTGGTGTATTTCGGCGTGCTGTTCATTTCGGGGTCCAAGGCTTCGGCCTTCGCCGCGCTCGGGGCCTCGCTGCTCGGCGTCATCGTCAACGGCCTGTTCGTCGCCATTTCCATGACCTCGGGCGGCGGCGCCTGGGACAATGCCAAGAAGAGCTTCGAGGACGGCTTCATCGACAAGGACGGCGTGCGACACCTGAAGGGGAGCGACGCCCACAAGGCGTCGGTGACCGGTGACACGGTCGGTGATCCCTACAAGGATACCGCCGGCCCGGCGGTGAACCCGGCGATCAAGATCACGAACATCGTCGCCCTGCTGCTCCTCGCCATCCTCGCGCACTGAGCACGCGCTTGCCCTCCCGCGCGGTGGAGGCTGGTGCGCCCCGCCCGGACGACGCCGCCCCGGCGCCCGGCCCAGCTCGCACCCCGGCGCCCGGCATCGTCGCCGTGCGCCGCTCCACCCTGCGGCTGCTCGCCACGATCGTGCGCGACCCGCTCGCCGCGATCCCGCGCGCGAGCTTCACCGAGCGCATGGTGGTGACGGAGAACGCCGGGCGGCGACGCGCCTACCTCAGCGATCCCGCGCTGATCCACGAGGTGATCGTACGCCAGGCCGACCACCTGGCCAAAAGCGAGGAAACCAAGCGCGTCCTCGGCGCCGCGCTCGGCGACGGGCTGCTCACGGCGGATGGGGCGGACTGGCGCTGGCAGCGCCGCGCCCTGTCGCCGGCCTTCGCCCACGACAAGCTCGCCGCCATGCTGCCGGCGATGATCGCCGCGGCGGAAGCGACGCGCGACCGCCTGCGCGCCCTCCCGGCCGGCTCAGTCGTCGACGTCGGGCGCGAAACCATGCGCACCACCTTCGCCGTGATCCTCGACACCATGCTGTCCGGGCGCGAGGGCATCGACGCCGTCGGGGTGGAGCGCGGCGTCGACGACTTCCTCGCCGCAACCACGTGGATGTTCGCCCTCGCCATCCTGCGCGCCCCGCGCTGGCTGCCCCATCCCGGCAAGCGCCGCGCCGCGGCGGCGACCCGCATCATGCGCGCCACGGTCACCGCGCGCATCGCCTCACGCCGCGCGGCCGGCGGGGGTTCCGCCGACCTCATCGGCCTGCTTCTCGCCGCCAGCGACCCCGACACCGGCCGCTCGCTCGACGACGACGAGGTCGCCGACAACATCCTCACCTTCGTCACCGCCGGGCACGAAACCACGGCGGTGGCGCTGGCGTGGGCGCTGGCGCTCCTCGCCGATCATCCCGACTGCGCCGAACGGCTGCGCGCCGAGGTCGACGCTGCGACCGGCGGCGGCCCGGTGCTGCCCCAGCACGTCGCCGGCCTCGCCTATGTCAGGCAGGTGGTCAACGAGGCGATGCGCCTTTACCCGCCGGCGCCGATGATCGCGCGGGCGGTCGTGCGCGACCTGGTCGTGGAGGGCGTGGCGCTGCCGGCGGGCTCGGTCGTCTTCGTGCCGGTCTACGCCGTCCATCGCCACCGCGCCCTGTGGGAGCGCCCGGACACCTTCGACCCCGACCGCTTCGCCCCGCGGCACGCGCGCCACCGCTTCGCCTTCCTGCCCTTCGGGGCGGGGCCGCGCACCTGTATCGGCAGCGCCTTCGCAGTCAGCGAGGCGGTGGCGATCCTCGCCGTGCTGATGCAGCGGCTCGGCTTCGAGCGCGCCGCGCCGGCGCTGCCGCTTCCCATGATGCGGGTGACGCTGCGTCCGCGGCACCCGCTTTTGATGCGCGTCGCGCCGCGCTGACTTGCACCGCATCGACTTGCACCGCGCCGACTTGCACCGCGACCGCCGACGCGCCAGAAGCGGTCACCCCCCGCTGCCGTCCGAGCCCGTCCTGCGATGATCCCCCGCTATTCCCGTCCCGCCATGGTCGACGTGTGGGAGCCGCAAACGCGGTTCCGCATCTGGTTCGAGATCGAGGCGCATGCCTGCGACGCGATGGCGGAGCTCGGCATCATCCCGGCCGAGAGCGCCCGCGCGATCTGGGCCAAGGCCGGCGGCGCCGTGTTCGATGTGGCGCGCATCGACGAGATCGAGCGGGTGACGAAGCACGACGTCATCGCCTTCCTTACCCATCTCGCCGAGCTCGTCGGACCCGACGCGCGCTTCGTCCACCAGGGCATGACCTCGTCGGACGTGCTCGACACCTGCCTCGCCGTGCAGCTCGCGCGGGCCGCCGACCTCCTCATCGCCGATGTCGACGCGTTGCTCGCCGCCCTCAAGGCGCAAGCGTTCGAGCATAGGACCACGCCGTGCATCGGCCGTTCGCACGGCATCCACGCCGAGCCGGTGACCTTCGGCCTCAAGATGGCGCAGGCCTACGCCGAGTTCGCCCGCTGCCGCGCCCGTCTCGTCGCGGCGCGGGCGGAGGTCGCCACCTGCGCCATCTCGGGCGCGGTCGGTACCTTCGCCAACATCGATCCGGCGATCGAGGCGCACGTCGCTGTGAAGATGGGCCTGACCCCCGAGCCGGTCTCGACGCAGGTCATCCCGCGCGACCGCCACGCCATGTTCTTCGCGACGCTCGCCGTGGTCGCCTCGTCGCTGGAGCGCTTGGCGACGGAGATCCGCCACCTTCAGCGCACCGAGGTGCTGGAAGCCGAGGAGTTCTTTTCGGAAGGGCAGAAGGGCTCCTCCGCCATGCCGCACAAGCGAAACCCCGTGCTGACGGAGAACGTCACCGGCCTCGCCCGCCTGGTGCGCGGCATGGCGCTGCCCGCGATGGAGAACGTCGCGCTGTGGCACGAGCGCGACATTTCGCATTCCTCCGTCGAGCGCATGATTGGGCCGGACGCCACGGTGACGCTGGACTTCGCGCTGGCGCGGATGACCGGCGTGATCGCCAAGCTGCTGGTCTACCCCGCCAACATGCGGCGCAACCTCGATCGGCTCGGCGGGCTGATCCATTCGCAGCGCGTGCTGTTGGCCCTGACCCAGCGCGGCGTTTCGCGCGACGACGCCTATGCCCTGGTGCAGCGCAACGCCATGCCGGTATGGCGCGGCGAGGGCGACTTCCTCGCCCTGCTCAAGGCCGACCCGGCGATCGCCGCCGCGGTGCCGCCGGCCGAGCTGGAGGCGCTGTTCGACCTCACCTATCATCTGAAGCATGTCGACACGATCTTCACCCGCGTGTTCGGCAGCGCGGCGCCCGCGTGATCCGTCAACGGCACGCGCCCGGTCTGTTCTGACGTTTCGCCGTGGCAGACGGTCGTGAGATGATGGATTTGGCCGCACCGACAATTCGTTTAGGGCGTCTTCGACGGTGATGGGCGACGCAAACGATGGGCAGGATCAAGTTCGACCCCTACCGCCCGCAGGTCGCCGCGCTGCCGGTGCGCGAGGGACCCGGCGGCTCCGAGGTCATGCTCATCACCTCGCGGGAAACCCGGCGCTGGATCGTGCCCAAGGGATGGCCGATGAAGGGCCGCAAGGATCACGAGGCCGCCGCGCAGGAGGCTTTCGAGGAGGCCGGCATCACCGGTCGCATCCGCAAACACCCGATCGGCGCCTACACCTACCGCAAGCGCACCGGCAAGACCTTCGAGGCCTGCCGCGTGATGGTGTACCGCCTCGACGTCGACACCGAGGTGCCGCACTGGGCCGAAGGCAGCCAGCGCACGCGCCGATGGTTCGCCCTCCCCGAGGCGGCGAAGGTCGTGTCCGAGCCCGGCCTCGCCAGCATGATCCTCACCCTCGACGCGCGCGAAACGGCCTAGGTCGGCAAGAGTTTGTCGGGCAGCGCACCCTCCGCTCCGAATGCTTCGCGGTCCTCGCGGGCGAGGCGTGCCGCCAGCGCGTCGGTGCCGCCGAACTGGAACCCGAGCTGGCTGCGGTACGTCGCGGCGGCGGCGAGCTTGGCCGCGCGATCGGCGGCAGCGAGCGGCACGCTGCGTTGCGCCATCGACGCGAAGCGCTCGGCGAAGGGCTGCGCCGGGTCGTCCCCGCGTATCGTGTAGGGATAGTCGCGCCACCACAGCACCGGCGCGTCCGGTCGCACGGCATGGAGGGCGCGCACCAGCATCACGTGGTCGACGTGGCCGCCGATGGCCTGGGGCGCGAGGAGGAGATCCGGCCGCTCCGTCGCGACGAGCGCGCGCAGCGCCGGGGCGAGTTCGGCGGCGATGCCGTCGTCGGAGCGCGGCGCGGCGAAGAGCGCCGACGCCGAGTGGTAGCCGCGGTGCGGCGCTTCGGCGAAGGGCAGCCAGCGTGGTGCGGCGCCGAGCACGGCGCAGGCGGCGGCGTCCTCGTCCCGGCGCAGCGCCATGTAGTCGACCGCCGCGCCGAGCCCCTTGTCGAGCTGGCAGGCGAGTGCGAAGCCCTGTGGGTTCGGCATGCTGCGCGTGAACACCGTCGCGACCACCACCCGCCAGCCGGCCCGCGCTAGAGCGGCCAGGGTGCCGCCAGCGGAGAAGGCGGCGTCGTCGAGGTGCGGCGACAGGGCCAGCACCGTGCCAAGTCCTTTCGGAGTCGGCACGCTCAGAGCAGGTGCGGCTGCGCGCGGAAGCGGCAGGGCGAGGGCGTCAGCGCACGCTCGAACGCAGTCGCCGGCACCGTGCCGTGGAGGTCGCCGTAGATCGTCATGATGCGGCGCCCGACCACCTCCCAGCTGTACACCTCGCGCACCTCGCCGAGCGCGGTGTCGGCGAGGCGATGGGCGAGCGCGCGGTCCTCGATGAGCCGACGCAGCGCGGCGGCGTGGGCGGACACGTCGCCCGCTTCCGTCAGCAGCCCGTTGGCGCCGTCGTGCAGGCAGTCGGTGACGCCGACGACGTTGCAGCTCGCAACGGGCAGGCCGCAGGCCATCGCCTCGAGGATCGTGTTGGAGAAGCCTTCCGCATAGGTCGGCGAGGCGAAGATGTCGGCGCCGGCGTAGACCTTCGGGGTGTCCATGTAGTCGGCATAGCCGGTGAAGCGCAGCGCCTCGGGCGCGAAGCCGTGCGCGGCGGCGAGCGCCTGCGCCGCCGCGACGTCCGGCCCGATTCCGGAGATGAGCCCCGTGCAGGCGACGCGCTCGGCGCGCAGGATCACCAGCGCCTCGATGAAGTCGAGCACGCCTTTCCGCCGGTCGACGCGGCCGTGGTAGAGCAGGCGCGGCGGCGCGCCGACGTCGCCAGGCCGTTGCCGCGGCACGAAGCGCGCGGTGTCGACCGCGCCCGGCACGCGCGAGAAACGCTCGGGTGAAACACCCATCCGCTCCGACACTTCCGCGATGAAGCTGCTACCGCCGATGAGCAGGGCGCCGCTGTGGTCGAGCACGCGGCGGAAAGCTTCGTAATGCGTTTGGCAGCACGAACCGACCCAGTGCCCGTCGCCGCCCTGGATCGACACGAGGTTGGGCACGCCCAGCTCGGCGCCGGCGAGCAGCACCGCCCAGCCTGTGGGGTAGCCGTACTGCGCGTGGAGGATGTCGAAGGGCGCGCGGGCGTGTTCGCGCCTGATCGCCGCCACCATCGTCTCGATGTCGGCCTCGTAGTCGCCGCGCTCCTGCTCGCCGACGGCTTCCAGCCCGACCACCCGGACGCCCGGCACGGGCGGCGGCGGGCCGCCGCCATACACCGTGGCGTGGTCGCCGCCGTAGTATTGCGAGATCATCGTCACGTCGTGGCCAGCGGCGACCAGCTCGCGCAGCAGGTTCACCGCATAGATGCTCATGCCGCTGATCGCCGGGAAGTAGCGGCGCGACAGGAAGCAGATCCTCATCGGTTCCACCTCACGCTTGCGCGCCGCGGCAGGTCTGGAGCCAGCGGATCGAGCCGGGTATGGCGCGGTCGGCGGTCGGGCTCTCGCGGCTGAGTTCGACGCAGACGAGCTTGCGGAAGTCGATCGCGTCCAGCGCCCCGAGCACGGCAGGCAGATCCATGTCGCCTTCGCCGAAGGGCAGGTGGACATGGACGCCGCGGCGCATGTCCTCGATCGAAACGGTGCCGAGGCGCGCGCCGTAGCGCCGCACCGCGTCGGCGGGGTCGACGTCGCCCGTCACGATGCAATGCCCGGTGTCGAGCGCCAGCGCCAGACCGGGGATGGCGAGTGCGTCCCACTCCGCGACGGTCTCGACCAGCATGCCGGGCTCCGGCTCGAACGCCGGCGTCACGCCGTGCTCGGCGGCGTAGTCGGCGATGCGCTGGAGCCCATCGGCGAGCCAGCGCCGCGCCGCGTCGCGCTCGACGCCGTGCTTCGGCACGCCGGCCCAGAACGACACCGCCTCCGAGCCGAGGATCGCGGCGATGTCGACGGCGCGCTTTAGGAAGGCGAGGCGCCGACGCCGGCCCTCCGGGTCGGCGCTGACCAGCGTCGGCTCGTGCTTGGCGCGCGGGTCGAGGAGGAAGCGTGCCCCCGTCTCGATCACCGAGCCGAAGTTCAACGCGGCGAGACGCGCCGCCAAGCGGTTCGCCTGCGCCGCCCAGTCCTCCGCGAAGGGGTCGAGGTGGTGATGGTCGAGCGTCAGAGCCACGCCGGCGTAGCCCGCCTCCGCCATCAGGTCGAGCGCGTCGGCAAGGCGGTGGCTGCCGCAGCCGTTGGTGTTGTAGGCGTAGCGCAGGCTCACCGGCGCGGGCTCATCATCGTGTCGACGCCGCGACGTGGTGCGCCTCCGGCTCGCGGTACAGGGGGTAGAGCGGCCCGATGATGGCATCCGCCAGCGCCGTGTCGAACAGCGGCTGGTCGCCGAAGCGTGCCACCGCCTCGGGGGTGAGACGCACCGGCTTCAAGGTGTCGCTGGCCGTGCCGAAGCGGATCAGCGGGTGGTCGCGCTCCAGCAGCTTGCGGGCGTTGCGCTCGCCGATGCGGTGATAGCTCATCGTCTCGACCTCGAGGCCGGGCACGATCGCCTTGACGACCTTGACGGGCGAGTCCGGCAGGGAGGAGTCGACGTAGAGCACGTCGAAGCCGGCGGCGACGAGGCGCTCGCAGGCGATGCGGCCGGCGGCGCGCGACCCTTCCGCCGGGGTGTGCGGCAGCTCCGCGAAGGGCTTGCGCACCTTCACCGAATGCATGGTGTCGGCGAGCCAGCCGCGCAGCTCGGACGGGCGGCGGCGCGACCAGTCCAGCATGGTCTCGAAGGCGCGGCTTTCGCCGGCCTTGGGATTGCCGCCGGCCTTGGCGATGAAGCGCTCGGCGTAGCGCGCCGGCGCGACGTGGCCAACCGCAGACGCAGGCCCGTGTGCGAACCCCTTTCGCGCGCGCGAGGCGGCGAACTCCGTCATCGCCTTTTCCAGGGCGCGCTCGCGATCGGGGTGGCAAGCCTCGCCGCAGGCGGTGAGCATGATGGGAAGCGGCGGGTCGCGCTCCTCCTCGAAGCCGACGCAGTACACGTTGCAAAGGCCGAACTCGTCGGTGGCGAACTTCGGGATCGCGCGCACCCCGGCCTGCGCGAAGCGGTCGAGGATGACGCGCGCGCCGGACGGCGGCGGGTCGGGGAGGTCCAGCGCCACCCCCTGGTCGAGTGCCTTGAACAGCAAACCGTTGCCGTCGCGTTGCAACAGCTCCAGCACGCCGTGGCCGACCGCCCAGTCGATGTCGGGACCGGCGCCCTGGCCGTTGGTGATGAGGGTGGTAAAGGGCACGTAGCCGGGGGTGAGTTCGCCATAGGTCGTCGCGGCGAGGTCGATCGGCACCAGCACCGTGTCGCCGGTCGCGGCACGCGTCGCCGCGACCCATTCGAGCACCGTGTCGCGGCCGACGGGCGAGCCCGCCGGCAGGCCGAGGGTGAGCGGGTCGGCGACGCTTCGCGCGCCGAGCGACGCCGCAAGGTCGCGCCAGCTGCCGCGGGTGCGCCGGGCACCCGGCAGGGTGAGCACGGAAAAGATCATCTCGGCGCATTCGCCGAGGCCGCCGGTGATGGCCTGCTCGTCGTTCGCGCCGTAGCCGACGCCATAGGGCATGACGTCCTTCATGCGGGGGTCGTCGGGGAACAGGGCGACGACCCAAACCGGGAGGCCCGTGCGGTCGAGCGGCGCCAGCGGGAAGGCCGTGACCTCGCCTTTGGGGAAGCTGTCGAGGTAGGCCCGGGCAGCTGGGCCGAGATTGGCGGGCAATCCTGTCAAGGCGCACTCCTTCCGGTCAGGCCGCCGACTCGAGCCGCACGGGTACGGCGCCGTTCGATGTGGCGAGCACGCCGGCGAGCAGGCGCAGGGCGGCGAGGTCGCGCGCCGCGTCGAAGGGATGCGGCCGGCCGGCGACCGCGTCGGCGAAGGCGGCAGCCTGCGCGGCGAAGGGGGAGGCGGCCGCGTCGAAGGGCACGGGCGCGACCGCTCCGGTCGCGGCGTCGCGCCACGTCACGCTGCCGCCCGGCGTCTGCCCCATCGTGTCGACGGCGACGATGGCGCCGCGTGTGCCGACGACCTCCAGCCGACGGCGCGGCAAGGCTTCCGGGGTGTTGTAGCTGTTGTGGATGGAGACCAGCACGCCCCCGGCCGTGCGACCGACCAGCATGCCGCCGTCATCGACCGGATAGTCCTGGACGCGGGACTGCAGCAAGCCGGCGAGTTCGACCAGTGGCTCGCCGAGAAGCGCGTCGACGAGGTCGATGCCGTGCGGCGCGAGGTCGATCACCGCGCCGCCGCCGGCCTGATGCACGTCGATGCGCCAGTTCGCGCCGGCCAGCGCAGCCGAGCCCGACCACTCGCGCCCAACCCAGCAGCCATACACGATGCGCAGGGCGGTGACGGTGCCGAGCCGTTCGACCGCTCCGCGCACGGCACGATGCGCCGGATGGTGGCGCTGGTCGAATGCGGAGCCGAGCAGCACGCCGGCACGTGCGCAGGCGGCGACCATCGCCTCGGCGTCAGCGATCGTCGCCGCGAGCGGCTTTTCGCACAGGATCGGCACGCCAACGGCGGCGCAGGCTTCGACCGCGGCGCGGTGCAGGTGGTTGGGCGTCGCGACGTAGACCGCGTCGGGGCGTTGAGCGAGCAGCCCGGCGAGGTCGGCGTGCCCCGTCGCGCCGTAGGCCGCCGCCGCCGCGGCGCGGGCGGCGGGGTCGGGATCGCACACGGCGGCTACGGTGCCGCCGCTGGCGCGGATGCCCGGTGCCATGTAGTCGCGCGCCACCCAGCCGAAGCCGACGATGCCCCAGCGCATCACCACCGCTCCGGCAGGTCGACGAGTTCGCGGGAGCGGGCCATGGCGTCGTTGTCCGAGGCGCGCACCGCGCTCTCCGGCGCCCGCGAGCACGTGGGATAGGTGATGCGCCCGGCATATTCGTCGCGATAGCGCTGCGAGGGCCAGCGCAGGGCGGCGTCTTCGCCGTAGAGCGGATTGCGGGTCAGCGGGGCGCCGACGGGGGGCAGGGCGAGGCCGCCGGCGAGCGGGCGCGGCGCACCGTGACGGCCCTCGACGAGGGAGAAGGCTTCAACCGTATCGAGCTGCGCCCAGGGTTGCGGCTGCGGCGCATTTCCGGCGACGAGCGCCCGCGTCAGCTCCGCGTCATCATAGGCGAGGGCGTTGGGGAAGAGAGCCGCCAGCGCTTCGGCGGTGACCGCCGCACCGGCGGAATGGTTGAGGTAGTTGGCGTTGTGGATGTGGGCCACGGCGAGGACACCGTCGGCGGCGATGCGCCGGAGCCGCTCGACGACCGCGCGCTTGGGTTCAAGGAAGTACAGCGCGTCGTGGCAGAAGGCGAGGTCGTAGCGGGCCTCCGCTACCGGCCAGGGTGCGGCGGCGTCGAAGCAGACGAGGTCGACATCGGGGCCGGCGACCCAGTGCCGGGCGAGCCACAGTTTGGCGAAGACCACGTCGCCGCCGGTGCAGCGCACGCCCCGGCGCGACAGCTCGCGCAGGTAGTGCCCGGCGCCGCAGGCGAGCTCGAAGGCGGTGGCGGGCGCCGCCCAGTGCGCTTCCATCAGTGCGAGGCCGGCGAGGAAGGTCGGGTCGCTCCAGCGATGGGCGAAGTAGTCGCCGACGCGGCCGAGGCCGAGGTGGTCCATCGCCGCACGGAAGTTCAAGCCGTCGGCGTCGCGCACCAGCGCGGCGAGGCAAGCGGGGTCGGCGGCCGGACCCGGCCACCAGTCGTCCTGGTCGGCGAGGAGGTGAACGAGGGCGCCCGCGCGGTCGCCGGCGTCGAGGCGCTCAAGCGCGCGGGCCGCGAGGGCCTCGCGTCCGGTGCGCAGGTAGGCGATGCCGTCGATGAGGGGCCAGCGCTCGCCCGCTCCGTCGGCGAGCGAATGCGGCGCGTCGGCGTGCAGCGCCCGACCGGAGACAGGCGACCGGAGTGTCACGGCAGGTTCAAGTCCGCGAGCACGCGGTCGTGGAATGGCTTCACCGGTCCGTCATGCACGAGACCAAGCTCATCGAGCACGTGCGTCATGGTGGTCGAGGCCGCACGCAGGTGCTGGGCAAGCTGCGTCACCCGGTCGGCCACGTCGGCGGCGTGAAAGGCGCAGCCCTCGGGCGAGTCGGCGTCGGGCAGGATGGCGCGTGCCCAATGCACGCGGTCGCGCAGCGGCGGATCGAGTTCGGCCAGAGCGAGATCGGTCGCGTGGCGAACAACAGCATCGAGGTGCTCCTCCAGCAGCATCTCGCCGGTGAATCCGCTGTCGGGCATGACGGCATTATGGAGATGGTGGGCCAGCGCGGCCAGGAACACGGTGGCGGGATCAGCGCCGTAGTGCGGGCTGAGCAGGACGCCGAATACGGCGACCGCCCAGCAGTGTTCGGCATGGTCCTCCGGCGGCTCGAGCACCAGGCGCGGCTTGCCCGGGCAGGTGGCGCCGGCGCGCGGCTGCATCTCAAGCGCGCCGACGAAGGCCGGCGGGACCGCGAGTTCCGTGGTTTCCACGCGCAGGCCGCCGCGTAGCTCGACGGCGAGCCGCGGTTCGACCGCGTCGGTCACCGCATCGAAGGCGCGTCGCAGCACGGCAAGCGCCGCATCGCGCTCCAGGCCGAGTTCGAGGAGCTTGGGACCATCGAGGTCGCCGAGCCTCGCCGCGGCAAGGGCGGCGGCAACCGTGGTGCGCATGACGCGGCCGGGGTCCTCGCCGGCGACCAGCGCCGCCCAAGCGCGGCGAAAGCCGCGCCGCGCCACAGAGCCGTCGCGGCCGGCCGAGCGGATGCGCTTGAGGTCGCCGATTTCGCCGAGCAGCGGACGCAGGCGCGCCGGGGCCATTGCGTCCGGCGCAGCGTCCCCCGACCAAGTCAAGCGGCCGAGCCCGGCGCCATGTCGTCGACGCCCAGCCAATCGAACAGGGTGGTCTGCTGCGTGTGGAAGCTGTGCTCGGGGTCGTGGCCGTTGACGGTCATCGGCGCCTTGAAGAACACGCCCATCTGCTCCTGCACGCCGCCCTGCTCGCGGCGGTCGGCAAGGCCGAGGCAGCGGGCGATCTCGATCACGAGGGGCGCGGCGAGGATCGAGTCCTTGCACAGGAAGTTCACCTTGATCTGCATGCGCTG
>CAXTFM010000100.1:0-12660 GCA_964243435.1 uncultured Beijerinckiaceae bacterium
ACACGGCGGCGGCGGCACCGAGGCCGGCCGCGAGGAGGCTGCGGCGCGAGGGAGGCGTCACGCCCGTCGCATCGTCGATCATCGGGTTCTCCTTTTCGAGAGCCGCGTCGCCCGGCAGCCGCCGGGCAACCGCCACCGTGGAAGGTGAACCGATTTTGGCCGCCGGATCAAAGGAACGCGCTCCCCATTCTCCATCGTGCCGGGGATGGTTGTGCTGGATCGTCGGCGCCGGAAAGGCATCCCTTTCCTCCGTGCCGCCGGCCACGGCGGTCAGCCCACCCTGGACGCCGCACCGGGGTGGTTTGCCTTGAGGCGCGGGCCGCAGCCGGGGAACAGCTTTTCCCGCAGCGTGCCCTCGGCGTAGCGCGTCTTGAACGCGCCGCGGTCCTGCAACGCGGGCACCACCAGATCGACGACCGCGCGCAGCGTTTCCGGTGCCACGCCGCGCGTGATGTTGAAACCGTCGACGTCGGCCGCCTCGGCCCAGGCGATCAGCTCGTCGGCGACCTCGCCCGGCGCGCCGACGAGGAAGGGCGCCCGCGCCCCGCGCGGCCCGAACGAGGCGAGGTCGGCCGGCGTGAAGGGCTGCTCGCCCGGCGCGGTGAGGTTCTCCACCGCCGACTGCATGGCGTTGGTCACCTGTCGGACCAGCGGCTCGTCCGGCGCCATGCCCGCGAGGTCGATGCCCGTCCAGCCCGACACCAGGGCGAGCTGGCCTTCGGCGTCGAGGTGGCGGGCGTACTCGTCGCGCAGGTCAAGCGCCTCGGCCCGGGTCGGGGCGGTGATCACCGTGGCGCCGAGGAACACGCGGATGTCGCGGGGGTCGCGGCCGGCATCGCGCGCCGCCGCGCGCAACGCCCGCACGGAGCGGGCGGCCACCGCCGGCGTTTGCCCGTTGAGGAACACGGCCTCGGCGTGGCGGCCGGCGAACAAGCGCCCGCGCGACGAGGTGCCGGCCTGGTAGAGCACGGGCGTGCGCTGCGGCGAGGGCTCGCTGAGGTGGCGCCCGTCGACCCGATAGTACGGACCCTCATGCCTGACGCGATGCACGCCGGCCGGGTCGGTGAACAGGCCGGCCTCCCGGTCGCGCCGCACCGCGCCGTCCTCCCAGCTCGCCTCCCACAGGCGGTAGGCGGCGGCGAGGAAGTCCTCGCCGGCATCGTAGCGGGCGTCGTGGGCGCGGGCGCCGGACAGGCCCATGCCGCGCGCGCCGCTGTCCAGGTAGCCGGTGACGATGTTCCAGCCGACGCGCCCGCCGGTGAGGTGGTCGAGGGTGGAGAAGCGCCGCGCCAGGGTGAAGGGGTGCTCGAAGGTGAGGTTGGCGGTGACGCCGAAGCCGAGGTGGCGCGTCGCCTGCGCCATGGCCGGCACCAGGGCGAAAGGATCGAGGTTGGGCGCCTGGGCGGCGCGCGCCAGCGCGGCGTCGGCACTGCCCCCGTACACGTCGTACTGCCCGATCACGTCCGCGAGGAACACGCCGTCGAACAGGCCGCGCTCGGCGGTGCGCGCCAGGTCGACCCAGTAGTCGAAGGTGTTGTAGCCGGCGGTGGCGTCTCGCGGGTGGCGCCACAGCCCGGCCCAGGTGTGGCCGGGCGACGCCATCTCGAAGGCGTTCAGCCTCAGTTCGCGGCCTGCGCCCACCATCACCTCCGCGGCCCGGCCTCGGCAAGCCGCCGAAGCGCGCACGAGGGTAGCCGCACCCGCCCCGGGGTCAACGGCAACGTCCACCCTTGCGCGCCGGCCGCGCAGCATCATCCGTTCGCGCGGGCTGGCCACGGGAGTTGGCCCTCCCAAATCGCCCGCGCAGGCGCGAATTGCGGCCGCGCCGCCTTGCGGTCGCCCGTGGGTTCGGCATTGCTGGGGCAACGCGCCGCCAGCACCGCGGCGGCGCGGCGCGAGGAGGACGCACCATGCCCCGCCGGCACGACCGCATGCGCCTCGGCGCCTTCCTTTACCCCGGCGGCCACCATGTCGCGGCGTGGCGCCACCCTACCTCGCAGCCCGACGCCGGGGTCAACGCCGCGCACTACCGCGCGCTTGCCCGCACGGCCGAGGCGGCGCTGTTCGACCTCATCTTCCTCGCCGACGGGGTCAGCATCCGCGGCGACGACCTCGACGCGCTGAGCCGCACCGCCATCCGCTACGTCGGGCAGTTCGAGCCCCTCACCCTGCTCTCGCATTTGTCGGCGGTGACGGAGCGGGTCGGCCTCGTGGCGACGGCCTCCACGACCTACAACGAGCCGTTCCACGTCGCGCGCAAGTTCGCCTCGCTCGACCACCTCAGCGGCGGTCGCGCGGGGTGGAACCTCGTCACCTCCGCCGACCCGCGCGAGGCGTTGAACTTCAGCCGCGAGAGCCACCTCGCCCACGCCAACCGCTACAGCCGCGCAGAGGAGTTCGTGGACGTGGTACGCGGCCTGTGGGACAGCTACGAGGACGACGCCTTCGTGCGCGACCAAGCGTCGGGCCGCTTCTTCGACCCCGACAGGCTGCACGTCCTGGCACACGAGGGCGAGCACTTCTCCGTGCGCGGGCCGCTCAACGTGCCGCGCCCGCCGCAAGGGCACCCGGTGGTGGTGCAGGCCGGCTCCTCCGAGGCCGGGCGGTCGCTCGCCGCGCGGACGGCGGAGGTGATCTTCACCGCGCAGGAGCGGTTGGACGACGCCGTCACCTTCTACGCCGACGTCAAGGGCCGCATGGGTGCCCACGGCCGCGACCCGGACCACCTCAAGATCATGCCGGGCGCCATGCCCGTGATCGGCCGCACGCGGGGCGAGGCGCAGGACAGGTTCGGCGCGTTGCAGACGCTGATCCACCCCGTCGTCGGCCGCTCGCTGCTGGAGCAGCTCACCGGCGCCGACCTGTCCGCCTACCCCGACGACGCGCCTGTGCCGGAGCTGCCGGGGACGGAGGGCGGCAAGAGCCGGCAAGCCCTGTTCGTGGCGCTCGCCCGGCGCGAAGGGCTCACGATCCGCGATCTGTACCTACGCGCCGCCGGGGCGCGGGGGCACTGGATCGTCGCGGGCACGGCGGCCGACGTCGCCGACGCGTTGGAGGAGCGCTTCGAGGCGCGGGGCGCCGACGGCTTCAACATCATGCCGCCGACGCTGCCCGGCGGCCTCGACGATGTCGCCGCGCACCTCGTCCCCGAGTTGCAGCGCCGCGGCCTGTTCCGCACGGCCTACGAGGGTGCCACGCTGCGCGACAACCTCGGCCTGCCGCGACCGGCGAACCGCTTCGCCGCCTGAGCGCTGCTTCCGCGCTCCCTGGCCAAGGGGGGATGCTAGAAGAACCCCTTGGCGGGGAGGAGCGTGCCGTTGATCGCGTGGTCGCCGATCGCGCGCGCCTTGTATGCGGCCGGGTTGTGCGAGGCCAGCGTGCGTGCGTTGCGCCAGTGCCGGTCGAGGTTGTCGGCCCGGCTCGTCGCGGAGGCGCCGCCGACGTCGAACAGCAGGCCGCCGGCGCGGACCGTCAGGCCGTCGACGACCACCTTGGCCTGGGCGGCGAGCAGGGCCGCCCGCATCGGGGCGTCGAAGGCGCCCTCGTCGCGCGCGTTCGCCTCGTCAAGCGCCGCCGCCGCGGCGAGCACCACGCTGCGGGCGGCAAAGGCGCCGCACGAGATTTCCCCCACCACCTGCTGGAGGAGGGGATCGTCGGCTGGACGCTCCGCCGGGGCGTAGTAGAAGCTGCGCCCGCGACGCCGCACCAGCGCCGTCGCGTCCCGCAGGATGGCGGCGAGGATGCCGGCGTTGACGGCCGTGAGGTAGAGCTGGGCGAAGGTGTTCTGGTAGGCGACGCCGTAGCCGGTCGCCGGCGTGTCGAACACCACCTCGGCCGCCTCCACGCGCACGTCGCGGAACTGCGTGGTGCCGCTTCCCGTGAGCCGCTGCCCCATCCCGTCCCAGTCGTCGACGAGCTCGACGCCCTCGCGCCGGGTCGGGATGATGGTCGCGGCAAGCGTCCCGCCGTCAACGGTTGCGCGCACCAGCACGTAGTCCGCGTAGAGCGTGCCCGTGCTGTAGTACTTGGTGCCGTTCAGCCGGTAGCCGTCGCCCTCCGGCGTGAGCGTGGTGGTGAAGCCGCCATTGCCGACCACCGTGCCGCCGAGCTCCGTCGAGGCGAGGCCGATGAGCGCGCCCCTCAGCACGTCGTGGTGCCAGCGGCGTTGCTGGCCGTGGTGCTGGTCGTCCTGCGGCGCGCGCACGAAGCGCTCGACCACGCCGAAGTGGTTGCGCAGGATGTGGGCGACGTTGGCGTCGGCCTCGGCGAGCCGAATCACCACGGCGAACAACTCCTGCACCGTGCTGCCGCCGCCGCCGTCGGCGCGCGGGATGCGCAACGCGCCGAGCCGCGCCCGGCGGATAAGGGCGACGGCTTCGAAAGGCAGGGTGCGCTCGCGCTCGCGCTCCGCTTCGTCCTGCGCGATGGCGACGAATAGTTCGTCGAGCTGCGGCGCATCCGCCGTCGGCACGCTCGGAGCGGAGAGGGCGTCGGTGGCGAGCGGCTCGGTCATGTCCGTCCTTGCGGCTGAAGGGGTGACGGGGCGCCTTGACGTTGAGACGCAGGATGCGTGGGCTTATCGGGGCATTCCGGTCAAGGGATTCGGGGTCGTCCCCACCGGCATTCCCGCACGGTCCGTCCCCGCAACGGGCCCATGCCATCTTGGCCGCCTCGATCGCGCCGGGGCCTCTGATGCTGGAAATCGGGCCGAATCCGTCGCCCGGCACGCCGATCTTGACCGGGCCAACCTGAGTGGTGACGGGCGCGGCACCGCTACCGGCGATGGCGGATAGGCCGATGCGGGTGCCAAGCAGCAGGCGTGAAAGGCGCATCATTATTGCCGTGTCGCCGGTACAAACTTGGCCGGCATGCTTCGGAGCAGGTTGTCATCGGGTCCGCAGCCGCCGCACGGCGAGGTCGCCCGCCCGTTGCACGTGGCACACCAGGGCGACCAGGATCGCGATCACGGCCAGCATTACCGTGGTGTCGAAGCGCTGTGGTAGCCGTAGCCGATCGCGACGTCGCCGAACTCGCCCGCCCCGACGGCGCCGGCCACGGCGGATGCACCGATCATCGTGACAAGCGTGACGGTGAAGTCGCCCACCAATCCGGGCAGCGCCGAGGTGGCCTCGTCGCAAAGTAGGACGCGCGGGTCATTGACGAGGGCGCGCGCGATGCCGACGCGCTGCTTCTGTCCCCGGACGGGCGCGAGGGGTACACCCTCCGTCGCCATGGCGGCCGCGTGAGGGCCGACGCCGCCACGCTTTCCAGCGAAACCGATCGCGAAGCGGCCATCAAGGCTGTATGCGCTGCTCAGCCTCAGCTACGCCAGCCCTGGCCGCCATTCTGTAGAGATCGTTGGCGCGGCCCAAGTCGCCGCGTACGCCGATCGCGTGAAGCTTGGCAAGGAACGATGGATTATAAGTATCGCCAAGCAACAAGGCCGCTTGTCCGCTGTTATCTTTGGTTGCCCACTCGAGCAGGAGGCGCGCGCCACTGATATCGCCTTGTTCCACAAGCCTGCTCGCTCGCGCGATGGCTGATTGTACCCTCGCCGAGGTACCGGCGAAGGCTGGAGTGACAACAGTATCTTGAGAAGACCGCGTCCGCTCCACGCGTTGTGGAATGGGGGACGATAGTGTGGACCGCCCTTCGATCGGATCGCCCGCTTGCGGTCGCTTGGTAAGCGTCACTGATGTCGGCGGCACACCCGCTGAAGGGTCGATGTTCGATACCAAGGGGGCGGAGCGGGTGCTCGGTGTTGGAAGGGCCGCGAGCCTCTGCTCCGCTTCGGCGAGACTGGCGCTCAATGTCTTGACGGTGGTCCGTTCCGTCGCAAGGCGGTTGTTGACATCATCGAGCTTTGCCTGAGCGGCATGGCTGTTCGCGGCTTTTTCGGCGGCTGTTGACGCGAGGTCGCTGCGCAACGCGGCCATGGTCGCTGCCTTACCCTCAACGTCCTTGCGCAAGGCTTCCATGCGCGTTGCGAGCGCGGATGCTTCAGCTTTCATCGCCTGCTCTGCGCCGACGGCTGCACCGAGTTTCGCATTCACCGCGTTGATTTGCGCGTCACGGGCGGCCTTGACGGACGTTTCGTGCAATCGGCTTTCTGCAGTGGACTTGTCGACGTCCGCACGCAGCGCTTCAAGCTTGCTTCTGGAGACCGCAAGCGCCGCCACCGCATCGGTGCGCTCGCTTCGCTGTTTCTCGCCATCAGCCAGCGCCGTCCTGGTCAGGGCGTCGATGCGCGCCTGCTTCTCCTTGTTGTCGCCGATGACGGCAGCAAGTTGGCCCTCGAAATCTTTACGCTGGCCTTCCAGCTCCTTGAGTCTGCCTTCAAGATCTGCCGTTCGTCGAGCGAAGTCCTGACGGCGGTCGCTGGTAGCGGTAGCGTCGTTGGAAGCATCGGGCGGTGCGGAACGCTGAGCTGCACCCTCGGCCGCCTTCGTGAGGAACGCGATCTTCCTTTCGCGTCCGGCACTCTCGTCTGTGACAGCCGCCAGCGTTTTCTCCAGCGCCTTGCGCTGCTCCCTCGCCGTCTCGCTTGCGGCCTCCAACAAACGTGTTTTGCGCGTCACATCGGCGAGCTTGTCGGTCGCCGCTGCGGAATCTGCGTTCTGCGCCTGCAACCGCGTAAGTTTCAGCTTCATCTCGTCGATCGCGGCGCCAGTCCTGACGCGCTCGGTTCCCTCGCGCTGTGCCTCCGTTTGCGCCGTCCTCGACAACGCGTCGATGCGATCCTGACGCTGCGCGCTTACCTTGATCGTGGCATCGAGCGTTGCTTGGAGCTGAAGTTGCGTCTTTTCTTCGCCCGCAACCTTGGTCTCCAGCGATGCTGCCTTCGAAGCCCCTGCCAACATCGCTTCGTGCAACTCCCTCGCTCGCTTGAGCGACGCGGCGAAACCGCTGCGCAGAACGGCGTTCCTGTTGCCGAGCGACGCGATCCTGGCGCGGAGCAAGTCCACGTCCTGACCTTGCGACGCGATCCGCTCTCGGGCGAACGCGAGCGCATCGTTCGACCGTTGTGCTTCCGCAAGCGTCCCTATCTGTTTCGAGTCGAGGCTCGTCAGGCGTGTTTTAAGATCATCACGCTCCTTCGTAAGCGATTGTACCTTGCTCGACTGCTCGGTCTGCACTGCGTCGGTTTTCAGGTGTTCGGCGCTTGCGTGATTGATGGTCTCTTGTTTGTCGCGCATCGCGGAGGCGAGGCTTAGCTGACCTTGACGGACGTCTTCGTTCGAACGAACGATCTGCGCTTCAAGGGATGCAACACGTTTCGTGGAGGTCGCGACCTGATCCTGTACGCGCGTTAGCTCCGTTGCCTTTGCGCTGAACCCGCTTTGCAGGCTGCCGAGCTGCGCGCGCAGCGTGTTTCCGTCCTCGCGCGATCGAGCGAGGTCCTCACCTGCCTTTCCTTCGTGCGCCGCCATCAGACCATTGCGAGCAGCAAGCTCGGCAGCGGTATTCTGCAGCCGACCCTGCAGAACCGAACGCTCGACTTTCAGTCGGGAAAGACGCGTTATCAGCAGCTCACGGCTGTGCTCGGCTGTGTCGAAACGAGCACGCATCGCATCCGCCTCGCGCGCAGCCCGGGCGATTTCGCTCTTCTCGTGCTGCGCCGAGACCTCGGCCGACCGTGTCAAGTCCGCGACTTGCGATTGACTTTCCTTGAGGGAAGCCGTGAGCGCGAGAAACGCGGCATCGGACTCTTTGCTTTGGAAACTCCCCGGCGACAAAGGACCCGCGAGACTCGGTAGCGACCTAGTGGGGATTGGCTCGGCCATATCTCCACGCCGCGTCGGACCGGTAAGCTCGGATGGAGCGCTGGCGTCTGGCGACGCGGTCTTTCGCGATGCTGCGTCGTTGGGCTGGAAGTCCGATCCGGACGGTCCGGGGTCCCCGGTCCTCGCTTCGTCACCGCTCGATGATTGGACATCATCGGCCGTGGCGGGTTGCTTGTAATCAAGCGAGCTCTCGGCGGCTACGATGTCCAGCTTCTCTGACCGGTAATCGTCGACGGCGTAGAAGATGCCGACGCCTGCGCCAGCAATCACAAGCAGTACAATAAATAAGCGCATCAAGTTTCGCTCTGGTTTCACGACTCCTACTTTGCGACCCGTGCCTCTTCTGCTTTCGACACGTGCCAGACGACGAAGTGATAATGCGGCACCATCACGCCGGGATGACCACCATTGTAGTAGACCGTCGTATGGTCGGCTCGCTTCGACAATCCGGTCAGGTTGAACTTCTTATGCTCGTCCATCTCCGCGAGCGAAATCATGTACGTCGTCGACATCAAGCGGTCTTTTCGGTCGAAAGAAAGGAATGGACCCATCGGAAGCGTGGCCGGCTTCACGGTGACGACGCCGAGACCCGGGAAGAAGCTTGGGAAATTCGTGAGATCGCTGACCCGCTTGAAGCCATGCTTCTCAGCGAGCTTGAGCTCGTCGATCGGCTTTTCACGGTGCTCGCCGTGATGGCGATACGCGATGGTGCGAGCGGAACGGTCCTGAGCGCCAAGGGCGGCAGACGCGGCGAGCAGGCCCAAAGGCGCGAGCAGCGCTGCATGAACGATTGAAGTACGGGACATCATTAGTGCCTTTCCGGCGTTGTACTGGCACTCTCGCGCGGGGCGAGACCGGACGTCGGTGTCTTGCCGCCGTTTTGACGAAGCCAATTCTGAACGGGCGGGAAACGCTTCCACCCCGGCAAGCTTGCGGCAAGATTGGCTTGATGCCAGGGAAGACTGGCGCTGTTGTCTTGGAAGTCAGAAGCGAAGCGGTCGAGAAAGGTACGAACGACTCCTTGCACTTCCTGGTAGCGCTGACTTTTCTTGGGATAGTCGACGGCCATCAAGGTGGAAGAAACCGCAAGGGTCTCGACGACGCTGCCGCTGGGCACCAATGCCGGGTAGGAGGCGTGATCCAGGGTTGCGGGGAATGCTGCAATGGCCCCCGACGTTTCGAACGGTATGGAGACGAGATGGAGCGAGCCGTTCTGCTTGGCGACGAGGTCTTTCGTGCTTTCGGGGAAGGACACGGGGCGCGGTCCGATGGCGACGATCGCGTCGACATCGCCGTTCCTGAGCTTGGCAAGGGCTGCGCTCGGATCGCTGTGGTCTTCGACCATTTCCACGTGCAGATCCGCGAAGATCGCCCCGATTTCAGCCGCGATGTCGCCGCCGGCCGGGCCGGTCGCTACCCGCTTGCCGACAAGATCCTTGATCGTCTTGATGTCTGGGTTCTTCGCCACGAGGAGAACGTCTTCGGGGAAGAGCCGCGTCACGTAGACGAGCTTTTTGTGCAGCACTGCGGCTGTCGTATCGCGGTCGGCTATGCCGAGGACGATATCTGGGACGACCGCAAGATCTATCCCTCGCGTTTTCAGGAGCTGGACCATGGAACTGGTCCCCCCCTGTCCGGGAACGAGACGGACCTGGAAAGCGACCTCGCCATTCGGTCCGATCTCCTGGCCGGAACGAAGCATGGCGACGAACTCGTTCGCGATGCGGGTGCTTGTATCGAGCGTTGATCCCGTCAGGAAACCGAGCGTGAAGGCTGAGTTTGTACTGCCATGATCGTCCTGGCGTGCTGACACGCCTTGCGAGAGCGACGTCATGGCAAGTACAACGACCGAGCAAACTAAAGGCCAGCTATGAAAACAAGATCGCCGCATGCTTTCCCTAAAAGTTTCTAATCCGCTCCTTTGATCGCCGGCATTATGGTAAGTCGCACGATCCAAGCGTTTGACCGTATTCACCATCCTCGCAGGATCACGGCATTAAAGAACATCAAGATTTTCCTTGAAAGTTTCTTTGGACAGACCGCGCCGATCTGCGCACCGCCGACGGCGTCGGCCATTGACGCCCGATGCTTGGGGTCAATGCTGCCTGTGGTGGTGGGCGGCAGCTACGGTGAACCGGACGCTGCAGATCATGCGCAGCATGCGCTGATCGTGCTGCAGCGTGACAGCCTTGTCACTCCGGACTGGCGGCGCCTCGTCGAGGTCACCCAGTTTGAAAACGACGATCCATCGCTGGCGAGGTGAGCCTGTCAGCCCCACCCGCCGCTCTGATGTGGTACGCCGTCGATGCGAGCCGACGCAGAATTTGCCAGCGTCGGCAGGTATCACGATCGCAATCGCAGGATCGCGGTGCTGTTCCGCGTCTAAAAGGTGCAGCGGACGCCAGGGCGTGCGCTCCCAGGAGGTGCGATTTGCTAAAGCATCGAAACGGCTTGCGCAGGCGAGGTTTTCAGGCGCGTGCGAGCAGGTTCCTTTTGTATGTCCCAACCGTCTTGGGTGGATAGCGGACCTGTTCAGACTCGCCGGGTTACGCGGCCTGATGATGAAGCGCGCCTCGGGACAGGTCAGCCGTTGCCGCGGGCTTCGCGCGCACGGAGTGTTGCGACAGCCTTGAGCGGGGTCTGCTGCGTTCAGCCTACACATCGCGACATGCACCTCGCAGGCTCCCCGTCGCATTCCGCGATTCTCGGACGCGACAAGAGTCCTGGAGCGGCAACGGCATCGCATCGATGGTTGACATCGTCCGTCTTCGTGTCGATCGAACGAGGTGCAGGCTCCCCGGCCGCGCGGCCGCGTTCGCTATAAGGAGGCACCATGACCCGGATGATCCTCGGCGGCGCCCAGATGGGGCCGATCCAGAAGGCCGACGGCCGCGCTCGCGTTGTCGCCCGCATGATCGACCTGCTGGACGCCGCCGCCGCCAAGGGCGTCAGCCTGCTGGTCTACCCCGAGCTGGCACTCACGACCTTCTTCCCGCGCTGGTACATGGAGGACCAGGCCGAGGTGGACCAATGGTTCGAGACCGCCATGCCGAACGCAGCCACGGCGCCGCTCTTCGCCCGTGCCCGCGACCTCAACATCGCCCTCACCTTCGGTTACGCCGAGCTCACCTCCGAGGGGCGGCACTTCAACACCTCGATCCTCACCGACCGCGGTGGCGCGATCGTCGGGCGCTACCGCAAGGTCCACCTGCCGGGCCATGACGCCTACGACCCCGCGCGCGCCTTCCAGCACCTGGAGAAGCGCTATTTCGAGCCTGGCGACCTCGGCTTTCCCGTGTGGCGCAACGAGGGCGTCGTGACGGGCATGGCGATCTGCAACGACCGGCGCTGGCCGGAAGTCTACCGCTGCATGGGGCTGCAGGGCGTCGAGCTCGTCACCATCGGCTACAACACGCCGAGCACCAACGCGCAGATGGAGGCCGAGGGATCGGAAAGGCGGCTGTACCATTCCGAGCTGTCGCTCACCGCCGGCGCCTACCAGAACTCGACCTTCGTGGCCGGCATCGCCAAGGCCGGGGTGGAGGACGGCCACGGGCTGATCGGCGGCTCGATCATCGTCGACCCCGACGGCGTCGTGGTGGCGCGGGCCGACACGGAGGACGACGAGTTGATCGTCGCAGACTGCGACTTCGCCGCCTGCGCCTTCGGCAAGGCCACCATCTTCGACTTCGCCCGGCACCGCCGTGTCGAGCACTACGGCCGCATCACCGCGCAGACCGGCGCGACCATCGAGGTGTGACCGGGCGTTCCGGCATACGCAACCCTTCAAGGAGCGCCGCATGAGCGGATCAACCGTCGCCACACCGTCCGCTGCACCGGCTGCCACAGCGCCGCGCAAGGGGACGGACATGCCGGCGACCCCGCAGGTGCAGGCGCTGTACCGCTACCCGGTGAAGGGCCTGTCCCCCGAGCCGCTGACCAACGTGCGGCTCGAGGCGGATCGCGGCTTCCCGCTCGACCGCGCCTACGCCGTCACGGATGGGAGTTGGGCCTTCGATCCGGCGCGACCCGCGCCCGTCCCAAAAACCAAGTTCCTGATGCTCGCCCGCCACGAGCGCCTCGCCGCCCTGCGCACGCGGCTCGACGACGCCACCCGTCGTCTCACCATCCAGGACGCGTCGGGTCGCGTCTCGACCTTCGCTCTTGGCGACGCGGCGGGATGTGCCGCCGCGTCGGCGTTCTTCGCAGCCTTCATGGGCGATGCGATCGCGGGGACGCCCGCCGTGGTGTGCGCGCCCGGCCACCAGTTCACCGATGTGAGCGTGCATTCCGCGACACTGATGCGGAGCATCTCGCTCATCAACCTCGCCAGCGTCCGCGCGCTCGGCGCCAAGCTCGGCCGGGTGATCGATCCCGCCCGCTTCCGCGGCAACGTCGTGTTCGACAGCGACGCGCCGTGGCTGGAGTTCGACTGGATGGACCGGGAGTTCCGGCTCGGCGAGGCGCGCGTCCGGGCGATCCGGCGGACGCGGCGCTGCCCGGCGACCGACGTGAACCCCGATACCTTCGCGCGCGACACGGATATCCCGCGCGAACTGCGCACCCATTTCGGCCACGGCGACCTCGGCATCTACGTCGAGGTGCTGGAGCCGGGTCGGTTGAACGTCGGGGACACCATCGTCCCGGTTTGAACGCCTCGGCCGTCGCGCGGGCCGGCAGCCCTCGATCTCGACGGTGGCGTGTCGAGCAGGGCTAGGCGCGACCGCGTCCTGTTGCGCACGATGAGGTTGTCGGCTCCGGCCAGAACGGCAGCGAGCCGACCGGGCCATCGACCAGCGCCGGGTCCCAGGTTAGGGCAAAGCCCGAGGCCCGCCTACGATCGCGGCCTCGTCGATGGCGACCCTGTTCATGGCAA
>CAXTFM010000101.1:0-12648 GCA_964243435.1 uncultured Beijerinckiaceae bacterium
TGGGTGACGTCGTCGGCGTAGATCATCACCGGCGCGAGATCGAGGTCGAGCTTTTCGGCCAAGGCGATGGCGTCGAGCTTCTCGACGAACATCGGCACGTTGCCGTCACCGAAGCTTTGGCCGATCTGCACCACGAGCTTGCGCCCGCGGCGCATCGCGGCGGGCGTCGCGGGGTCGGCCTGTTCGCCGGCCTTCAGCCAGGGTTCGCTGGCATGGCGGCGCCCGCGCGCGTCGCAGCCCATGTTGGGCGCACCGCCGAAACCGGCGATGCGCTTGGTGGTGATGGTCGAAGAGTTGCCGGCGAGGTCGATCTGCAGCGTCGAGCCGATGAACATGTCCGTCGCGTAGAGCCCGGCGGTTTGGCAAAAGGCGCGGTTCGAGCGCAGCGTGCCGTCCGATCCGGTGAAGTAGATGTCGGACCGGGCGTTGATGTAGTCGTCCATGCCGACTTCCGAGCCGAAGCAGTGGATCTGCTTCACCCAGCCGGACTCGATCGCCGGGATCAGGGTGGGGTGCGGGTTCAGCGCCCAGTGCGTGCAGATTCGATCCTTGAGGCCGAGCCGTTCGGCGAAGGTCGGCAGCAGCAGCTCGATCGCCGCCGTGGAAAACCCGATGCCGTGATTGAGCCGGCGCACGCCGTAGGGCGCGTAAATGCCCTTGATCGCCAGCATCGCGGTGAGGATCTGCATCTCGGTGATCGCGCCGGGATCGCGGGTGAACAGCGGCTCGACGTAGAACGGCTTGCCGGCCTCGATCACGAACTGCACCCGGTCGCCGGGAATGTCGACGCGCGGCACCCGGTCGACCACCTCGTTCACCTGCGCCACCACGATGCCGCTCTTGAAGGCGGTCGCCTCCACAACGGTCGGCGTGTCCTCGGTGTTGGGGCCGGTGTACAGGTTGCCGTCGCGGTCGGCGCTTACGGCGGCGATCAGCGCCACATGCGGCGTGAGGTCGATGAAGTAGCGCGCGAAGAGTTCGAGGTAGGTGTGGACGGCGCCGAGCTGAATGCCGCCGGCGAACAGCATGGCGGCGATGCGCCCGGCCTGCGGGCCGGAATAGGCGTAGTCCAGCCGCTTGGCGATGCCGAGTTCGAAGATGTCGAGGTGTTCCGGCAGCACGATGCCGGATTGCACGATGTGGAGGTCGTGCACCTTGGCCGGGTCGACGCCGGCGAGGGCTGCTGCGAGCAGGTCGGCCTGTTTCTGGTTGTCGCCCTCGAGGCAGACGCGGTCGCCGGGGCGGATGACGGCTTCGAGCAGGGCGGTGGCGTATGTGGGGTGCACGAGCTTGCCGTCGACGAGCGCGTGCGCCGCCGCGACGCGCGCATCGCGCGCCTTGCGCTCGCCGTCCCAGGACGCACCCCGGCTCGACGTCATCACCCGTTCCCCACGCCGTTCACGGTACCTGACACCATAAGTGACGAACACAGCTGAAGTTTCGGCCGGTCCCGCGAAAGGCGCCGAGCGTCGGCATAGCAGGCGCGTTCCGACCACCCCGCCGTATTGGACGCCCGCCGGTCGCGCGTGCTACCGCGCGGACTTCAGCGAGAGGTCCGCCGATGCGCCCCCTGCAGATCCTGCCCTCGATCCTGTCCGCCGATTTCGCCAAGCTCGGCGACGAGGTGCGTGCAGTCGTCGATGCCGGCGCCGACGTGCTCCATCTCGACGTGATGGACGGGCATTTCGTTCCCAACATCACCTTCGGGCCGCCGGTGGTGAAAGCGATGCGGCCGCACAGCGACAAGCCCTTCGACGTCCACCTGATGATCGCACCGGCCGACGCCTACCTCGAGGCCTTCGCAGCCGCCGGCGCCGACTCCATCATCGTGCATGCCGAGGCCGGCCCCCACCTGCACCGCTCGCTCCAGGCGATCCGCAAGCTCGGCGTCGTCGCCGGCGTGGCGATCAACCCGGCGACGCCGGTGGAGGCGATCGCCCACGTGCTCGATACGGCGGACATCGTGCTGGTGATGAGCGTCAATCCCGGCTTCGGCGGGCAAAGCTTCCTGCGCGACGCGGTCGAGAAGATCCGTCGCGTGCACGCGCTGGTACGCGGCCGGGCAATCGACATCGAGGTCGACGGCGGCATCGACGCGCGCACGGCGGGGCTGGTGGCGGAGGCCGGCGCCAACCGCCTCGTCGCCGGCAGCGCCGTGTTCCGCGACGGCCCGGCAGGCTACAGGGCAAACATGGAGGCGATCCGCCGCGCCGCGCTGATCGCGCGCGGCGAGCTGGTATAGGGTGTCATGACACGGGGGATCACCCGGAAGCCGCCGCGCACGGTCCGGCGCCTAAGCACCCATCAGGGTTGTGACGTGGGCGGCGACCGAGTTCGACAGGCCTTGAAGGTCGTAGCCGCCTTCCAGGATCGAGACCAGTCGCCCGCCGCAATGGCGGCGCGCGAGCTCCATCAGCTTCTCGGTCGCCCAGGCGTAGTCGTCCTCGACGAGTTCGACGCTGCCAAGCGGGTCGCGCCAGTGCGCGTCGAAGCCGGCGGAAACGATGACGAAATCGGGCGCGAAACGGTCCACCCGCGCGAGCACGGTCCCCATCGCCTCGCGGAACACGTCACCCTTGTCGCCGGCGCGCAGCGGCGCGTTGACGATCTGGTCGTGGTCGCCGCGCTCACCCTTCGCGCCCGTGCCGGGGAACAGCGGCATCTGGTGGGTCGATCCATACATCACGGTCGGGTCCGACCAGAAGATCGCCTGCGTGCCGTTGCCGTGGTGGACGTCGAAGTCGACGATGGCGACGCGCCCGGCGCTGTGGATCGCCTGGGCATGGCGCGCGGCGATCGCCGCGAAGTTGAAAAGGCAGAAGCCCATCGGGGTCTGCGCCTCGGCGTGGTGACCGGGCGGGCGCACCGACACGAAGGCGTTGGCGGCCTGCCCGCTCATCACGCAGTCGACCGCCGCGGTGGCGCCGCCCACCGCGTGCATGATGCAGGCCCAGGTGCCGGGGCTCATCACGGTGTCGCCACCGTCGAGGGCCAGCTTGCCGGACGTCGGCGCCGCCTCTTCCAGCGCGTCGACGTAGGCGCGAGGGTGGACGCGCACGATGTCCTTGATCGAACCCCACGGCGCGTCCTCGCGGATCAGCGCGTCGAAGTGCGGGTCGGCAAACGTCTCGTCGATGGCGCGGATGCGGTCCGGCCGCTCGGGATGGTGGGGCCCGGTGTCGTGGTCGAGGCTGGACCCGTGGCGCAAAAGAAGCGTGCTCACATCCCACCCTCGCGACGCCGGCCCACGGGCCGTCCCCTCCTAGAACGCTCGGGGCGGCAAAGGTTTCGCGGCGCCGGTCACGCCGCCTGGCGCGTCGCAAGATCCGCGGATTGCGGCGCCTCCGCCGCGGACTCGCCCGTCGGTTCGGCCAGCGCGGCCGCCACGGCGGCGACGCCGATCTCTCGGTACGTGAGGCGATGCGGCTCGCTCGGGGGTGCCGCGATATCGGGAACGCTGAGGGTCATGGGTGCTGCCTTCGCCATTACGCGGGCGACATGGTTCCGCCCCGGCAGGTCGAAGCGTGGTCGGACACGGTTAAGGACGCGCTTAAGGGTGTTCTCCCGGAGCACGCGCGCTGTTTCCAAGTGGAACAAGGCTCGGCCGCAAGCGGCGTCGCCAGGGCACGTGCCACTCGGAGCGGAGCGCGCCGTGCGCCGGGGCCGCTTGAGGTCGTGACCACGTTGCAACACTGCCCGATTTCGCGCGCGAGGGCACCGGGGAGCGTACCGTGCGCGGGCTGATGCAGGATTGGCCCCTGCGGGTCCACCGCATCATCGACCACGCCGCGATCCAGCACGGCGCGCGCGAGGTGGTGTCGCGCTCGGTCGAGGGGCCGCTGGTGCGCACGAGCTACGGCGCGATCCGCGCGCGGGCGATGCGCCTCGCCAAGCGCCTGCACCGAGACGGCATCGCGCCCGGCGACCGCGTCGCCACCCTCGCCTGGAACACGTGGCGGCACGTCGAGGCCTGGTACGGCATCATCGGTGCCGGCGCGGTGTGCCACACGGTCAACCCACGCCTCCACCCCGACCAAGTCGCCTGGATCGTGAACCACGCCGAAGACCGGCTCGTTTTCCTTGACGCCACCTTCCTGCCGCTCGCCGAGGCGCTGGCGCCCCGGCTCGCGCTCGTCGAACGGTTCGTCGTGCTCACCGACGCCGCACACATGCCGGACACCGGGCTGCGCGGCGCCATCGCCTATGAAACGTGGCTCGCCGAGGCGGACGACGACTGGGCGTGGCACGATGGCGACGAGAATGCCGCCGCCGGCCTGTGTTATACGTCCGGCACCACCGGCGCGCCGCGCGGCGTCCTTTATTCCCACCGCTCCAACGTGCTGCACGCGCTCGCCATGTGCGCCACCAGTTCCTTCGGCACGCTGCCCACCGACAGCTTCGCCGTGGTGGTGCCGATGTTCCACGCCAATGCCTGGGCGCAGGTCTACGCCCTGCCGATGATCGGCGCCGGCATGGTGCTGCCCGGCCCGCGGCTCGACGGCGCCGCGCTGTTCGCGCTGATGGAGCGCGAGGGCGTGACGATCGCCGCCGGCGTGCCCACGGTGTGGTCGCGGCTCCTCGCCGCGATGCGCGAGGCCGGGCGCAAGCCGGGCGGGCTGCGCCGCGTCGTCGCCGGCGGCGCGGCCTGTCCCCGCCCGCTCATCGAAGCCCTGGAGCGCGAGTTCGGGATCGACGTGTTCCACGCCTGGGGCATGACGGAGATGAGCCCGCTCGGCACGGTCGCCGGTCCCAAGCCGGGCGGGACGCCGCCGACGGGGACCGCGCTCTTCGACCTCAAGGCGAAGCAGGGCAGCGCGCCCTTCGGCGTCGAGATGGTGATCGTCGACGATGACGGCCGCCGCCTGCCGTGGGACGGTGCGACACCCGGCCGGGTCAAGGTACGCGGCCCGGCGGTCGCCGCCCGCTACTTCCGCGAAGCCACGTCCGCGCTCGATCACGACGGCTACTTCGACACCGGCGACATCGCCACGATCGATCGCGACGGCACCCTGCGGATCGTCGACCGTGCGCGCGACCTCGTCAAATCCGGCGGCGAGTGGATCGCGACCCTCGCCATCGAGGACGCGGTGGCGGCGCATCCCGGCGTCGCCGAGGCGGCGGTGATCGGCGTGGCCCATCCCACCTGGGGCGAGCGCCCGCTGCTCGTGGTGGTGGCGACCGCCGGCGCGGCGCCGGACGGCGACGCCGTTCTCGCCACCCTCGGCGACAAGCTCCCGCGGTGGTGGCGGCCCGACGACGTCCGCTTCGTGGCGGAACTGCCGCGCACGGCGGCGGGCAAGGTGAACAAGGTTGGCTTGCGCGCGCTGTTCGCCGATCATCGTTGGCCTGCCGACCCCGAGACCTAGCCCAGAAACGGACCCGCGAGCCATGCGCCGCATCATCCTGGAAGACCCGCTCGCCCGCTCCGCCGTGTGGAGCCGCAACACCGCCGTCTTCGCCCTCGCCGTCGCCGCCATCGGCATCCTGCTGTCGCGCAAGGGCCTCGATGCCAAGGCGGCGCTCGCCATCGAGGGCGGCGCGCTGCTGCTCGCCGGCCTCGCCGTGTTCTTCGCGCTCGTCGCGATGGCCGTCATCTGGCACACCGGGTTCCGCGGGGTCGGCCTGGCGCTGGGCGGCCTGCTGCTGTCGCTGGTCATCTTCGCCTATCCCGCCTACCTCGCGGTGGAGGCGCGTACGGCACCGAGCCTCAACGACGTGTCGACCAGCACCGACGATCCGCCGACGTTCCTGGCGGGTGGGGCCGCGCTCGCCGCCCGTCACGGCGCGACGCCGGCCGCGCGGATGGACAAGGCCGACGTCGCCTTGCAAAAGCGCCTCTACCCCGACCTCCAGACCCTCGACGTCGAGGCCGACGTCGACGACGTCGACGACGCGATCCACAAGCTGCTGACCCGCCGCAAGTGGGAGATCGTCGACGAGGTCGAGCCGGCGAACTTTCAAACCGGGCACATCGACGTCGTCGTCAGATCGGCGCTGATGGGCTTTCCGGCCGACCTCACCATCCGCCTGCGCGGGCTCGGCAACCGCACCCGCATCGACATCCGCTGCGTGTCGCGGACGCCTTGGCAGGAGCAGCCCGGCGCCAACGCCGCCCGCGTCGAGGCGCTTGCCGGCGACATCGAGGAGGCGGTGGACCGGGGCTGAGGCGCTGTCGCCGGGTCACGCCGGCGCGTAGCGATGGAAGTCCGCGTCCACGCTCGCGCGGCCGCGCGCGCAGAGGTCTTCGAGATGCGCCAGCACGGACAGGGCGGCGGCGCGCTGCAGCCGCGGATCGAGGGCGTCATAGGTCGCGGCGACGATCGCGGCGACCGTGGTGTCTCCCGCCGCGAGTCGCGCCAGGATGGAGGCTTCGCGCTGGCGGCGGTGGTGGGCGAGGGCGCGCACGAAGCGCTGGGGATCGCGGACCGGGCCGCCATGGCCCGGCCAGTACGTCGCGTCGCGACGGATGCGCAGCCGCTCCAGCGAGGCCATGTACGCGCCCATCGCACCGGTCGGCGGCGCCACCACGGTGGTCGACCATGCCATGACGTGGTCGCCGGAGAACAGCGCCGCCTCTCCGGCGAGCGCGAAGGCGAGGTGGTTCATGGTGTGGCCCGGCGTCGCAACCGCCTCCAGGGTGAAGCCCGCGCATGCCAGCACCTCGCCGTCGGCGAGCACACGGTCCGGGGCGTGCTCGACGTCGTTCGACGCGTCGAGCGCTGCGGCCTCGCCCCCACGCGGCGGGCGCGCCGGCGCGAAGGGCACGCAGCCGACGATCGGCGCGCCCGTCCGCGCCCGCAGCAGGCGGGCGGCCGGCGAATGGTCGCGGTGGGTGTGGGTGACGACGATGTGGGCGACACGCTCGCCGTCCAGCACGGCGAGCAGGGCGTCGACGTGGTCCGGCAGGTCCGGGCCGGGATCGATCACCGCCACCTCGCCTCGCCCGACGACGTAGGTGTTGGTGCCGCGAAAGGTCATCGGCCCGGGGTTGGGTGCCACGATGCGCCGGACCAGCGGGCTCAGCCGGACCAGTTCGCCGGGCGGTGCCTCAAAACTGCGGTCGAGCGGCAGTTCGCCCGGCGCGGTCACGCCGGCTCGGCCAGTGTGCCGCCCGCGCGCCCGTCCGGCGCGCCTCTCGGCATGAACACGTGCGATAGGGTGTGGTACAGCCCGTCCTTGCACACGAGGCGCGACACGGCGTCGGCGATCAGCGCCGCAACCATGAGCGGGATCACCATGGCGTGGTCCTGCGTCATCTCCGAGACGATCACGAAGGAGGTGATCGGCGTTTGCACCACGCCGGCGAGGTAGGACGCCATGCCGATCAGCGCGAGGGCGCCGACGGGGATGGCCGCGAAAAGGGCATGGAACTCGGCCCCGAGGCCGGCGCCGACCGACAGCGAGGGGGCGAACAGCCCGCCGGGAATGCCGCTTACCGACGAGAACAGGGCCGACATGAACTTCAGCGGCATGAACATCGGCGTGAACTCGCTCTGCCCGTGCAGGATGGCGCGCGCCTCCTCGTAGCCCGTGCCGTAGGACACGTGGTCGCCGCACAGCCCGCACAGGGCGACGCCCGTGCCGCACAGGGCGGCGAAGCCGATCGGCCAGCGGCGCGCGATCCGCCGGACCCCGTGCGTCGGGTCCCCGGCGAGGCAGGCGACGACGAGGCGGCTGAACACCCCGCCGAGCAGCCCGCCCGCCACCGCGAGCACCGGTACCACCAGCCAGGCCCGGCCGAGCGGCAGCACCGCCGCCGTCGAGCCGAAATAGGTGTAGTCGCCGAGGATCGCGAGCGACGTCACGCCGGCCGCGATGATGCAGCCGATGACGAGGCCGCTCGACTTCGCCTCAAAGGAGCGCGACAGCTCCTCGATACCGAACACGATGCCGGCGAGCGGCGTGTTGAAGGCGGCGGCGATGCCGGCGGCGGCGCCGGCGAGCAGCAGGTTCTGCTGGTAGGCGACCGGCGCCTTGCGGCCGATGAAGCCCATGATGGAGGCTCCCACCTGCACCGTCGGCCCTTCCCGGCCGATGCAAGCGCCGCACGACAGCCCGATCATCATCACCACGACCTTGCCGAAGGCGATGCGCAGCGACACGAGGGCGGTGCGGCCCTCCGCATCCTCGATCTGACGGGCGGCGATCACTTGGGGGATGCCGCTACCCTGGGAGTTGGGGAACACCGTACGCGCCAGCAGCGCGCAGAACGCGAAGCCGAGTGGCGGCACAACCATGGCGAATAGCTGCGAGGGGGCGACGAACTGACGGAACAGCGCCTGTGCCTTGTCGGCGAGCAGCGCCATCAGCACCGCGGCGCCGCCGACGCACAAGCCGCCGAGGAGGAACACCCCTCGCCGAATCCATTGATCGAGGGCGAGGCGCGACAGGCCGAGGCGCCTGAGAAGGGGCCGCCGCTTCGCCGGCATCGCGGTCACGGCGGGTTCCGGTGGGGAGGGCTCGGGAAGAAAATGGCGCGGCTCGGCTGCGGGACGCCGGACTATCCGGCGCCAGCCGACCGAGGGCAAGGTCCTTTTACGCGATCCCCTCAGATCCCGCCGTACCATTGGTAGCCCTGGTCCTCCCAATAGCCGCCCTTGCCCTGCCCGAGGTCGTCGAAGCTCGATACGAGGTCGATGCTTCTGATGTACTTGGTGTTCTTGTAGCCGAGCTGGCGTTCGACGCGCAGCCGCAGCGGGGCACCGTGCGCCACCGGCAGGGCCTCGCCGTTCATGGCGTAGGCGAGCAGCGTTTGCGGATGCACGGCGTCGGCCATGTCGATCGATCCATAGAAGACCGGCCCGGCGTCGGCGTCGCCGGCCGCTTCCGTGGTGTAGTCCGTCCCGTAGCGGTCGAAGCAGTTGAACACCACGAAGCGCGCTTCCGGCTTCGGCTTCACCATGTCGAGCACGGCGGCGAGCGGGGCGCCGGTCCATTGGCCGATGCTGCTCCACCCCTCGACGCAATCATGGCGGGTGACCTGCGTGCGAGCGGGCAGCGCGCGCAGGTCGGTGAGGGTGAAGGCGCGAGGTGCCTCGACCAAGCCGCCGACCGGCATGGACCAGCCCTTGAACTGCTCCGCGACGAGTTGCCTGAAGGCCGGGTCCTTGGGGTCGATGGAGCCGTTCGGCTTGAATACCTTGCTGATGTCAGCGGTGGAATATTGCGGCGCGAGCTGCCCCTGCGGCAGGAGCTTGGCCGCGTCATAGGTGAGGGTGCTGCCGACATCAAGCGCCTGTTGGCCGCTGTCGCTCGCCGCGAGGCGGTCACAGCCCGCGAGCGCGAGGCCGGCGGCACCGCTCACGAAGTGGCGTCGGTCGATCCTCATGCCGCGTCTCCCCGCTCGGCATCCGCCGCCACGGCGCAGCGCCCGGTGATCATGCCGCGCAGGTTGTTGGCGAGGCCGGACACGACGACCATGACGACGTGTACCGCGACGAAGGCGACGAGCGTCCACGCCATCATGAAGTGGATGGTGCGTGCGCTTTGGCGCCCTCCGAAGAGGGTGGTGAGCCAGGGCAGGGCGGCGTCGATGCGCGGCGACATGTCGAGCCCGGCGAGCACCAGCAGGGGCAGCACCACGAAGAGCACCGCCGCATAGGTCAGCTTTTGCAGGATGTTGTACTGCGGCGCGTCCGGCCCGTGGGAGAACCTCAGCCGCAGGTGGGTGACGATGTCGCGGGGCAGGACGGCGAGTTCCCGCAACCGGGGAAGGATGTCGCGCACGATGTGGCCGCTGACGAGGCCGTAGACGAGGTACACCGCCGCGTTGATCGCCAGGACCCAGGCGAACAGGAAGTGCCAGCGTCGCCCGGTGGCGAGGTCCTGCGTCGCCGGCAGCGTCATCCAGCCGGGAAAGGCGCGCGCCGCCAGCCCGTCGGCCGTCCGTGACACGCCGAGCACGCCGGTGGTGTCGAAGGTATGGCCGAGTACCTGGGCGAAACCCGTCGCGTCGTCGTTGTCGATGTTGAGGACCAAGCGGTTCGGCCCCGTTGCCGTGGGATCGAAGGTGGTGGCGTTGCCGAAGTTGAGGCTGGGATGGGCGTTGAAGATTTGCAGCCCGCTCATGAACAGCACGGTCAGCGCGACGACCCAAACCCAGTGCGTGACGCGGACCCAGGCGCTGTGACGATGTACCGAGGAGCGGCGCGGGCGGTTCGCCGGGGAAGTGACCGGGTCGCCACCGTTCGCCACCGCGTCCGTTCGGCGCAGCACGGTGTTCTCTACAGCAATCATCGCTCTGCCCTGTCTCCCGCGGTCGAACATGTCTCATGTGATGGCGGGGATCGTCTACGACCACGCGGCATTGTTGTCCCCGTTGCAATCCGGCGGCATGCCGTCCTTAGTTCGCGCTCGCTCTGCACGGGAAATTCCATGCGTTTCCTTTCGCTGCTGCTGTTGGCTTCGTTTCTCCTCGCCGCCGTCGGCCCCGCGGCCGGGCAGGCGAGCAACCAGCCGGCCGGGCAGGGTGCTGCCGCCATGGCGCCGACCGCGCCGGAGAAGCGCATCGCCTTCGTGGTCGGCAACGAAAGCTACGCCGCCGGCGCCCTGCCGACGGCCGCCAACGATGCCGGCCTCATCGCGCAAACCCTGCAGGCCGCCGGCTTCGACGTCATCGGGGCGCGCGACCTCGATGCCGACACGCTGCGCCAATCCTACGCCCAGTTCCTCAAGCGGGTGACGGACGCCGGTCCCAGCGCGACCACCTTCATCTATCTCGCCGGATACGGGCTGCAGTACGGCAAGGACAACTTCTTCGTGCCGGTGGGCGCCGACCTGTCGCGACCGGCCGACATCCCCATCGCCGCGGTGCGCCTTGCCGACCTTACCGGCCCGCTCGCGTCCTTGAACCTTCGCTCGACCTTCGTGGTGATCGACGCGTCGTACCAGTCGCCGTTCACGCTCGGCGGCGAGGCGCTGGCCGGCCTCGCCCTCGTCGATGCCGCGCCGGGCACGCTCGTCGCCTTCAACGCGGCGCCGGGGACGGTGGCACCCGTGAGCAAGGGTAACTACGGCATCTACGCGCAGTCGCTCGCCGCCGAGCTGCGGGAAGGCGGCGCCGCGCCGGACGAGATCTTCGAGCGGGTGCGCCTCCGCGTCAGCCAGAACAGCAAGGGCGCGGAAGTGCCCTGGGACGCGTCCAAGATCGACGCCGCGTTCCGCTTCTTCGAGCGCGGCAAGGGCGCGCCGGCTGCGTCCGCCGACCAGATCGCCGACCTGACGCGCAAGCCGATCGCCGGCCTGCCCGTGCGCCAGGCCTTTGCGGCCGCGCTGGCGCGCGACACCGTGCAGTCCTACGGCGAGTTTGGGTCGAACTTCGCCAGGGACCCGCTCGCCAAGCGCACCCGCGTCCTCCTCGCCGCGCGCCGCGAAGCGCTGACTTGGCGCGGCACGACGACCGTCGACACGCCCCCGGCGTACTGGTCCTACCTGTCGCGCTACCCCAAGGGTCCGCACGCGTCGATGTCGCGCGGCCGGCTGGAGCAGCTGTCCGCCCCGGCGGCCCCCCCGGCGACATTCGCGCCGATCGCCTATGACGACGTGCCGCCGCCGCCGCCCGACGAGCTGAACCTGCTCAACGGTCCCGTGATCGTCCTCGATGATCCAGGCTACGGGTTCCCGCCGCCCCCGCCGGTCCCCGAGGATCTGCTGCCACCCGTGCCGGCCGAGTTCGTCGACCTGCCGCCGCCGCCGCCGCCGCTCGGGCTGTTCTTCCTTCCCGTGCCGGCCTTCGTGCCGTTGCCGGCGTATGACGACCCGCCGCCGTTCATCGCCTTTCCCGCCGACAACTACTTCTACGGCGGCGGCTTCGGCGGCGGCGTGCCGTTCGGCGGCAACGTGTTCATCAGCAACCGCGCGGTGGTGAACAACATCCACGCGGCGGTCCCCGGCGGCGGCCCGCGCGGCGGCGGGGACCGCGCCGGAACGGCCGGCGTCGCGCTGCCCGGCGCCGCGCTTCAGCGCACCAGCGTGCTCGGGCAGCGCGGCATCACCACGACGGCGCAGCTACGCGCGACGAGCGGGCAGCCGAGCGGCGGGACCGGTGCGAAACCCAGTGCGCTGCCGGGCCGGCAGCTGCCGCAAACCGTTGGGGGAAGCCGCCAAGCCGCCACCGCACGCCCGGCCAACGCGGCCTCGCCCCGCGCGGCGCAGGCGCAGCAGCGCCAAACCCAGCGCACACAAGCGCGGGGGAATCCGCGTCAGGTCCGGCAAGCGCAGCGCGCCCGGACCGGCCAGGGCGGGCGCCAGAACCGGCAAGCGCAAAAGGCGCAAGCCCAGGAGGCCCGCCAAGCCCAACGGTCGCAAACGCGCCAAGCAGCGCGCCAGGGCACGCGGCAGGCGCAACGCGCCCAGCGCGGCCAAGGTCAGCGCGGCCAAGGTCAGCGCGGCCAAGGGCAGCAGGCCGGCCAAGCGCAACGCGCCCAAGCGCGACAAGTGCAGCAGGCTCAGCGCGCGCAGGCCCGCCAGGGCGCGCGCCAAGCGCAGCAGGCGCAAAGGGCGCAGCAAGCGCAAAGGGTGCAAGGGCAGCAGGTCCAGCGCGCGCAAGCGCAGCGGGCGCAGGCACGCGCGGCGGCACCGTCCCAAGGCCGGGCGCCCGGCGGTGGCGGGCAACGCGGGCCGGGTTTTGGCGGCCAGCCCGGCTTCGCC
>CAXTFM010000102.1:0-9722 GCA_964243435.1 uncultured Beijerinckiaceae bacterium
AACGCTATCCCCTGACCTTCGGCCCGAGTCCCATCGAGCCGCTGCCGCGGTTGTCCGCGCACCTCGGCGGCGCGGTGGAGATTTATGCCAAGCGAGAGGATTGCAACTCCGGCCTTGCCTACGGCGGCAACAAGCTGCGCAAGCTCGAATACATCGTGCCCGACGCCATCGCGAGCGGCGCCGACACGCTTGTGTCGATCGGTGGGGTACAATCAAACCATACCCGCATGGTCGCGGCGGTCGCCGCCAAGATTGGCATGAAATGCCATCTCATTCAGGAATCGTGGGTGCCGCACGAGGACGCCGTGTACGACCGAGTCGGCAACATCCTGCTGTCACGCCTGATGGGTGCGGAAACGCAACTCGTCGACGAGGGCTTCGACATCGGCATCCGCGACAGCTGGAAGAGAGCGCTGGAGGACGTGAAAGCCAAGGGCGGCAAACCCTACGCGATCCCGGCCGGCGCTTCCGTGCACAAGTTCGGCGGCCTTGGCTTCGTCGGCTTTGCCGAGGAGGTACGCGAGCAGGAGGCCGTGATGGGCCTGCGCTTCGACTACGTGGTCGTGTGTACCGTCACTGGCTCGACCCATGCCGGCATGGTGGTCGGCTTCGCGGCGGACGGGCGCGCTCGCAACGTGATCGGCATCGACGCGTCCTGCACGCCCGCGCAGACCAAGGCGCAGGTGCTCGAAATCGCCCGCAACACCGCCGTGCTGGTCAGCGGCAAGGATGTATTGGACGACGACGTCGTCCTGATCGAGGACTATGCCTACCCCGTCTACGGCGTGCCCTCGAAGGAGACAATCGAGGCCATTCGCCTGTCAGCACGGCTGGAAGCAATGATCACCGACCCGGTCTACGAGGGCAAGTCGATGCAGGGCTTGGTCGACCTTGTGCGGAAGGGGTTCTTCCCCAAGGGGTCGAAGATCCTTTACGCCCACCTTGGCGGCGCGCCGGCGCTGAACGGCTACAGCTACACGTTCCGCAACGGCTGAGCGGGTTCAGCGCGCGATGTGGCTCGGTTTCGGATATGACGAGATCGGCGAAGCCGAAAGGGGCTGCGCGACGCTGTGGCCGAGGCAAAGCGAGCCCATCCCGGCAGGCGGCTCGCCTTGTGGTTCATGGACGAGGCGCGGGTCGGTCAGAAGGGGCGCACCGGGCACCGCTGGTGGCTACGCGGCGAGCATCCGCCGGACGCATGCGGCAGGCGCTTTTCGTCCGCTTACATCTTCGCCGCCGTGCGCCCAGCCACCGGCGAGGACGTCACCCTCGTGCTGTCGCGCGTGTGCACCGCGTCCATGAACCACTTCCTCGCCGAGTTCTCGGCCGCCGTGCCGACCGACACGCACGCCGTGATGGTGCTCGACGGTGCCGGCTGGCACGACCAGCGCTCCGTGAGCGTCCCGGCCAACGTCACGCCGGTTGAGCTGCCGCCCTTAGCCCCGAACTGAACCCGGTGGAGCGGCTCTGGCTGCACCTGCGCGGATGCACCTGTCGCACCGGCTCTTTGCCGATTAGGAGACCGTGGTCGACGCCTGCGTCCGCGCCGGGAACGCGCTCGTCGCCGAACCAGGCCGTCCGCGCACCCTCACCGGCTAACCCCTACACCAAACAGATCAACGCGTGAGCGCAGCGGTATGACATCGCCACGATTATGAATTTGGCGATCGCTGATCGGTGCTGCTAGCGTTGCCGTGGAATACAGCGTGTTCGCACCATGGGGCGAGTGGCACGCGGCTTGTCTGTTTCCCCAGCCTCCTTGTGCTGTCAGTCGGACCACTCCCATGCGCGAATCGACTTCAACCGGCGCAATATTGACCGGCCTCATCGGCGCCCTGATGCTCTCGTCCGCCGCGGCGTTCGCGCAACAGCACCTCACGGTGGCAGGCTATGGGGGAAGCTACGAGCAGGTCATGCGCGCGAGTGTCATCCCGGCCTTTGAGCGGGACAACAATGTCAAGATCGACTACCTCACCGGCAACTCCTCCGACAACCTGGCCCGCATGCAAGCACAGCGCGGCAACCAGAGCATCGGCGTTGCCGTGCTCGACGACGGGCCGATGGTGCAGGCGGCGTCGCTCGGCCTCTGCCAGAAGCTGCCGGACTCCGTGCGCGACGCGGTCTACCCCATCGCCGTGCTCGGCGATAACCACGCGGTGGGCACGGGGTTCGGCTTCACGGGCATCGCCTACAACGCAAAGGTCTTCGCCGAACGCAACCTGCCCGTGCCAACCTCGTGGATGGACCTCGCTCGTCCCGAGTACAAGCAACGCCTGTCGATACCCGGCATCGATAACACCTACGGCGTCCACACGCTGGCGATGATGGCCCGCATCAACGGCGGCGGGGACGGCGACGTCGCGCCGGGCCTGAAGGTCATGCGCCAGCAGATCAACCCGAACGTGCTCGCCTATGAGAGCAGTCCGGGCAAAATGAGCGAGATGTTCCAGGCCGGCGACATTTGGCTGGCGGTTTGGGGCTCCTCGCGCGTCGCGGCCATGCAGCAGGCCGGGTTTCCGCTTGCCATCGCTCGGCCGAAGGAAGGTGCCGTGGTGTTGATGACGGCAGCCTGCGCGGTCAGCGGCAGTCCGAATGCGGACATCGCAAACAGGTTCCTCGCCACCCTCGTCTCGCCGCCCGTGCAGCAGGCCTATGCCGCGCAATACGGCGCGGGCCCGACGAACAGGGCAACGCAGTTGCCGCCGGATGTGACGGAGCGCGTGATCTACGGCGAGGCGCAGGTTCGCGGCCTTGTGGCCCTCGACTGGACCGTGATCAACCGCGATCGCGCCGACTGGACGCGCAAGTGGCAGCGCCAAGTGGAACGCTGATGGCGCCCTTCCTGGCGCTCGACCGTCTTGGCAAGCGCTATGGCACCGCAGCCGTGGTGCAGGATGTCACCATCGACGTCGCCGAGGGCGAGTTCCTCGGCCTACTGGGGCCTTCCGGCTGCGGCAAGACGACGACCCTTCAGATGATCGCCGGGTTCGAGGCGCCGACGAGTGGCGGCATCCGGCTTCAAGGGAGCGACTTGACGGCGGTTCCCGCCGCCAAGCGCGGGATCGGGCTGGTGTTCCAGTCCTATGCGCTGTTTCCGCACATGACGGCGGCGGAGAACGTGGTGTTCGGCCTCGAGATGCGCCGTGTGCCCAAGCCCGAGCGCCGCAAGCGAGTCGCCGCCGCGCTCGACCTCGTCCATCTGGCGCATTTAGCCGATCGCTACCCCCGCCACATGTCCGGCGGCCAGCAGCAGCGCGTGGCGCTTGCCCGCGCCCTGGTCTTCGAGCCGCGCCTGCTCCTCCTCGACGAGCCGCTGTCGAACCTCGATGCCAAGCTTCGCGAACAGCTCCAGGTTGAGCTGCGCGAGTTGCAGCGCCGCATCGGCGTCACCACGATCCTGGTCACGCATGACCAAACCGAGGCGATGGCCCTTTGCGACCGCGTGGCGGTGATGCAGGCCGGGCGGCTGGTGCAGATCGATGCGCCGTGGCGGGCGTACGATCTTCCCGCCGACGGCTTCGTCGCCGACTTCCTGGGCCGCAGCAACCGTTTGCCGGCTCGCGCCGCGGCGGGGCAGGCCGAGGCCGGGGGCCATCGCTTCGCCCTTCCGCCGGATCTCGTGGAACGGCGCGGCGAGGTTTTGCTGACGATCCGCCCGGAGCGCCTGCGCATCCACTGCGACGGTGCCGCGGGCCTCGGCGGGCAGGTGCATTCCCGCCTCTTCCTCGGCGGGTCCTGGCTCTACCGTGTCGACACGGTGCTGGGAGCGATGATGGTAGCGGCGCAGAACACCGGCGCCGTGCCCGTCGAGGAGGGCGCCAGCGTGACATTGGACTGGGACGCCCACAGCCTGCGCTGGCTGGACAGGGCATGAGACGCCGGGACGCCTTTGATCCGGCGCTGCTCGCCGCGCCCTCTACGTTGGTTTACGCGGGGGCGCTGCTGCTGCCGCTCGCCGGAGTGCTGACGCTCAGCCTGCACGGCTTCGACTTCGACAAAGGGGTGCTCCCTGACCTCGGCCTGGACAACTACCGCGAGCTGTTGAGCGACCCGCTGTTCCACGAGGCGTTGCTCCGCACCTTCCGGGTCGCGATCCTGACCACCGCGATCTGCATCGCAGTTGGGGTGCCGGAAGCATGGATCATCTACCGCGTGGCGCCGCGCTGGCGCGGGTTCGTGCGTCTGATGGTGGTCGCCCCGCTGCTGGTGTCGGTGGTCGGCCGCAACTTCGGCTGGATGGTGCTGCTCGGCGGCAACGGCCTCGTCAACGCGACATTGGTCGCCCTTGGTGTGCCCGGTGCTCCGTTTCGCCTAATGTTCACGGAGCTCGCCGTCGTCGTGGGGCTCGTCCACGTCATGGTTCCACTCGTCGTCCTATCGGTTTGGGCAAGTCTCGGGCGGCTCGATCCGTCCCTGGAGCGCGCGGCGACGAACCTCGGCGCCGGCCAACTCACGGTGCTCCGGCGCGTCGTGCTGCCAAACGTCATGCCGGGCGTCATGGCCGGTGCGCTGATGGTGTTCTGCCTATCCGCTTCCGCCTTTGCGACGCCGCAGATGCTGGGTGGCAATCGGCTCAGGGTCGTGTCCAGCATGACCTACAATGAATACTTGAACACGCTCGATTGGCCCCTCGGTTCGGCGTTGGCGACGCTGCTGATGCTGGCCATCCTGCTGACCACGCTGCTGTGGACGCGCCTCGTGGAGGCGCGCGCGCTGCGCCATCTGGGTGACGCCGCCCCGGAGGTGGGCACGTGAGTCGCAACGGCCCGCTGGCGCTGCTCTTCCACGCCGCGTTCCTCCTGTTCATCCTCGCGCCGCTCGCGGTGGTGATCGCGGTGTCCTTCACCAGCCAGGGCTACCTCGCCCTGCCGACCCACGGCGTCTCGCTGCGCTGGTGGCGCGCCCTCGTCGACAATCCGCGCTTCCTGCACAGCTTCTGGTACAGCGTGCGCCTGGGCTTCGTCTCGGCGACGCTGTCGGCCCTCATCGCGGTACCGGCGGCGCTCGCGATCGCTCGGCGGCGATTTCCCGGCCGCGACGCCCTCGCGGCGCTGCTGGCCTCGCCGCTGATGATCCCGCAGGTCGTGCTCGGCGTCGCGCTGCTGCGCTTCTTTTCCGGCTTCGGCCTGTCGGGCAGCTTCGTCGGGTTGGTGGCGGCGCACCTCATCGTTGTCACGCCCTACATGCTGCGCGTGGTCGGGGCGGGCTTGGCGGGGCTCGACCTGCGCCTGGAGCACGCGGCCGAGAGCCTGGGCGCGGACCGCTTCACGGTGTTCCGACGGGTGACCCTGCCGATGATCGCGCCAGGTCTGGCGGGCGGCTGGATCCTCGCCTTCATCACCAGCTTCGACGAGCTGACGGTGAGTCTTTTCCTTGCCTCGCCCTCGGCCAATCCGCTGCCCGTGCAGCTTTTCAACTACATCGACCAGATGACCGATCCGCTGGTGGCCGCGGTGTCGGCCGCGCTGATCCTCTTCACGGGCATCGTCATGGTGGCAGTTGACCGTTTCTATCCGATCGACCGTCTTCTCACGGGGGAGCGTCGCAGCTGATGCCTCGAAGCGCAAAGCACACGGCCGACGCCATCGTCATCGGAGGCGGCCTCGTCGGCACGGCCATCGCCTACGGGCTGCAGCGCACCGGCCTCGCGACCGTCGTGCTGGACGAGGGCGACGTGGCCCACCGTGCCAGCCGCGGCAACTTCGGACTGGTCTGGGTTCAGTCCAAGGGGCTTGGCGCCGTCCATTACCAGCACTGGACGCGGGCTTCGGCGACGGCGTGGCCCGACTTGGCGCGGGAGCTGCGCGAGGGGACCGGCATTGACGCGGTGCTGTCTCAGCCGGGTGGCCTGCATTTCTGCTTCTCCGACGAGGAGATGGTGACGCGCGACGCGATGATGGCGCAGCTTCGCCGCGAGGGCGGCAATGCCGGCTACGACTACAAAATGGTGCCGGCGACCGAGCTGCGCGACATGGTGCCCGGCCTCGGGTCCGCCGTGGTGGGGGCCTCGTTCACGCCCTACGACGGCCACGCGAGCCCACTTCATCTGCTCCGCGCGCTCCATGCCGGCTTCTGCGGTGCCGGCGGGCGCTATCGCCCCGACACGACGGTGGCGGCGATCCATGCCGCCGCGCATGACTTCACCGTGACGGTGCGGGACGAAAGCATTTGCGCGCCGATCCTCGTGCTCGCCTCCGGCCTCGGCAACACCGGTCTCGCCCCGCTGGTCGGCTTGACGGCGCCCCTGCGGCCCGAGCGCGGGCAGATCGTGGTGACGGAACGCACCCGCGAGACGTTGGGCCTCCCGACCCACGTGGTTCGCCAAACGGACGAAGGCTCCCTGCTGCTCGGCGACAGCAAGGAGGATGCGGGCTTCGACACGCTGACCCAGACGCCCGCGATCATGCGTATGATAGCACAACGTGCCGTTCGCACCTTTCCATGGATCGCCGACCTCAACATCGTGCGGGCCTGGGCCGCGCTGCGGGTCATGTCGCCGGACGGCAAGCCGATCTACGAGCAGTCCGAGCGTTACCCCGGCGCCTTCGTCGCCAACTGCCATTCCGGCGTCACCCTGGCCGCGGCACACGCCAATCTCTTGGCGCCGATGATCGCCGCGGGTGTCCTCGCGCCCGGGATGGCACCTTTCAGCGCGGAGCGTTTCGATGTTCAAAAGGCGGCCTGAAGCCCGGCCCGCACCACGGGACCGGCTGATCGACGTGTTGGTGGGCGAGGAACGCGTGCGCGTGCCGGAGGGCGCGTCGGCCGCGGCGGCGGTCCTGCTTTCCGGCGCCCCCGCGATCCGAACGACGCCCGTGAGCGGCGCGCCGCGCCTGCCCTACTGCATGATGGGCGCGTGCTTCGACTGCTTGGCGGAGATCGACGGCGTCGCCAATCGACAGGCCTGCCTGGTGCCGGTCGCGCCGGAGATGCACATCCGGCCGCAGCAGGGGCGCCGCGCCGTGCGGCTCGACGGCGGGACGGGGGGTATGCCGTGAGTGATCTCGCGATCGTCGGCGCGGGACCGGCCGGCATGGCAGCTGCGGTCGAGGCCGCGGCGCTCGGCTTGAGCGTGACGGTGATCGACGAACAGCCCGCGCCGGGCGGCCAAGTCTTCCGTGCTGTTGAGCGGGCAGCCGACGATCCCGCGCTCGCCGGCGAGTTCCTCGACGCCGGCGGTGCGCTCGCATCAGAGTTCCGGGCGGCAAAGGGTGTCACCTTCAAGCCGAGTACGACGCTTTGGCATCTAGACCCGGACCAAGGGCTTCTGTCGGTCGTGTCGGGCGGCGTCGCCTCCGAGTTCGCGGCGGGACGCATCCTCCTCGCCACCGGCGCGCAGGAACGGCCGGTCCCGATCCCGGGCTGGACGCTGCCCGGCGTGATGAGCGCGGGCGCGGCGCAGATCCTTCTCAAGACGGCGGGGGCCGTTCCAAAGGGCGAGGTCGTCATCGCCGGCCAGGGTCCGCTCTGCTGGCTCCTCGCCGCGCAACTGCTGCGGGCGGGCGTCGACAGACTTACGCTGCTGGAAACCGGGCGCGGCGGCGCCCTGTGGGATGCGGCCCGCGCAGGCGGGCTCTGGACGGGGCGGCGCCTCCTCGGCAAGGGGCTCGGCTTGATGCAGGATGCCAAATCGCGCGGGCTGAGCGTGATGCGGTGCGTCCGGGGCCTGCGAGCCGAAGGTGAGGATCGGGTCCGGCGCCTGAGCTGGGATGGCGGCGCGATGGCTTGCGACGCCCTGTTCCTGCATGAGGGAGTGATCCCCGCGACCCATGTCACGCGCGCCCTCGGGCTCGAGCATCGGTGGGATGCGCGGCAGCACTGCTGGCGACCGCGCCTCGATGCCTGGGGCGGAACGAGCCATAAACGCGTCGCGGTGGCGGGCGACGGCGGTGGTATCGGCGGCTGGGAAGCCGCGGTGGCGGGCGGCCGGCTTGCGGCGATCGACGCCGCGCACCGTCTACATCGACTGGACGGTGCGGGCCGCGACGCCCGGACGGCGCCGCAGTTGCGCGAGTTGCGCAAGGCGCTGGCGCTGCGGCCCTTCCTTGACCGGCTCTACGCGCCCGCGCAGCCGGTGCTGACGCCGGCGGACCCGACGATCGTTTGCCGTTGCGAGGAGATCACCGCGTCGGCAGTGCGAGAGGCCGCGCGGAAGGGCGCCACCGGTCCCAACCAGGTCAAGGCGTTCCTGCGGGCCGGCATGGGGCCGTGCCAGGGACGGATGTGCGGAACGGTCGTCGGGGCCCTCATCGCCGAAGTGCGCGGCACGTCCATGGAGGACGTGGGCGCCCTGCGGCCCCGCGCGCCATACAAGCCGATCACGGTCGGCGAAATGGCTGCGGAGCCGGTGTGAGCGCGCCGAGCGTGCGCCGCATCGTGGTGATCGGTGGCGGCCCGACCGGACGAGCGGCCATGGCCTGCCTGCGGGGCGCGACCCTGCTTGCCCGACCGGAGATCACGGTGTGGCACGCGGAACCCGGGCGGCTGTGGGTCGAAGCTGACGGTCGGGTCTGGGCCGAAGCCTTCGATGCCCTGCTGCTCTGCGCGGAAGAACCGCTGGTGCTCGCCGCGCTCGGCTGCTGCTTTGCCGAGGGCCGGCCGGTGGTCGACGACCGCGGCGCGACAACCGTTCCGGGTGTTTTCGTCGCGGGAAGGATGTGCGGTGCGGCTACGCCCGAGCACGCCGCCGCGCAAGCGCGGGCGGCGGCCGATGCGCTCCTGGGTGCCGACGGCGCCCGGCCTGCTCAATGCCCACGGCTCGCCACGCCCGCTGCGCCGCCGGCCGCCGCGGGTGAAGACCGGCGCGATCCGGTCGGCATCGCGGGACTGCTGGAAACGGCGCCGGGACCGGACCGCAACACCGCGGCCCTGACGCAATGCGCGCTCCTCGGTCCGCTTCTGCCTGCGCGACCCGTCGGCTTGGCCGCCCTCGCCAACCTTTCGGGTCCCCGCCCCGCACCGCTGGCGCCGCAGCAGGATGACGAGCGGGTCGAATGAGCGATCCCGATGTCCTGGTTGTCGGCGCGGGCCTGCACGGCCTTTCGGCGGCCCTACACTTGGCGCGTCGCGGTTGTCGCGTTCGCGTTCTCGAGGCCACGCGCGTCGGCGCGCACGCGTCCGGCTACTCCGCCGGCGGCGTGCGCACGCTGGGCCGACACTTCGCGGAGATACCGCTCGCACTGGAGGCGCTTGAGCGCTGGCACGGGATCACGTCGCTCGTGGGCGAGGGCTGCTGCTTCCGTGCGGTCGGGCAGCTCAAGGTGGCGGAATGCAAGACTGAGCTCGCGATGCTTGACGCGCGCGTCGCCAGACTCAAGGCGCACGGCTGGCATCACGAGGAGCTCGTCGATGCGACCGAGGTCCGACGTCTCCTGCCGGCCGTCGCCCGCCATGTCGTCGGCGGCCTCGTCAGCCGCCGCGACGGTGCCGCGGCCCCCCTTCGCACGGTCCACGCCTTTCGCCGTGCCGCCGAGGCCATCGGGGCGGAGGTCGTCGAAGGTGCGCAGGTCGTGGCCGCAGACCGCGCGGCGAACGTTTGGCGGCTCCGCACTGCCGCTGGGGACGTCCAAGCGGCCCCGCTGCTGGTCAACGCCGCCGGGGCATGGGGCGCACGGCTGGCGCGCCTGGTCGGCGACGACATCCCGCTCGGGTTCAACGCGTTCATGATGATGCTGACGGATCGGCAGGCGCCCTTTGTCACGCCCGTTGTCGGCGCGGTTGGG
>CAXTFM010000102.1:9732-12628 GCA_964243435.1 uncultured Beijerinckiaceae bacterium
CCTTTAAGCAGACCGAAGACGGCCACGTGATGATCGGCGGCGGACACAAGGGCGTCGCCGACCTGACGTCCCGCAGGGTCGGCCTGGACGTGCCCCGGCTCGCCTATTCCGCACGAACGGCGCTGGACTTGTTCCCGCTTCTGCGGAAGGCCCGCATCGTGCATGCGTGGGCCGGTATCGAGGGCGTGACGTCGGACGAGATCCCGGTGATCGGGCCGTCTCCGACAAACGAAGGCGTGGTGCATGCCTTCGGCTTCTGCGGCCACGGCTTCGCCTTGGCGCCGCTCGTCGGGGACATCGTTGCGCAGCTTTCCCTGCGGGGAACCACCCACCTCCCTATCGCGCCGTTCGCGGCCGACCGGTTCGACGCCGCCTCCCCGACGAGCCCGGTGGGATCTTTGCCGCAACCGGCAGGGTGATGACCCTCAACGAAGGACCGCATCGTGATCGAACGCCATCATCGCACGCCCATCATGCACGGTGTCGTCGAGCGCAACGGGGTGCTCCAGTAAGGCGGCATCAACGCGGAAGGCCGGCCCGCCTTGATGAAGGGACAAACCGAACAGATCCCGAGCTGCATCGGACGTCTGCTAACGATGAGGGAAGCGATACGACCAAGGTGCCGAGCGCGACGATAACCGTAACCGATATGGCGCCGAAGGACGAGATGAACGAGGTTGTGATCATCGCTGCGCGACGATTGTAGATCGTCGCCGGAGGTGAGACGCCGGTCGGCACAGTCCGATGAACAGATCCACCATCTAGTTTTGCAACGGTGTCGCACACCATCTGCCGTTCGATGGTTCGCCGCAATGTGAGCGGCGCGGCGCTACAGGTTCGAGTAATGACCATCGCCGCAGATCGGCTCAGTTACCCATGCATGCGCCGTTCGGGAGGTTGAGTATGAAGCCTGCACGGATGCGGCGAGGCAGCAGTTTGGCGGCTGCGGCTCTCATCGGCGCCTACGCCGTCGCCGCGCTCAGTTTTCCGGTGCAATCTCAACAGCATCAAGCTTCCAAGCCCATCGACCTTCCTAATCCCTATCGCCTTGTCCAGGGCTGGCCGACACTGCCAACAAGCATGAATGGCGGGCACTGGGGCGAGGTCAGCCGCGTGCACGTCGATCACGACGGCAACGTATGGGTCTTCCATCGCTGCTTCGCCGTCGTACCGCCCGGCAGTGCGGTCTGCCTTGGTGCTTACAAGGACTACCCGCCGATCCTGAAGTTCGATGCATCGGGCAAACTTCTGGCCAGCCTTGGCGCCGGGCTGTTTGCCTATCCGCACGGCTTCACCGGAGACGACGACGGGAATCTTTGGACCACCGACGTCAACGACAAAGCGACGGTGCTCGACATGTCCACGAAGAACGCCGCCGGCGTGGTGATGGGCCAGGAGGTGCTCAAGCTCAGCCCAGCCGGCAAGGTGCTGTTGACGCTGGGCAAGGAAGGCGTATCGGGGAACGGCCCCGACACCTTCGACCGTCCGGCCGGCGTCGCCGTCGCGGCGAACGGCGACATCTTCGTCTCGGACGGCCACATCCCCAACGCTCACGACAGCGCCCGCATCGTCAAGTTCGATAAGGATGGGCGCTTCATCAAGAGCTGGGGCCGTTTAGGGCCGGAGCCGGGCAACTTCGATGAGCCGCACGACCTCTGCATTGGTGGCTCGCGTCAGCGCGTCTTCGTGGCCGACCGCCGGAACAAGCGCATCCAGGTGTTCGACCAGGACGGCACCTTCATCGCCGCCTGGCCCCAGTTCGGCGAGGTGAACTCGGTGTTCGTCAGCAAGGACGACACCATCTACGCGGGGACGGCCTACCCTGATCCGAGCTACGCGGGGACGGCGCAATCAGACCCAACGGCGACGAAGGGGCTGGTCAGGGGCATCGTCGTCGGCAGCGCCAAGGACGGTTCGCTGAAGGCGTTCGTCCCCGATCCCGTTGATCTAAGCAAGGTCGTGCGCGGCTCGTCGGCGTCCGGTGTCGCCGCGGACGAGCACGGCGACATCTACGCGGCCGACGTCGGCGCCCACAACCTGCGCAAATACGTGCTTCAGGGCCACCTCTAGTGCGCTGACTCAGACGGTTGGTTCAGGGCGAGTTTGGTCCTGACGGCGTTGAGCCAGGAGCACGAGGTCGGCGTGAAGTGGAATGTCCATCGGGGGTGGTCGGCGAGCCAGGCCAGCACCTCGGGGTGCTTGTGGGTGGCATAGTTGTCGAGCACGGCGTGGATGACCTTGCCGGGCGGGACGGAGCGCTCGACGGTGGCCAGGAAGCGGATGAACTCCTGGTGGCGATGGCGGGGGCCGCAGCGGCCGATGACCTTGCCTTCGAGCACGCTGAGCGCGGCGAACAGGGTGGTGGTGCCGTTGCGCTTGTAGTCGTGCGTGAGCGTGGCGCACTTGCCCCGTTTCAGCGGTAGGCCCGGCTGCGTGCGGTCGAGTGCCTGGATCTGGCTTTTCTCGTCGATGGACACCACCACGGCATGGCGGGGCGGGTGCATAAACAGCCCGACCACGTCATCGAGCCGGGCGGCGAAGTCGGGATCGGTGGAGCGCTGAACGTCCTGATCCGGTGCGGCTGCAGCTTGTGCACCGCCCAGATGCGCTGCACGGCGCGCAGCGACAGCCCCATCGCCTTGGCCATGGCGCGGCCGGTCCAGTGCGTGATGGCGCCGGGCAGCGCGCAATGTGCGTTCAACAACCGCATGAACCCTGGCCTGCGGCACCGGCGGGGTACCGGGTGGTCGGGTCTTGTCGCGCAGCAGGCCGTTGATGCCCTCCTCGCCATACGATGCGGGCGCGCAGAACATGCTTGAGCGGCCGCGAACGGTTGCCGGCGATGTCGGCGAGCCGAGCCTTGTCGCTCTCGTTGAGGATCACGCACACGGTCTGA
>CAXTFM010000103.1:0-12578 GCA_964243435.1 uncultured Beijerinckiaceae bacterium
GTCCTCCGCCGGCGTCAGCTTTAAGAAGCTCGACGAACTCGGCTCGATCCAGTGGCCGTGCAACGACAAAGCGCCGAACGGCACGCCGACCATGCATGTCGGGAATTTCGTGATCGGCAAGGGGAAGTTCATGATCACGGAGTACTTCCCCACCGAGGAGCGCACCGGGCCGCGCTTCCCGCTGGTGCTGACCACCGGCCGCATCCTGTCGCAGTACAATGTCGGTGCGCAGACGCGACGCACGTCGAACTCGCTGTGGCACGAGGAGGATGTGCTGGAGATCCATCCGTTCGATGCGGAGCAGCGCGGCATCAACGATGGCGACTTGGTCGCCTTGGAAAGCCGCTCGGGCGACATCGCGATCAAGGCCAAGGTGTCCGAGCGCATGCAGCCCGGCGTCGTGTACACGACGTTCCACCACGCCAAGACCGGCGCCAACGTCATCACCACCGATTACTCGGATTGGGCGACGAACTGCCCGGAATACAAGGTAACGGCGGTGCAGGTCCGCAAAACCAACCGCATGTCGGAATGGCAGGCGAAGTTCTATGAGGAGGACATCGAACTGAAGCGGATCGGTCCCGCCTTGCAGGCAGCGGAGTAGTTTGGTGAAGCAACTCGACAAGCTGGCGATGTCGGCAAACCAGATCGCCCAGTTCTTCCGGTCCTACCCGCACGACCAGGCCGTCGCGGGGATCGCCCGGCACATCGAAGCCTACTGGACGCCCGGCATGCGCAAGGTGCTGCATGACGGCCTCGGCGAGGCCACGCAGCTCGACGCGCTCGTCATCGAGGCCGTAACGGTAGACGCCGAGGCGCGGGTGCCGAATGGAAGAGCTGCCGCCGGCCCCGGTAAGCTTGGCCAACTCGGGGCGGTCGACGCCGGTTGATGCGCACCCGACTGAAGGTCGGTGAACTACAACAATGAACGCGGTCGGTCGCCCACTCTAGGCAACCGGCCGCTTTCGCTTGGGGGCAAGCCGGATAGAGGTATGGAGCATGGTTACGGGGACCTGAGCCACGCACCGACGCACGGTCCACGCTAAGTTTCAGCATGCCCGCAAAGCCGGTTGTCGCATTGCCCAATCGATCAGCGTCGACCGGAACATCCGCTGCCGCATCGAAGGCGAGGCGCACAAGAGGTGGTGCGGGTGGTCGGGGTCGAACCGACACTCCTTGCGGAACCGGATTTTGAGTCCGGCGCGTCTACCAATTCCACCACACCCGCGCCAGCAGGCGAAGAGCCCGCACGGCAGTCATGGCATAGCTGCACCAGCCCGGTCCAGCCTCGCATGACGCGTCATGGGCACAGCCGCTTCTCGCGCAGTACGTCGTGGTATACCGCCTCGACCGCCGGGCAGCGGCCGAGGAGCAGGCGCCCGGCCGCCGGTCCATCATTGTCCTCGGACAGGACGAGCGCGAGGAGGCCGCGGAGGTAGGGGTCCATGTCGACCACGGTGGCCCGCAGCGTGGCCGCGTCGGCGAGCGCTGCTTCTAGGTCGTGGCGCGCTCCAAGCAGGTCGCCGCGTTGCAGCAGCGCCAGGGCGTGGACGTAGCGCACCCGCGGGTCGCGCGGATAGCGCGCGAGGAGATCGGTCGCCTGCGCGCGCGCCGCCGCAATGTCGCGGGGGAAGTCCGGGGCCAGCGCCGCTCCGGCCCGGTAGGCGCGCGTGACCGGAACGAGGCACGCCGCCGCCACGAGCATGAAGGCGGCGGCGAATGCCAGGGCGAGGCCGCCGCCGCGCGGCACGCGGCGGTGGTGCGGCCAGAGCGCGAGCAGCGCCGCGCCGGTGAGGCCGCCGCCCAGCGCGCCTCCCGCATGGGCGGCGACGTCCACCGTGGCCCCGGCAATCCTGACCTGGAGCGCCGCCGGCAGCAGCGAGGGCACCAGGATGCCGAGTGACCCGAGCAGCATGCGCGACCGCACCGCGCCGATGGGAAAGCGGAAGGCGACGACGGCCGTGGCGGCGGACAATCCAACGATGCCGCCGGATGCCCCGACACCGACGAGGTTCGCCGGGTTCGTCAGCACCGACGCCAGACTGCCGCCGAGCGCGCTCGCCACGAAGGTCGCGGCGAACCAGCGCCAGCCGATGCGTGTCTCGAGAAGGCGTGCGGCCAGCAGCAACGCCCAACCGTTGAACAGGAGGTGCAGCACGCTGCCGTGGAGCAACGGCGCCGTGACGAGCCGCCAAAGCTGCCCGTGTTCCACGACCAGCGCGCGGACGGTGCCGCCGAGCGCGAGCAGCGTTTCCACGTCGATGTCGAAGCGTGCCGCCGGCCGCAGCGACAGCGCGGTTTCCCCGGCGTAGATCGCGACGAGCAGCGCGAGGAGGCCGTAGGCCAGGACGGGGCGGCCCTCGGCGGCGGCGAGCGGCTGCGGCAGGTCGAGCGACACCGGCTCGTCGTCGGCGCGCGCCGCCCGGATATGCTGCTCGACCAGCGCCGCAGCCTGTCGGGACGGGATGTCGAGGCGATCGAGCGCCAGCGTCAGCCGGTCGGGCCGCGCCAGCCGCAACGCCAGCGCGAGGCGGCGCGGGCGGCACGCCACCGTGGCCGACCCAGGACGCAGCGTCAGCACGAGCCGTGCGCCGCGACGGGCCGGGATCGACGTCATGAAGGCGACGGCCCGCCACGGAACGGGCGTTATGAGGAGCCGGGGCACAGCAAAATCGCCCGGCGCGAGCCGCAGCGCCGGGCGCCGGTCGATGAGGCGCAGAAGGGTCAGAAACGCTGCAACGGTGAGGCCGACCGCCGTCGCGAGCAGACCTCCACGCGCGAAGGGCGTTTCGCCCTCACCCGTCGCAACCAGGCCCGCAAGGGCTGCAAGGCCGCCCCAAAGAAGAATTCGCGCGATCAGCGGTCGCCGCCGTTCTCCGATCTCGATCGGCGCCGGGAGCGTCGCCGTCGCGGGCAAGACGGGCACAACGTCCATCGCGGCAGCCTGCCCGGTACGCGCGGCGGCAGCGTGGCGGTATCAGCCGCCGGCGACGAGTTCCGGCGCGGGAATGTCGTAGGCGTTGAGCATCATGCTGATCAAGGCGTAGGCCCCCGCGAGGTAAGCCAGTTGGGCGACGCCCTTGTCACCGAAGCTCTTCTGCGCGGCGGCGTAGAGAAAGCCCGGGAGCACGCCGCCGCGGGCGAGCACGGCGGCACAGTCGAAACCCAGCGCTTCCTCATCCGACAAACCGTCCGGCTTCTGCCCAACGACGAGAGCAGCGATCTGCCGGTCGCTCAGCTTGGCCTGCCCGGCGACGGCACAGTGGGCGTACAGCTCGTAGCTGGCGTCGAAATGCGCGCCGACCGCGAGGATGACGATCTCGTGGACGCGTTTGGGCAAGGCGTCGAGCGTGCTGATCGCCGTGAGGAGGGCCTGCGCCGCCTGTCCGATCGCGGGGTCGCGCACCCACACCGTCCATGGTCCGAGCAGCGCACCGTCCTCGCGCTGCGTTTGAAACCCGGAGAACGTCGCTTTGATGAAGGCGACAGACCCGTCGTGATACGCGCGCTGCGCCTTATCGAGGTCGCCGGGTGACAGTGGGGACAGGCGCTCGGGCCCATTCCCCTGCTTTCCGCCGCCGAACCAGCTTGCCATGCCGACCTCCCCTGCCCTTACGGGATCAGCGGGCCGAATGCGCGGGCGCAGGCGACGTTCCGGCCCGTCGCAGGTTCGCCAAGCGGAACTCAGAAGGCGACGTTGAGGATCTCGTAGCTCTTGCCGCCGCCGGGCGTGTTGACCTCGACGCTGTCGCCCTTCCTTTTGCCGATCAGGGCGCGAGCGGTGGGTGAGGTGATCGACACCTTGCCGGCCTTCACGTCGGCCTCGGCCTCGCCGACGATCTGGTAGGTCTTCTTTTCGTCCGTGTCCTCGTCAACGAGCGTCACCGTCACGCCGAACATCACCGTGTCGCCGCTGAGCTTGGCCGTGTCGATCACCTCGGCGCGCGACAGCTTGTCTTCAAGCTCGGCGATGCGGCCCTCGTTGTGTCCCTGCGCCTCCTTGGCGGAATGGTATTCGGCGTTTTCGCTGAGGTCACCATGCGCGCGCGCTTCGGCGATCGCCTCGACGATGCGCGGGCGCTCGACCTGCTGGCGCTGACGCAGCTCTTCGTCGAGCTTGGCATAACCTGCCGGCGTCATCGGAATCCTGTCCAACTGTGCCATCGCGATCTCTTCCGAACTGCCTGCAAACGATCTGGGGCAAACAACGTGAGTACGTACCCGACAGCCGATTGGCGATCAGGCGAAATAGTCCTGGAGGGCGCGGACTTCGAGCTCGCCGGCCTTGTAGGCCTGGATGCCCTGCGAGGCCGCGACGGCCCCGGCTAGAGTGGTGTAGTAGGGCACCTTATGCAAGAGGGCCGCGCGGCGGAGCGAGCGCGAGTCGGACAGGGCCTGCGCGCCCTCCGTGGTGTTGAACACGAGCTGGATGGCGCCGTTGGTGATGGCGTCGACGATGTGCGGGCGCCCTTCCGACACCTTATTGACCTTGCGCGTCTCGATGCCGTGCTCCTGCAGAAATCTGGCCGTACCGCCCGTCGCCCACACGCCGAAGCCGGACGCCGCGAGGGCATGCACCGTGTCGAGGATGCGCGGCTTGTCGCCGTCGCGGACGGACACGAAGAGCGTGCCGCCGGTCGGGACCTTGGCGCCGCTGCCGAGCTGGCTCTTGGCGAAGGCGCTGCCGAAGGAGCGGTCGAGGCCGATGACCTCGCCGGTGGAGCGCATCTCCGGCCCCAGCACCGTATCGACGCCGGGGAAGCGGGCGAAGGGGAACACCGCCTCCTTGACGCCGACATGGTCGCCCCGCGCAGGCTGGAGGTGGAAACCGGCGAGGGACTCGCCGGCCATGATCCGTGCGGCGATCTTGGCGATCGGCTCGCCGATCACCTTGGCGACGAAAGGCACGGTGCGCGACGCGCGCGGGTTGACCTCCAGAACGTAGATCTCGCCGTCCTTCAGCGCGTACTGCACGTTCATCAAGCCGACCACGTTGAGCGCCAGCGCCATCCTGCGCGTCTGCTCGGCAAGCTGAGCCAGCGTCTCGGCCGAGAGCGAGCGCGGCGGCAGAGAGCAGGCCGAGTCGCCGGAATGGATGCCGGCCTCCTCGATGTGCTCCATGATCCCGCACAGATGGACGTCGGTGCCGTCGCACAGCGCGTCGACGTCCACCTCCGTGGCGTCGCTGAGGTAACGATCGAACAGCAGCGGGTTCTTGCCGAGCACGGTGTTGATCTGCCCGGTCTTGTCGTTGGGATAGCGCGCCTTGATCTCCGAGGGCACGAGGCCCGGCAGGGTGCCGAGCAGGTAGGCGTCGAAGCTCGCCTCGTCGCGCAGGATCGCCATGGCGCGACCGCCGAGCACGTTGGAAGGCCGCGCCACCAGCGGCAGGCCGAGGTCGTGGGCGACCAGACGCGCCTGCTCGACGGAGTAGGCGATGCCGTTGTTGGGCTGGCGCAGGCCGAGCCTGTCGAGCAGGCGCTTGAAGCGGTCGCGGTCCTCGGCGAGGTCGATCGAGTCGACGGACGTGCCGAGGATGGGGATGCCGGCCTTTTCCAGCGCTGGGGCAAGCTTCAACGGCGTTTGTCCGCCGAACTGCACGATGACGCCCTTCAGCGTGCCGCTCGATCCCTCGACCGCCATGATCTCCAGCACGTCCTCGACGGTGAGGGGCTCGAAGTACAGCCGGTCGGAAGTGTCGTAGTCGGTCGACACGGTTTCCGGGTTGCAGTTCACCATCACCGTCTCGACGCCGCGCTCGCGCAGGGCGTAGCAGGCGTGGCAGCAGCAATAGTCGAACTCGATGCCCTGGCCGATGCGGTTGGGGCCGCCGCCGAGGATCACCACCTTTTCGCGCGCGGAGGGACGCGCCTCGTCCACCGTTTCGCCGGCGAAGGGGGCGGCATAGGTCGAGTACATGTAGGCGGTGGGCGAGGCGAACTCGGCCGCGCAGGTGTCGATGCGCTTGTACACCGGACGCACGCCGAGCCGGTGGCGCAGGGCGCGCACCGCCCCCGCCTCCGTGCCGGCGAGCGAGGCCAGGCGCGCGTCGGAGAAGCCGTGCGCCTTGAGGAGGCGCATGTTGCCGGCGTCCCCCGGCAGCCCGTGGGCGCGAACCCGGCGCTCCAGCGCGACGATCTCCTCCAGCCGATCGATGAACCAGGGGTCGATGCGGCAGGCGGCGTGGATCTCCTCCTTGGGCAGGCCCTGGCGCAGCGCCTCGCCGACCACGAGCAGGCGGTCGGGCGTCGGGCGGCCGAGCGCCGCGCGCAGCTTGTTCGTGTCCTCGCGCGCGTCGCCGGTGCGGCCCTCGATCTCGATCTCGTCGAGGCCGTCGAGCCCGGTCTCCAGCGAGCGCAGCGCCTTTTGCAGCGACTCGGCGAAGGTCCGCCCGATCGCCATGGCCTCGCCGACCGACTTCATCGCCGTGGTGAGGGTGGGCTCGGCGCCGGGGAACTTCTCGAAGGCGAAGCGCGGCACCTTGGTGACGACGTAGTCGATCGACGGCTCGAACGAGGCCGGCGTGGCGCCGCCCGTGATGTCGTTGGCGATCTCGTCCAGCGTGTAGCCCACCGCGAGCTTGGCGGCGACCTTGGCGATGGGAAAGCCCGTCGCCTTGGACGCCAACGCGGAGGAGCGCGACACCCGCGGGTTCATCTCGATCACGATCATCCGCCCCGTGGCGGGATCGACCGCGAACTGCACGTTGCTGCCGCCCGTCTCGACGCCGATCTCGCGCAGCACGGCGAGCGAGGCGTCGCGCATCACCTGGTATTCCTTGTCGGTGAGGGTCAGCGCCGGAGCCACGGTGATGGAGTCGCCGGTGTGGATGCCCATCGGGTCGATGTTCTCGATGGAGCACACGATGATGCAGTTGTCCGCGCGGTCGCGGACCACCTCCATCTCGTACTCCTTCCAGCCGAGCACGCTTTCCTCGACCAGAACCTCGTTGGTCGGCGAGGCGTCGATGCCGCCCTCGATGATCTCGATGTACTCCGCCTTGGTGTAGGCGATGCCGCCTCCCGTGCCGCCCATGGTGAAGGAGGGGCGGATGATGGCGGGCAGGCCGATGTCGTCGAGGATGCCGAGCGCCGCCGACAGCGTCCTGACCTGGTGCGAGCGCGGGGTGGCAAGGCCGATGCGGGTCATCGCCTCGCGGAATTTCTCGCGGTCCTCGGCCTTGTCGATCGCCTCGGCGGTGGCGCCGATCATCTCGACGTCGTGCTCCTTCAAGACGCCCATGCGCTGGAGGGAGAGCGCGCAGTTCAGCGCGGTCTGCCCGCCCATGGTGGGCAGCAGGGCGAAGCCGCCCGGCACGGCGTGGCGCTCGGCCGCAATGATGCGCGCCACCACCTCGGGGGTGATCGGCTCGACATAGGTGCGGTCGGCGAGTTCGGGATCGGTCATGATCGTCGCCGGGTTGGAGTTCACCAGCACGACGCGATAGCCTTCGGCCTTCAGTGCCTTGAGCGCCTGGGTGCCGGAATAGTCGAACTCGCAGGCTTGCCCGATGATGATCGGGCCAGCCCCGATGATCAGGATCGTGGCAAGGTCGATGCGCTTCGGCATGGTCGGTTCCGGCGCGGCGCGGAAGCGGCGCGATGTGAAGGCCGCAAAGCGGCGACGAGGCTGGCGAGCGCCTTTGTGGCGGCAGGTGCGCCGCGTGGCAAGCCGTGGCGCCGGCGGCCCCGTGGAGCGGCGGCACGTCGCCCACGTGGCCCATAGGCAACAGCGGCCGTCATGTTGTAGAAGTCCTCCCGGAGATGCCGGGATCGTCGGCACTCACCCGAGTTGAGCCGTTCTTTTCCGTCCCGGCAGGCTGTCCAGCCTAGCGAACCGCCATGGCAGGCGCCACCTGCGTGGCTCGATTGTGAATCAGGGGTCGTCGTCAATATGTTCAGGTCATCAGTTGTGTCCCGCGCTGCGACAGGTGCCGCCGTTGTTGGCGCGCTCGCCGCCTTCACCTTGCCTGCCCTCACCCTGCCCGCGCTCGCCGCGGGACCGTTCTCGTCCTTTGCCGGCAATTGGTCGGGCACCGGCATGGTGTCCACCACCGGTGGCGCCAAGGAGCGCCTGCGCTGCCGGGCGCATTACGACGTCGGCGGCGGCGGCAGCTCCATGACGCAGAATCTCACCTGCGCCAGCGACAGCTACAAGTTCAACGTCGTGTCCTCCATCACCTCCGACGGCAACACCATCTCCGGCGACTGGTCGGAAACCTCGCGCGGTGCCAACGGCCACATCAGCGGCAAGATCACGCCGACCCAGGTTTCGGCCTACGTGTCCGGCCTCGGCTTCACCGCCAGCATCGGCATCGCCGCCCGCAACGGCTCGCAGTCGGTGACGATCAGCCCGACCGGCGTGGACATCCGCAACGTGTCCGTGACCATGACCAAGAGCTGATCAACGTTCGAGGGGCGGCGCCGGGCAATCCCTGCCCGACGTCCGACCTCCGCTGAGTTCACCGGCCGATTCGACGCGCCCTGCCCTCGACACGCGCGGTCGATCTCGCCCGTACCAACAGGATCTCCGGTGGCACGACGCACGCGGCCGACTTCGCGCGGATGGTTCTTTCGAACCAAGCAGCCGCATCACGTCACTTGGCTGATCGCCCTCGTTCTGGCGGTGCTCGGCTTCCTCGGCACGCGTTTCCACATCGACGGCGTGTCGGGCTACGCAATCTGGTTCGCGCTGGCCGCCTATGTCGTGCTGGCGCTCGGCACCGTCATCGACGGGCTGTGACAAGGCTCAGCGCGCCGCCCGGTTCAGTCGAGGAGCATGCGTTTCAACAATTCGACCTCGTCGAGCAACGTCCTGTCGCTACCGGTGAGGCCCTCGATCTTGCGCACGGCGTGAAGCACGGTGGTGTGGTCGCGCCCGCCGAAGCGCCGCCCGATCTCCGGCAGCGAGCGCAGCGTCAGCACCTTGGACAGGTACATGGCGACTTGGCGCGGGCGCACCACGTTGGCCGTGCGCCGCGACGAGAGGATGTCGGCGCGGCTGACGTTGTAGTGCGTCGCGACGAGCTTCTGGATGTCCTCGATCTTGACGCGCTTCGGCTCGCGGGTGCGCACGAGGTCGCGGATCGCAGCCTCCGCCGTTTCCACCGTCAGCGCCGTCCCCGTCAGCGAAGTGTGCGCCATCAGCCGGTTGACGGCGCCGTCGATGTCACGCCCGTTGGTTTGGATCACGGAGGCCACGTAGGCGACCACCGCCGGCGGCACGTCGAAGCCCGGCATATTGGCGCGCACCGCGGTGACGCGCGACTCCAGCATGCGCGCGCGCAGCGCCTCGTCAAGCGCGCCGATCTCGACGCACAAGCCGCCGGACAGGCGCGAACGCACCCGCTCCTCCAAGGCTTCGAGGTCGCCCGGCGGCCGGTCGGCGGCGATGATGATCTGCCGGCGCGCGTCGATGAGCGCGTTGATCGTGTGGCAGAACTCCTGCTGGATGGATTTGCCCTGGAGGAACTGCACGTCGTCGATGATGAGCACGTCGATCCCGCGCAGCCGCTCCTTGAAGGCCAGCGAGGTTTGCGCCTTCAGCGCGAGGACGAAGCCGTACATGAACTTCTCGGCCGTGAGATAGATGACGCGCCGGCGCTGCGCGGTGACCGCGTGGGCCACGGCCTGAAGCAGGTGCGTCTTGCCGAGTCCCACCGCCGCGTGAACGAACAGGGGATTGTAGATCAGCCCCTCGTCGGGTGCGGCGGTGGCGATGCGCTGCGCCGCCGCGTGGGCGAGCTGGTTCGAGCGCCCGACATGGAAGGTGTCGAAGCTCATGCGCCGGTCGAGCGGCGAGCCGGCAAAGGCATCGTCGGCGGCGTCGCGGGCCGATGCCTGTTCAACTCGCGGCGGAACGGCGGCATCGAAGCCCGACGTAGCGGCCTTGGGCTGGCCAAGGGTGCCTTCAAAGGCCTGGGCGCGTCCAGCCGTCGGGCGCGAGGACGAGCGCACGCCGAGCGCGATCGCCTTCACCTGCGGCATCTCCGACGCCACGACCGCCAGCATGCGATCGAGGTAATGCGATTGGATCCAACTCTTCAGGAACTTGGTCGGGACGCTGAGATGGGCGACCTCGCCGACGAAAGCGTCAAGTTCCAGGCGGCCGAACCAGGAGGTAAACACTTCCTCGCCGAGTTCCGCGCGCAACCGGCGGGACACGCGGTCCCACACCTCGTCGGAGCGGCCGCTCCGGCTTTCGCCCCTGTCCACGGGGTCGGCGGAGAACGAAACGCGCGCATCGGCCATCGGCTTCGACATCAGTCGGTCTCTGGAAGCGAGAGAAACGGAAGGGCTCTGCCTGCGGCATGCCGCAGACGCCGGAAACGGTGCGGCGCTACCCTCCGCGTCGGTCATCCGCCGCACATCCCGCCGTGTTAAACATCCCGTCTCTTCCAGCCGCCGCGGCGTGCTTGCCCATGGATCATCCCTTCTTGCCGCCGCGAGGCGGGCCCACCACCGACGCCGCGAGGAACGCCACGTTCGGCGTCGCCCACGTCCCGGTCACCTACGTTCCGGTCACGCACATCCCTTTCCAGGCGTGCGCAAACGTTCCCTGATAGGACGCGCCCTCGCCCGCCGCGTCGGCGAAACGCCGGTGCGGAACGACGGTGCCGAGCCGCCTCGCTCGGACCATTGATGACCGGTTCTGTTTCGATGAAAAAAGGTTAGCACAGGCGCCCATGCCGGCAAGGAAGGCTTGGCCGAAGCGTTAAGAAGTCCTGCGCGGCGCGGCGCAGGTCCGACCGGACCGCGCAAGCGCTTGACGAGGCTAAGCGCCTGATTCAGCGGCGGACAATCCGACGGGTCGCATCAGGCTTCGGGCAGCAGCTGTTCCACATGGCGAGCAGCGAGCTTCACCCGCGCGGTACTGGGGAAAGCGGGCATCACGCGCAGCCATGCCGGCTTTGGGCGCTAAACCCTTCGCAGCAGAAGATTTTTTTTGACTCGGACCGGCAGTCGAGTCGCCACACCCTGTTGACCGCGGGATTGGTTGAAAACGCAAAAAGGCCCGGCGATGCCGAGCCTTTCACCACGAAATTTGCGGGCGCGTCAGCCGGCGAGCGTACCGACCCGCTTGGTCAGGCGCGATACCTTTCGCGACGCGGTGTTCTTATGCACGATACCCTTCTGCGCGGCGCGCATCAGCAGCGGTGCCGCGGTCGCAAGGGCGATGGTGGCCGCCTCGTGGCTGCCCGTCGCAATCGCTTCCTCGACTTTGCGCAGGTAGGTGCGCATCTGGCTGCGACGGGACCGGTTGACGGCCGTGCGGCGCTCGATCTTGCGAACGGCCTTCTTGGCCGACGACGTATTCGCCATATCCGATCCAATATCTTCAACTGAGGTGTGGCGCTGCCGTGCCGGACGGCGGGCAAGACGCTGCGCGGCCGGAGTGACCGACCGCGACCGCCTCGTTATAGGCGGGCGCTCGTCGACCCGTCAACGTCGTCGGCTCCGTCAATGTTCGTGGACGAAAATCACCGTCGCGAGCGGGGGCAGCGTGACGACCACCGATTGCGCCTCGCCATGCGCCCCGACCGCTTCGCTCGACACCCCACCGAAGTTCCCGAGGTTGGTACCGCCGTAGGCTGCCGCGTCGGTGTTCAGCGCCTCGCGGAAGCGACCCGACCGGGGGACGCCGATACGGTAGTTGGTGCGCGGCACCGGCGTGAAGTTGCACGCGATCACGGCGACGCCGCCGTTCTGGCCGAAGCGGGCGAAGGCGAAGACGCTGTTCGCGGCATCATCGCCGACCAGCCACTTGAATCCTTCCGCCTCGCAGTCGCGCTCGTGCAGCGCGACGACGCCGCTGTAGATGCCGTTGAGGTCGCGCACGAGGGATTGCACGCCCTTGTGCGCGGGATCGTCGAGCAGGTGCCAGTCGAGCGACTGGTCGTGGTTCCATTCCCGCTCCTGGGCGAACTCGCAACCCATGAACAACAGCTTCTTGCCGGGATGAGCGTACATGAAGCCGAGATAGGCGCGCAGGTTGGCGAAACGCTGCCACTGGTCGCCCGGCATGCGGGCGATCAGCGAGCCCTTGCCGTGGACCACCTCGTCATGGCTGATCGGCAGGATGAAGTTCTCGGAAAAGGCGTAGACCATCCCGAAGGTCATGTTGCCGTGGTTGTGGCTGCGGTACACCGGGTCCTGCCCGATGTAGTGCAGGGTGTCGTGCATCCACCCCATGTTCCACTTGAAGCCGAAGCCGAGCCCACCATTGTAGGTCGGCTGCGACACGCCCGGCCATGAGGTGGATTCTTCCGCCACCGTCATCACGCCCGGCGCCGCCTGGTAGGCGACCTCGTTCATCTTGCGCAGGAAGGCGATGGCTTCGAGGTTCTCGTTGCCGCCGTACTGGTTCGGCACCCACTCATTCGCCTTGCGGGAATAGTCGAGGTAGAGCATGGACGCCACCGCATCCACGCGCAGCCCGTCGAGATGGTACTGGTCGAGCCAGAAGCGGGCGTTGGCGATGAGGAAGGCCTGCACCTCGCGGCGGCCGTAGTTGTAGATGTAGGTGCCCCAGTCCTGGTGGAAGCCCTGGCGCGGGTCGGCGTGCTCGTAGAGGTGCGT
>CAXTFM010000104.1:0-4460 GCA_964243435.1 uncultured Beijerinckiaceae bacterium
GTCACGCCTTAGCCATCCGCTACCACATTGAAATTCACACACATCAGCTTGGCCGTTGTTTTTCGTCCTTCTGCCCGATGCATGCTGTGAGCGCCGCGCGCTATGGCCGGGCCCACCGATCGTACGATTGAATGCGCGCTATTCAGAACTGTCGTGCTCGATCTCCGATGCAAGCTGGTAAAGGCGACACTGATGCATCTTGTTAAGCGCCGGGACGGGGATGCCTCACGCTTGGCCGAACAGAGATAGAGCACTCGATCGAAATCATCGCTCGAGCGCGCAGGCGCCTCTCCACACGCGGTGTGGCCAACACGGGTCCGAGCCATGCACCGTTACGTTGCTCTCATTGCCTTTACCTGCGCCCTGGTGCCAGCGAGCTCTTCGGCTCAGGACGACAAGTACCAGATCACGGCAGAGGAGAAGGCGGCATGTACGCCTGATGCCGAACAGCTCTGTGCTGCAGCCTATCCCGATGAAGACAAACTGGTGGCCTGCCTTAAGGTGAACAGGAAAGCGCTCAGCCCGGCATGCGCTGCCGTCTTCAAGGCTGGCCTCAAGGACCGCGGTCTTCGCTAGTCGGAGGCTCGTGATGCCTCGGCTTTGATGAGGTTGGCATCGCACGAGCAGGTCGGCGACCATAACGCATGTGATTGTTCTGCTACCGTTTTGCGCTCCATGATCACGCGATGGCCTACACCGTGACGATCACTTCCACCAACGGCAAGCAGAGCACCTACGCCTGCGGCGGAGCGGGCGACCAGGAGGCCCTGATCTTTGCGGGCAAGGTGGTTGAGGAACACGCCGATCCCGACGACACAGAGGCGTCCGTGACCATCGACAAGGACGGCAAGGAAATCGGTGTTCCCGCCAAGGTCCGCGAAATGTTGGGAAAAGCGGTATAGCCGGCATTTCGGCCGGTCAGCCGCCGTCGCGCTCGACCTCTCGGCGCGCTTCGTCGAAGTGAGATTGGCACATTCCAGCGGTGCCGGGCGCGCCTGACCATCCCCGAGAACGGCGTCGGGCTTGGCGTGCGGATGCGGAAGCGCGCAGCTCGATCCCACGCCGCCTCGGCGTGCAGGACAACTTCCCGAGAGCGGCACTTGTCACGGCCTATGAGAGCCCGCCATGCTCCGCGGCACGGACACTTGATCCCGGAGCGCGACCTTGAACAGCGAACGGCACAACCGCTTCACCCGCAGAACAATGCTCCAGCTTGGCAGCGCCGGCGCCATGGCGCTTGGCGCCCAGCCTTTCGCGGCGTTGGCCGACGGCCCCGTCCTGCGGCGCAAGATCCCGTCGAGCGGCGAGATGCTGCCCGCCATCGGCCTCGGCACCTATCTCACGCTCAAGACGAACTCCGCAGAGGCACGCTCGGCCACCAGCGACGTGCTCAAAAGCATGATCGCCGCAAGTGCTTCGCTCGTCGACACGGGATCGTCCTACAACGCAGCTGAAGAGGTGATCGGCGACGTGGTCGCAGCCGACGGCATTCGCGACAAGCTCTTCATCGCCACGAAGATGGAGGCGACCGAGCCTGTCGCTGGCGCCGCTGAGCTGCATCGTTCGCTGCAAAAGCTGAAGGTGCCCCGCGTCGATCTCGTGCAGTTGCACAACGTGGCCGATCCCAAGCAAAGCCTCGCCATGTTCCGCGAGTTCAAGGCGCAGGGACTCATCCGCTACTTCGGCGTCACCTCGACGTTCCCGGAGAAGTATGCCGCGATGGAAGAGGTGGTGCGTCGTGAGGCGCCGGGGTTCATGGAGATCGGCTACTCGATCGGTGATCGGCAGGCGGAGGAGCGGTTGCTGCCGGCCGCGGCCGACGCGGGCACGGCGGTTCTGGCGGCACAACCGGTTGGTGGTGCCCGACACCCCTTGTTCCGGATCGTGCAAGGCAAGGAACTGCCGGAAATGGCCATGGACATCGGCGCCGCAAGCTGGGCGCAGTTCTTCCTGAAATACGTGCTCGGCCATCCTGCGCTGACGGCCGCGATCCCCGGCACGACGAGCGCGGCGCACATGGCCGACGATCTTGCTGCGATGCGCGGGCGCTTGCCCGACATGGCAGAGCGCAAGACGATGGCTGCCTACTTCGACACGCTGCGATGACCATGACGCCCGTCGCCGTTGATCCACGCGGACATGCGGCCGTCAACATCGCGAGCGGGCGGTACACCAAGCGGGCGAGCCTGGAGATCACGCCTGACGGCCGCTACTTCGTCGTGCGCGGCAGGCTATGGCGGCTGAGCAACCCGGCGCTTGATCCCGAAACGCGTTCCGAGCTGGTACGTGAGTTGATGACGGCGCGTCGGACCTTGCGCGAAGGGGCCGCCGATGCGAGCGCTCGGGCCGAGGCGCGTGCACGCGTCGAGGCCAGCAAACGCGGGCTTGGAGAGCGCGGACCGCCGTGGTGGACCGATGGCGCCCCCGACTACAACCGGCGCATGGCGAAGAACACCCCCTATGCCGAGTGGCACGCCTCGCTCGGCCCGACGTGATGCTTGCGGCAGCTCTGGCAATCAATTCAGACGGCGGGGCACTTGGCGTGCGGCTGCTGAAGGAAACGTCATGACGTCACGAGCCGCTCTTCTCATCCGTGCTGGCGTCGCCGACGGTCGGGGTCAGGCCGTCGCCGGGATGCGCCTCCGGGAAAGCGTCCGGCGCCGCTTTCGCGAGCCGCGCCGCACCTCGGCGAAGGACAGGCCGGTGTGAACCTGGACGACTAATGATCCTGATGCCGATCGGCGTAGGAGTCACGCTGCAAGTCGATGGTTGTACATGGCGGGCATGCGCTGCGAGTTCGCCACTGCAGTGCCGTTCAACGCCCTGATGACGAACGCTCGGTCTCGGGCTGCCGGCAAGCGGACGCGAAGGCGCGACAGGGACGGCAAAAGAGACCAGCCGCCATCGAGACTGGGGGTTGATCGGTGCGCGTCCAGCTTGCAGCTGACGCAAACCGCAGCTAAGGGCGAAGACCGTTTCGGGAGCCGATCATCATGCGCCTTCTCGCCCTGTTCCTCGGTTCCGCCCTTCTCGCGGCTGGCCCGGCCTCGGCGGCCGGGACGGTCTCCGATGCCGACAAGGCGTTCGTTGCGATGGTCTCGCAAGGCGGGATGTACGAGGTCGAGCTCGGCAAGGTCGCGGAGCAGATGGGCTCGACGCAGGACATCAAGGACCAGGGCAACACGGAAGCGCATGACCACATGCTGGTCGGCGACAAGCTGAAGTCGATCGCGACGGCGAATGGGCTCGACTTCCCGGACAAGCTCAACGCCGAGTTCCAGGCGAGGCTCGACAAGATCAAGGCCCTGAGCGGTGCCGCGTTCGACGCCGCCTACATCGCGGACATGAAGAAGATCCACAACGCGGATGGCGCGGCCTTCGCCAAGGAAGCCAAGGTCGGCAGCAACCCCGACCTGAAGGCGTTCGCCGCCGAAACGCACCGTATCGTCGAGCGCCACCTCGGCGAGCTCGGTGCAAAGGTGCACTGAGCGCTTCGACAGACCGTCGACGACTTCGGGCACGTGACTCCGCGCCGGCGCGGGTATCGCGCGCGCGCGATGCTGCGGTCGACGCCGCCGCCCGTTCCATGCGATGGCTCAACTCCGTACCGGAGTTGCTGCCGAGCGTATTGACCAGCCGCGGGGATGTGCGCGGCCACGGCAAGCTCCTTGCGCGCGGCCCTGTCGGTCGACCTGCGCTCCCCCCGTTTGCGTTGCTCCTTCTCGATCTCCTGCCCGCGGTGCAAAGGCGTGGCGAGCATCCACGTCCTGTTCAGCGACCGGTAGGCGCCGTCCGCTTCGAGGTCATCGGCCGCCTTGTCCGGCTCGCGCCTGCAAGCAATGACGACAGCTCCTCTCGCGCACGGCAGCTGGAGCGCGCCGTGCCGATGGTCGGGACGCGATTCGTGAGCCGAACGGGGCGCCTTCATCGAAGTCCGCTGTTGGCCCCCGCGCCACGCTTCGGGAATGGCATACGCGGACCTGAAGCCGGCGGCGACGAAGGCCGCCCGGTACCACGCGCGGTGAACATCAAGCTCACCTGCCTTGGATATGAGCCATGTGTGCTTCGGTATTTTCGTAAAGGCCATGGTTGCCGTCGGTGCCGCCGATGCCCGATCTACAGCGACCGTCGTGGTACCCCTCCATCGCCTCGAAGCGTTCCCGGTTGATGGACGTTTCACGGATCCTCAGCTCCCGATTGGCTTGGAGTGCGGCATTCAGGTCGCCTGTGTAGACAGGCGACATCAGCCCGTAGTCGGATGCGTTGGCGAGCGCGATCGCTTCATGGAGATCATCGACGATCCGCAGCGGCAGAACGGGACCGAAGATCTCGCGCCGCGTGATGTCGGACCTGGCGCGAGCGCCGGTGATCAACGTCGGTTCGTAATGGAAGCCCTCAAGTCTGTCCGCGACGCCGCCGTCCGTCACGATGGACGCCTCATCGCTCCGCGCCTGAGCGAC
>CAXTFM010000104.1:4560-12555 GCA_964243435.1 uncultured Beijerinckiaceae bacterium
GCGACCTTGTCCAGGCCGGCCTTGCTGACCAGCGGACCGATGTGGAGTTCGTGTTCAACCGAAGGATCGTGGTAGCGCGTTGCCTCGAACAGCACCTTGAGCTTGTCGACCGGCGCGTCATGCGCCGAGCGGTGGACGTGGACCCGTTCGGCGCAGTCGCAAACCTGCCCGGTATTGACGGTACGCGCGGCGCGGCCCCGCCGGCCGGCCTTCGCGGGCGGCGACGTGAGCGGATGCACGCGGATCGAGCCGGCGGTGGTCGGACAACTGGGGGATGCCGCAAGGCCCTCCCACGCCTTGCCCTTCGCGACGGTTCTGGCGCATCACCGGGACGACCGCGGAGCAGGACAAGGGGCCGCACGGCCGTGATCCGCGACCCGCCTCGGATCATTGTGCGGTGAGAGGAGCAGTCGATGAATCTGTCGACCATGTTGAAGGCCCGGGCAGATGCGGGCCGGCCCGTTCGCGTCGGACTGATCGGTGCCGGGAAGTTCGGGTCGATGTTTCTGTCGCAAGGGGTTCGGACGCCAGGCATCCACATCGTCGGCATCGCCGATCTCAACGTGGCAAACGCCCGCGCCTCGACGCTGAGGGTCGGCTGGACCGCCGAGCGCACGGCGGCGCGGTCGCTGGACGAGGCGATCCGCTCCGGGGGAACCTGCATCCTGGATGATTCCGCGGCGCTGATCGCAGCGGACCTCGACGTGATCGTGGATGCCACGGGCAGCCCGGCGGCCGGCATCCGCCATGCGCTTCTGTGCTGCGAGCACCGCAGGCACATCATCATGGTCAACGTGGAAGCGGACGCCCTTGCCGGGCCGTTGCTGGCGCGGAGGGCGGCCGAAGCCGACATCGTCTATTCCTTCGCGTATGGCGACCAGCCGGCCTTGATCGCGGAGATCGTCGACTGGGCCCGCGCCGTCGGGCTCGAGGTGGTCTGCGCCGGCAAGGGCACGAAGTACATGCCGGCCTACCACGCCTCGACGCCCGACACGGTGTGGGGCCACTACGGCTTCACGCCCGAGCAGGTCGCGGGTGGCGATTTCAACCCGCAAATGTTCAACTCATTCCTCGACGGCACTAAGTCGGCGCTTGAAATGGCTGCCGTCGCGAACGCGACCGGCCTCGTTCCGCCCACAGACGGCCTGCTGTTCCCGCCGTGCGGCGTGGACGACCTTCCGCAGGTGCTGAAACCCCGTGCCGACGGCGGCATCCTGGAACACAAGGGGACCGTGGAAGTGGTTTCGTCCATCGAGCGCGATGGCCGGCCGGTGTTCCGGGACCTGCGCTGGGGCGTTTACGCCGTCTTCGAGGCGCCGAGCCGCTATGTCGAGGACTGCTTTCAGCAGTACGGGCTGAAGACGGACGCGAGCGGCCGGTTCGCCGCCATGTACAAGCCGTACCACCTGATCGGCCTGGAACTGGGAATCTCGGTCGCCAGCGCTGCGCTTCGCCACGAGCCGACGGGCGCGACCCGCGGCTTCAGCGGCGACGTGGTGGCGACCGCCAAGCGCGACCTCAATCCGGGCGAGTCGCTGGATGGCGAAGGCGGGTTCATGGTCTACGGCAAGGTGATGCCGGCGCGGGACTCGCTCGCGGCGGGCGGCCTGCCGATCGGGCTCGCGCACAACATGAAGCTGAACCGTCCGGTCAAGGCGGGACAGCCGGTGAGCTGGCAGGACGTCGCCTTCGACGCGAGCCATCAGGCGGTGCGGGTACGCCACGAAATGGAGGCGCTGTTCCGCGGAGAGTTCGGCATGGAGGCGGCGGCGCAGAAGCTCGCGTCCTGAGGGCGCGGCTCCACCGCTCGCCCAATTCACCCAGGCGAAACCGGGCGGGCGCCCACGGGCGCTCGCGGAACAAGCACATATCGACAAGCGGGGGAAACGATGACCGTTCTCGATCGGCGCAGGCTGTTGAAGGCTGGCCTCGGCGCCACGATGCTCGGTGGGCTCGCCGGCGCGGCGAGCAGGGCTGACGCCGCCGAGTTCACGCTCAAGTTCGGGGCGGACTGGCCGAGCGACCACCCGTCCTCCGCGCAGGCGCGCAAGGCCTGCGAACTGATCAGGGAGCGCAGCAAGGGCCGCGTCGAGATCCAATATTTTGCCAACAACCTCCTCGGAGGCGACACGGACATGCTTTCGCAGGTCCGAGGCGGCGCGATCGAGCTGGTGGCCATGCCGACCAGCGTTTCATCGACGCTCGTCGCCGTGTCCGCCATCAACAACACCGGCTTCGCCTTCGACAGCTACGACCAGGTTTGGCCGACCATGGACGGCAAGCTCGGCGCCTATGTCCGCGACAAGTTCGAGAAGGTCAATCTCGTGGTCATGGACAAGATCTGGGACAACGGCTTCCGGCAGATGACGACGGGCAGCGTGCCGATCACCAGCCTCGCCGCCATCAAGGGCCTCAAGATGCGGGTGCCGGTCTCGCCGATCTATACCTCGATGATGCGCGGCCTCGGCTGCTCGCCGGTCGGCGCCAACATCAACGAGCTGTACTCGGCCCTCCAAACCAAGGTGTTCGACGGCGAGGAGAACACCTGGGCCAACCTGCAGTTCTTCAAGCTCTACGAAGTCCAGAAGTTCGGCGGCCTCACCAACCACATGTGGGAGGGCTACTGGATCCTTGGCAACAGGCGGGCCTTGGCGCGGCTGCCGAAGGACCTGATGGCGATCATCAACGACACCATGAACGAGACGGCCCTCAGCCAACGCGCCGACATCGCCCGCTTCTCCGCCCAGATGCAGAAGCAGCTCGAAGGCGAAGGCATGAAGTTCGACCGGCCCGACCGCGAGGAGTTCCGCCAGGCGCTGACGAAGTCCGGCTTCTACGCCGAATGGAAGAAGCAGTTCGGAGACGAAGCCTGGTCGTTGCTCGAAGCTTCGACCCGCAAGCTCACCTGACGGGCCGTCCGCGCCGCCTTGGCAACGTTCAACCCGGGTTCGGCACCATGAGCACGCACTTCGATCTTCATCCGAACCCGGGCGTTGCCGCAGGTGGCGTGGCCGGGGCTGGTGCCGCGACGGGGTGGCGGCGCGCGCTCGCGTGGGCCGACACGGGGCTGATCTACCTGACGGAGATCCCCGCCGCCCTGCTGGTCCTGGCCGATATCCTGGTCCTGCTCGGCGGCGTCATCTCGCGCTACGCCTTCCATGCGCCGCTCGTGTGGAGCGACGAGCTCGCTTCCATCCTGTTCCTGTGGCTGACCATGATCGGGAGCGCGGTCGCGTTCCGGCGCGGCGAACATATGCGGCTGACCCTGTTCGTCAGCAGGGCGCGGCCGGAGGTCGGGGCGTGGCTCGAAACCTTCGCCGCAGCTGTCGTCGCGCTCTTCGCCCTTTTCCTGATCGGGCCGGCGCAGGATTACGTCGAGGACGAAGCCTTCATCACGACGCCGGCCCTTGGTATCCCCAACAGCTGGCGCGTCCTCGCTATCGCCGTCGGGATCGCGCTTCTGCTCGCGATGACGCTGCTGCGGCTCGCCCAGCGAGCCTCGCTCCGGCACCTGGCGACCGTCACCCTGGCGTTGGCGGGCGTTGCCGCCGCGCTGTGGCTGATGCAGCCGGCGCTGATGGCGATCGGCCACTACAACCTTCTCGTGTTCTTCCTCGTCCTTGTCGCCATGGGCGTCCTGTCCGGTGTGCCGATCGCTTTCGCCTTCGGCATGGCGACGATCGCCTACCTGCTCGACAGCACCACGACGCCGTTGTTCGTGGTCGTGCAGCGCATCGACGAGGGCAGTTCGAGCCTCGTGCTTTTGGCGATCCCCTTGTTCGTCTTCCTCGGCCTGTTGATCGAGATGACGGGCATGGCCAAGGCCATGGTCAACCTGCTCGCGTCCATCATCGGCCACGTGCGTGGCGGGCTGTCCTACGTCCTGCTCGGCGCGATGTGCCTCGTGTCCGGCATTTCCGGCTCCAAGGCGGCGGACATGGCCGCCGTCGCGCCCGTGCTGTTCCCCGAGATGCGGCGGCGCGGCTCCCAGCCGGGCGAACTTGTCGCCCTGCTGTCGGCGTCGGGCGCGATGTCGGAAACCATCCCGCCGAGCCTCGTGCTCATCACGATCGGTTCCGTCACGGGCGTTTCCATCGCTTCACTGTTTTCGGCCGGCACGCTGCCGGCGATCGTGCTTGCCGTCGCGCTCGGCATCCTCGCCCGGCTGCGGTCGGGCCGCGACGACCAGTCGGGCGTCGCCCGGGCGAGACCGGCGGAGATCGCGCGCAGCTTCATGTTCGCCCTGCCGGCGCTGGTCCTGCCGTTCCTGATCCGCGGCGCCGTGGCCTACGGGGTCTGCACCGCGACGGAGGTGTCAACGATCGGCATCGCCTACGCCGTGGTCGTCGGCCTGCTGCTCTACCGCCCCTTCGACTGGCGGCGGATCTATCCCATGCTCGTCGGCACGGCGGCGCTCTCGGGTGCGATCCTGCTCATTATCGGCACGGCGACGGCGATGGCCTGGGCCTTGACGCAGTCGGGCTTCGCGCAAACCCTGGCGACCTTGATGACCTCCATGCCCGGCGGCCGCTACGGCTTCCTGGCGGCGTCCGTCATCGCCTTCGCGGTCCTTGGTTCGGTGCTGGAGGGCATCCCCGCCATCGTGCTGTTCGGTCCGCTCCTGTTCCCGGCGGCGCGGGCCATCGGCGTCAACGAGGTCCACTTCGCCATTGTTGTCATCCTCAGCATGGGCATCGGCCTGTTCGCGCCGCCCTTCGGCGTCGGCTTCTACACGGCCTGTGCGATCGGCAAGGTGTCGCCCGACGAGGCGGTCACCAGGATGTGGCCCTACATCGCCGTGCTGATCGCCGCCACGCTGCTGGTCGCCTTCGTTCCCTGGCTCTCCGTCGGGTTCCTTTGATTTCGGGCAGATGCCGATTTGACTGTTGAACATGAGCGGAAAGGACGCTGTGTCGAAAGCCGGGGTTCGACTCCCGAACCGATGCCGGATCACCCGTAACGCCGGGGCGAACATCAAGGAGCCGTTCGCGGACGTCCCGCGATGCACGAGCTTCATGCGTGCGCGGACGATGCGGAAGGGCATCCTTCCGCGGCCAGTCCACCTTCATCCCCTTCACCAATCGGCTCCGCCCGCCACGACACGTCCGCATCAACGACAGGGGCGACGCCGCGAACCGCATCCTGTTGGCCGAGCGCATCGCAGTGCTGAACGGCGTCGGGCTGACGAAGTTGATTCGCGATACCTTCCCAGCCGCGCCCGGCTCGCTCGTCGATATCGCACCCGACGTGCCGCCTACCTGGACGGCTTGCCCGCCCGCTCGGCGTGCGCCTGCCTGATGACACCGCATCGAACGGGCTGTTCCCGGTGATCGACGAAGACTCGCAGCACAGGGGGTTCCGGCCTACTCGGCAGGTCAGGACCATTGCGAGCGCCGCCGAGTACCACCGGCATATGCAGGACCCCGGGGCGATAAGGTTCCCCAGGCTCAAGACGCGGCAGGATCGTCCGCTGGGCGTTCGCGTGGAACAATGACCTTCAATCGACGCTCAGTTCGATGTCGAGCTTGCCGCGCATGGCGTTCGAGTAGGGGCAGCTCCGATGCGCGATCAACCAGCCGGTCAGCATCGGGCCGTGCAAGCCCGAGCAGGTCGGTCCTAAAGGTCGCCGGTGCTGCCGAAGCCACCTTTCGGCTGCGGACCAATGCCAGCGGTCGTCGTCACCGTTGAAGGGGCGGGAACGGTGAGCGCGGGCTGCCGAACGGCGATGTCGAGGGCATCGATGAGGCAAGCGGAGAAGTCGGCCATGAATAACTGCCGCATTCAAGCCGAAGCTCGATCGGCTTGGCATCACCTGCCAGTACCTCGTGCCTCATGCGTTCCGGAAACGGGATGACCGAACGACTGACGCGGTTGCCGACCGCTTGACGCTCAAGTCGAGCAGCTGGAGGCAACCACTTTTCTTAAAGCGCGCAGCCCAGCCGATCAGGCGACGATCAACGGCCGCAGCGCGCGCATGTCGCCGAGCGTTTCCAGCGCGTTCACCTGCGCGATCAGCCGCTCCGTGCGCTCCGGCCCGAGCACCGGCGCGATCAGGTCGCGCGCCTTGGCGTTGACGCCCTCCGTGCCGAGCGGGTTCTCCTTGGTGCCGGGCGGATATCGGGTTGCGTGCTCCACCGTGCGGCCGTCGTCCAAGGTGATCGCGACCACGGCGCCGCGCGGCGCCGCCGGGTCCACCAGGGCGGGGTCGGCGACGAGCTCCACCTTGGCCCGCTCGCGCAGGATCGTCGGGTCGGCCATCAGCGCGCGGTCGTCGGCGTCGCGGAAGCCGACCGCACCCCGCACCAGCGCCAGCGCCACGAGGTGCTGGCAGTTCACGTCCGGCATGGCGCTGTTGTTGACGATGTTGAAGCTGTCGGCCGGCACCCGCACCGTGATGCGGCGCACCTTGTCGGGGGTGAGCGCATACTGCCGGCGCAGCGCCAGGGTGGCGTCGAGCGGGCTCTGGATGGGGTAGCCGACGCCGAAGGTCTTGATCGCCGTCTCGGTCACGTAGAAGCGCGTGCCCAGGCGCTCCACCATCGCCTCCGGCTTCGGCGCGGAGGACAGGGCGACGAACATGTTGTTCAGGCCGTCGAGCACGTCCTCGACCCCGGTCAGGCCGGCTTCCACCATCGTGGCCGCGGTGACGCCGTTGCGCGCGCCCATGCCGGCGAAGTCGAAGGCCTTCTCGACGTGGTCGCGGTCCTTGACCCAGCTCCAGATGCCCGACACCTGCTGCGCCGCGTAGGACAGGGCGAAGCGCATGCCGCGCTCGTCGAGGTTAGCGAGCGAGGCGGCCCCGCCCAGCGCGCCGAAGGTGGAACTCATGCCCTCGGCGCTGCGGTGGGTGGCGCGCACCAAGTCCGGACCGAGCGCCAGGAGCAGGCGGCAGGAAAGGTCGTAGCCGAGCGCGACGGCACGCAGGAACTCGGCGCCCGAGCGGCCGTGACGCTCCGCCATTGCGAAGGCGGCGGGCACGGTGGAGCAGCCGGGGTGGGCCTTGGTGACCGGCTCGAAGTCGTCGGTCTCGTCGGCATGGGCGCCCATGGCGTTGCAGAGCGCGGCGTTGACGGCGTTGGTGCGCCAGCCCGCGCCGACGATGCTCGCCTCCTCCAAACCGCCAAGCCCGCGGACGTATGCCTGCGCCATCTCACCCGGTCGCAGGCGCGAGCCGGAGATCATGGCGGCGAAGGTGTCGAGCACGCGCTGCTTGCAGGCGAGCAACACGGGGTCGGGCAACGCGCGGTCGCGGACGCCGGCCATGTAGCGGGCGAGCTGCGCGGTGATGCCGTCTTCCGCCGCCTGAGAAGGCAGGACGGTCGCGGCTGCCAACGCACCTGCGCCGCACAGCAGCACGCGGCGGGTCGGCGCGGGCAAGACTTTTATCATAACAACGTCCTTTGATCGCTCAACGCGCAGAAAGTAGGATGGTGCGGTCATAGCAAAGCCGATCATCATTGGCCGGCATGCGTCAGCCTCTGCCCGATCACATCTCGCCTTCGCTGTTTCGGCGTAGCGCAGACGCGCGAACGGCCGCTTTCGGGCGTGGATTGAAAGGGCCGGCATGGGTGCAAAGCGGGTACGACCGAAGCTGGTCGAGCGAGGATCAGCCTTTTCCCGAGCGTTTTGCAGCAGCCGTTACGGCGCCCACTGGTCTGTGTCCGTTCAGGGGAATAGACGCTGATCGGCGGCGAGGTTCACACCGGCACACATCTCCGCGCAACTGCGTCGAGCCTGTCGAGCACTGGCTCAGGATCGTGCATCGATGCCGTAATGCGCTAATTCCGGCCTCATGGCCTCGACCACGAAATCCACAAAGGCGACGGGAACGTCGAGGTAAAACTCACGATCAGAGTAGGCATCGACGCTGGCCGACAATCCCTGCGCTTCGAACCAGCCAGCCAAGCGCTTGAGGTCGGCCTCCGGTGTTTCACTCAAGAACGATACCTGCGATCGCTCCCTATCGACATCACGGTGGCCAGAGTCACTGCGGCT
>CAXTFM010000105.1:0-5792 GCA_964243435.1 uncultured Beijerinckiaceae bacterium
GCGCCCTGCTTCCCCGTGCCCCCTGTCGCCGCCGGCGCATCAGTCATAATCTCAACTCAATGAGGGCCAAGGTCGGCGTCCCGGCGACGCCTCGAACCAGCCCCACGAAGCGCATAATCCCGCAAGGAGCAGATCGTCCATGCCCGATAGCACCGCTGCGACATCGCTGGAGGCCGCCGTCGCCCGCAGCGCCGAGATGGCGCTCGACCGCGTCGGCGCGGCGCGGGCCGCCATCGGCGCCGTGATCTTCGGCCAGGAGCAGGTGGTGGAGGAGGCGCTGGTGACGCTGCTCGCCGGCGGCCACGGCCTCCTCGTCGGCGTGCCGGGCCTCGCCAAGACCAAGCTCGTCGAAACGCTTGGGCTCGTGCTCGGCCTCGACGCGCGCCGCGTCCAGTTCACCCCGGACCTGATGCCGGCCGACATCCTCGGCTCGGAGATCCTGGAGGAAACCGCCGACCGGCGCCGCTCGTTCAAGTTCACGCGCGGCCCGATCTTCGCCCAGCTGCTGATGGCCGACGAGATCAACCGCGCCAGCCCGCGCACCCAGTCCGCCCTGCTGCAGGCGATGCAGGAGTACCACGTGTCGGTCGCCGGCGAGCGCCACGACCTGCCGGCGCCCTTCCACGTGCTGGCGACGCAGAACCCGCTGGAACAGGAGGGCACCTACCCCCTCCCCGAGGCGCAGCTCGACCGCTTCCTCATGCAGATCGACGTGACCTACCCCGACCGCGCGGCGGAACGGCGCATCCTCCTCGAGACAACGGGCGAGCACGAGGCGCGCGCCCGAGCGGCGATGAGTGCGGAGGACCTCCAGGCGACGCAGCGCCTGGTGCGCCGGCTCCCCGTCGGCGACAGCGTGGTGGAGGCGATCCTCGACATCGTGCGCGCGGCGCGCCCCGGCGAGGGCGACGCGGCGATCACCAAATCGATCGCCTGGGGTCCGGGCCCGCGCGCCGCGCAGGCGCTGATGCTGGCCTCGCGCGCCCGCGCCCTGGTGTCGGGGCGCCTGTCGCCCTCGCTCGACGACGTGGTGGCGCTGGCGCTCCCCGTGTTGAAGCACCGCATGGCGCTCACCTTCTCCGCGCGCGCAGACGGCGACACCATCGAGGCCACGGTGGCCAAGCTGACGCGCAAGTTCGCGTGACCGGCGCGGCGCGGCGACACGCGACACGGTTCCCACGGCGCAGGGAAGGACGGGGCTGATGGCCGCCACGGGAGCGCGCGTCCTCGGACCCGGCGAACGCGTGGTCGGGGCACCCCAGCAGCAGGGCGCGCTCGACCTCGCGCGGCGCCTGCCGGCGCTGGTTGTCGCGGCGAAGGAGGTCGCCTCCGGCCTGCTCCACGGCGTCCACGGGCGCCGCCGCGCCGGCATCGGCGAGAACTTCTGGCAGTACCGCCCCTTCGTCAACGGCGAGTCGGCGAGCCGCGTCGACTGGCGGCGCTCCGCGCGCGACGACAGGATCTACGTGCGCGAGCGGGAATGGGAGTCGGCCCACACCGTGTGGCTGTGGATCGACCGCTCGCCGTCCATGGGCTTCGCCTCGCGCCTCGCCCTGCAACCCAAGCTCGACCGCGCGGTGGTGCTGGCCTTGGCCTCCGCCGACCTGCTGGTGCGCGGCGGCGAGCGGGTCGGCCTCCTCGGCCTGACCCGGCCGTTCGCCGCCCGCAACGTGGTCGAGCGCTTCGCCGAAGCGCTGGGGCGCGACAAGGAGGCGGACGAGCTGCCCCCGCCCGGAACCCTGCCGCCGCGCGTCCGCGCGGTGCTGATCGGCGACTTCCTCACCCGGCCCGAGTTGGTCGCCGCGCGCATCGGCGACCTCGCCGCGCGGGGCGCCCGCGGCCACCTCGTGGTGGTCGCCGACCCGGTCGAGGAAACCTTCCCCTTCGCCGGGCACACCGAGTTCCTCGACGTCGACTCCGCCGCCACCATGCGCATCGGCCAGGCCGAGCGCTTCCGCGCCGACTACATCCAGCGCCTCGCCGCCCATCGCGACGCGCTGGCGGGCATCGCCCGCGCCAAGGGCTGGAGCCTGCTGATCCACCGCACCGACCGTCCGGCGTCGGAAGCGCTGCTCGCCCTGCGCGCGCGCCTCGAGCAGGGCGCCGACCCCTTCGCCGCAACCGCGGGCGGGGCCGCCTGATGCTCGGCCTGCCGCTCGCCTTCACCGTGCCCTTCGCGCTCCTCGCGCTCGGCGCCCTGCCCGTGCTCTTCGTGCTGCTCCGCGTCACGCCGCCGCGCCCGGAGCGGGTCCCGTTCCCGCCGCTGAAGCTCATCCTCGACCTCAGGCCGCGCGACGAAACGCCGGCGCGCACCCCATGGTGGCTGCTGCTGCTGCGCCTGGTCCTCGCGGCGCTGGTCATCCTCGCCATGGCCGGGCCGATCTGGAACCCGGTGCGCGTCGGCGGCCCCGGCACCGGGCCGCTGCTGGTGCTCCTCGACGACAGCTGGGCGGCGGCGCCCTCGTGGGACCGCCGGGTCGCCGCGGCGGCGCAGCGCATCGAGGCGGCGCGGCAGGGCGGGCGGCCCGTCGCCGTCGCCGCCATGTCCGAGGGCGCCAAGGCGATCGTGGCCGGCGACCCGGCGACGGCGCTCGACCACCTGCGCGCGATCAAGCCGCAGCCCTACACGCCCGATCGCGCCGCGGCGGCGGCGGCGGTGGCGCGTTTCGTCAAGGCGGCGCCCGACACCTCCCTCGTTTGGGTCACCGACGGGCTGGAGCGCGGCGGCGGGCGCGGCTTCGCCGAAGCGCTCGCCGGCTTGCAGGTCCGCACCGTGCTGATCGCCGACGACCGCCCGGTGCTGGCGCTCGCCGACCCGCGCAACAACGGCGGCGACCTCGCCGTGCGGGTGATGCGCGCGCAGCCCGGCGCGCCGCTGCGCGGGGCGGTCCGCGCGCTCGACGCCAAGGGGCTCGCGGTCGGCGAGGCGCGCTTCGACCTCGCCGCCGGCAAGACCGAGGATGACGCCGTGCTCGACCTGCCGATCGAGCTGCGCAACGAGATTTCCCGGCTCGACCTCGTCAACGGCCGCGCCGCCGGGACGGTCAGCCTGCTCGACGCCCGCTGGCGCCGCCGCAGCGTCGGCATCGTCAGCGGCGACACGGCCGACACCGACCAGCCGCTGCTCGCGCCGGGCTACTACCTCCGCAAGGCGCTCGCCCCCTTCGCCGACGTGCACGAGGCCAAGCCCGGCACGCCCGACCCGGTCGGCGCCATGCTCGACGACCGCGTGTCCGTGCTGGTCCTCGCCGATGTCGGCACCATCACCGGGCCGGTACGCGAGCGCCTCGCGCAGTGGGTCGAGGAGGGCGGCCTGCTCGTGCGCTTCGCCGGCACGCGGCTGTCGGGGGCGGGCGACGACCTGGTGCCGGTGCGGCTGCGCCGCGGCGGCCGGGTGCTCGGCGGCTCGCTGTCCTGGGAACAACCGAAGACGCTGGCGCCCTTCGAGCCGCCGAGCCCGTTCGTCGGCCTGCACGTCCCCGGCGAGGTCACGGTGACGCGCCAGGTGCTGGCCGAGCCGGAGCCCGGGCTGCCGGGCAAGACCTGGGCGCAGCTCGCCGATGGCACGCCGCTTGTCACGGCGGCGGCGCGGGGCAAGGGCCGCGTCGTGCTGTTCCACGTCACCGCCGACACCACCTGGTCCAACCTGCCGATATCGGGGCTGTTCGTGGACATGCTGAAGCAGATCGTCGTGCTGTCGGGGGAAACGGCCCGCGCCGTCGCGCAAACGGAAGCCGACGCCGCCGAGGCCAAGGCGGTCGCCGCCGACCACGCGGTGGAAACGGCGGCACCGTACCGCACCCTGGACGGCTTCGGCACGCTGGGCAGCCCGCCCGCGACGGCGAAGCCGGTGCCGGTGACCTTCGCCGGGACCGGCAGCGCCGACCACCCGCCGGGCTTCTACGGCACCGGGGACGCGCTCGTCGCGGTCAACGCGCTGGCGCCGGGCGAGCGCATCGCCGCCCTCGACGTCGCGGGATTGCGCTTCGAGGCGGCGCCGCTGCGCGCCGCCGAGCCGCTCGACCTCCGGCCCTGGCTGGTCGCCGGCGCCTTCTTGCTCTTCCTCGGCGACAGCCTGGCCTCGCTGTGGATCGGCGGCAAGCTCGGGCGGCGCCCGCGCCGCGGCGGTGCGGTGGCCGCCGCGCTCGTCCTGGTGGCCTGCATCGCCCTGCCCCGCGACGCGGCGCGCGCCGCGCCGCCGCCGGGCGGGCCCGCGCCGGCGTCGGCGCCGGTCAAGGTATCGCCGAGCGACCTCGCCTCGGCCCTGTCGGTGCGCCTCGCCTTCGTGCGCAGCGGCGACGCCAAGGTCGACGAGGTGAGCCTGCAGGGGCTCGCCACCCTGTCCACCACGCTTGCCGCGCGTACCTCGCTGGCGCCGGGCGTACCCGTCGGCATCGACCCGGCCAAGGACGAGCTGGCCTTCTACCCGATGATCTACTGGCCGGTCGTCGCCCGCGACCCGCAGCCCTCGCCGGCGGCGGTGGAGCGGATCGCCGCCTACATGCGCCAGGGCGGCACGGTGGTGTTCGACACGCGCGACGCCCTCACCGCGCGCCCCGGCGGCGAACCCTCGGCGGAAACGGCGTGGCTGCGCCAGCTGCTCGGCGGCGTGGACGTGCCGGAACTGGAGCCGGTGCCGGCCGACCACGTCGTCACCAAGACCTTCTACCTGCTCGAGGGCTTCGTCGGGCGCTACGGCACCGGGCAGACCTGGATCGAGGCGCTGCCGCCGCCGGCCGCCGACGGGGACGCGCATCCCGCGCGCGCCGGCGACGGCGTGTCGCCCATCGTGCTGACCAGCAACGACCTCGCCGCCGGCTGGGCCGGCGACGACTACGGCGAAGCGCTCTACCCCCTGGTGCCGGGCGACGCGCGCCAGCACGAGATGGCGCTGCGCGGCGGCGTCAACCTCGTGATGTACACGCTGACGGGCAACTACAAGGCCGACCAGGTCCACGTGCGCGACCTGCTGGAGCGCTTGGGACACTGATGCGCGCCGCGCCGAACGTCTCGGTCGGCAGGGCCGGCGGTCAGCGCCGCCCGCTTTGGAAGCGGTGGATGAAGGGCAGCATCACCGCGTCGGGCACCAGCGGCAGCACCAGCGAGGCGACCCTGTTGCCGAGGCCCGGCACGATCACGCGGCGTCCGGCCATCATGCCGGCATAGCCCGCCTCGGCGACGCTCAGCGCGCTGGCGCCCTTGACGCCGGCGAGGCCCGGCGCCTTGCCCATGCCGGCACGGGCCTGGAACTCGGTCCGCGTCATGCCGGGGTTGAGCAGGCTGACGCCGACGCCCGTGCCCTTGAGTTCCTGCGCCAGCGCCCGCGACAGGGCGCTGACGAAGTGCTTGCTGGCGTAATACACCGCCATGCCCGGCCCCGGCATGTAGCTCGCCATGGACGCCACGTTGAGGATGCGCCCGTGCGCCGCCTTGAGGTCGGGGAGGAAGCGGATGGTGAGGTCGAGCAGCGCGCGCATGTTGACGTCGACGATGCCGAGCTGCTCGCGCGGGTCGAGCGCGGACACGGGGCCGAGCAGTCCGTAGCCGGCGTTGTTGACGAGAAAGGCGACGCGGGCGTCGCTCGCCGCCAGCGCCTCCGCGAGGATGTCGGCGGCGTGCCGGTCGGCGAGGTCGCAGGGGATGGTGAGCGGGCGCGGCCGGCCGGCGGCGACGAGCTCGGCGGCGAGCGCGTCGAGGCGCGGGGCCGAGCGGGCGGTCAGCGCGAGGTCGTGCCCGTGGCGGGCGAAAACGCGGGCGAGGTCGGCGCCGATGCCGGCGGAGGCGCCGGTGAT
>CAXTFM010000105.1:5892-12467 GCA_964243435.1 uncultured Beijerinckiaceae bacterium
GGCTTGGCAGGTTCGGGCTCGGCAGGGGCGACCTCGGCCGGCCCGGACCACGGCCCGGCGGTCCCGGCCGGCGGGTGCGGCGCCTCGGCCGCCTCGTGGCGCAGGGTGATGCGGTCGCGGTTCGACACGCCGAGCAGCTCGGCGACGCGCCACACCACGTTCTCCTCGAACTCGCTGACCTCGCCGTCGGCGAACACCACGTCCCACATCATCGCGATGATGCGGTGGCGCCCTTGGTCGTCGAGGCTGCGCTTCAGCACGTTGGTGAAGTGGAAGAAGTCGACGGCATCGCGGTCGCTCTGCTCGGCCCTCTCGATGAGCCGCGTGGTCGCCGCCGCGTCGAGGCCGAACTGCTGCTCGATCACCGCGCGCAGCCGCGTGCGCTCGGCCGCGTCGATGCGGCCGTCGACGTTGGCGACATGCACCAGCAGGGCGGCGGTGGCGAGGCGGTCGTCGAGGACGAAGTTCCCGTCGGGCGCCTCCGACACGTCGGCGATGAACCTGCGCAGACGCTCGAACATCAGCGGATCGGCAGGCAGGTGAAGTAGCCCTCGGGGCGGTGGAAATCGCGTCGCATCTCGCTGATGTGGCGATTGCAGCTGCGATTGTCGGGGAAGCACAGCTTTTCGTCGCGCCAATCGAGCACGATGGGCCCGCCCTCGCCGAGGTAGTGCGAATAGCCGCCGGTGAAGTGGCCGAGGATCACCGACGGGAAGCCCCGCACGACGGGGTCGTCGCAGGGCACGCCGCGATCGAACGACGCGCCCTGCCCCGGCACGACGAGGTCCGGCCCCGGCACGACGAGGTCCGGTCCCGGCGCGATGAGGTCCGCCGCGCCGGCCGGCGACGCGAGCAGCGCCGCTGAAGCCAGCAAGGCAGCCAGGGCCGCCGCGCGCGCCACCACCGGACCTAGAGCCCGAGGAAGGACAGCAGGCCGCCGCCCGACTTCTGCGCCCCGCCGTCGTTGACCGCGGCGTTGATCAGCGGCTGGCCGGGCGGCGAGCCCGTGACGGTGATGGTGCCGCCCTCGGCCCGCATCAGGCTGAACAGCTTGGTGGCGTTGGCTGGCGCCAGGCGGACGCAGCCGTGCGACGCGGGCTGGCCGAGGTGGCGGACCTCGTTGGTGCCGTGGATCGCGAAGCCGTAGTAGAAGAAGATGGCGTGCGGCATCGGCGCGTTGTCGTACTTCTTGGAATGGTAGACTTCGGCGAAGCGCTCGGGCGTGAACGAGCCGGTCGGCGTGACGTAGCCCGCGCGCGCGGTGGACACCGGCCAGTCAAAGCTGCCGCCCGTCGCGCTCTCGACGTGCATGCGCTGCGTCGACAGGTCGATGGTGACGCTGGCGGCGGTGGCCGGCGCCGCCCACACGCCCAACAAACCGGCGGCGACCGCCGCCGAACCCACGATGTGCCGCATGATGAACCCCGAACGGAAGCGGCCGCGCCCCGACGCGGCCGCAGGATGAAGCGATGTGCCGATCCTTCCATGGGGAGCGCCACGGCGTAAACGCCCGAAGCGCACGCCGGACGATTTCCGACCCCGGCGCGTTTTCCTTGCCACAAGTGCGGCGAACCCCGCGGGGCACCGGCCACGAGGCGAGCGCGGTGCCGGCGATCACGCAGCCACGCGCCCGGCGCGTCAGTCGCCGAACGGTGCGTAGCCGCCGTAGCCGTAGGGCGCGTAGCCAGCGTAACCGTAGGGCGCGTAACCAGCGTAACCGCCGCCGCCGGGGTTGCCGTCATCGCCGTTGGTTTGGCCATAGGCCGCGCGCTGCACGTGCGCCCGGCCGCCGTCGCCGCGGGCGTAGAAGGGCGCCGACGCCGGCGGCGTCCCGCTGATGCCGATGCGCGCGCCCTCGGACTTGACGAGGTTGTAGAGCGTCGTGGCGTTGCCCGGCGCGAGGCGGATGCAGCCGTGCGAGGCCGGCCGTCCCAGCGCGCCGGTGGCGTAGGAGCCGTGGATGGCGTAGCCGCCGCGGAAGAAGATCGCGTGGGGCATCGGCGACATGTTGTACTTGTGGGAATAGTGCATCAGTTCGAGGTGGGTCGGCGCGTAGCTGCCGCCCGGCGTGGAGAAGCCCGAGCGCGCCGAGGAGATCGGCCAATCGTAGCTGCCCTGCGACGACGACACGTGCATGCGCTGATGCGACAGGTCGATGGCGACCTGCACCGTCGCCTGCGCCGCAGTGATACCGCAGCCGAGGGCTGCCAATGTTGAGACGAGCAAGCCGAAACGCATCAAAACCCCCGAACATCACACGGACGCGACGTCGATTTACTGGCACGCCACATCGTTGCCGTAAATGCGTCTTCGCATTTACAATTGATCTTAAGCCTTCGAGAAAGCGACACCTGATGCGTTCCGCCGCATGCGCGACAAACCACGCGGAGGCGTGGGGGACGAGGTCGTGGCGCGATCAGCCCGGACGCTCGGCCTTGAGCGCCCACACGCGATGCGGCACCAGCAGCGGCTCGACCGGCCAGTCCGCCGCGAGCCGCGCGGCGAGATCGGCGTCGAACGCCGCGACGGCCGCCGCCGACAGCGAGGCGCCGATGCCGGCGGAGGCGCGGATGCGGCCCCGCCACGCTTCGTGCGAATACGCCACGTCGACATCGAAGGAGAAGGTTTCCAGCGCCTCGAAGCCGCCCTCGGCGACCTCCGTCAGCCAGGACGGGTAGATGCCGGAACTGTTGCCGAGGTGCCAGTCCGGGTTGTGCGCCTCGACGACGCGCTCGGTCGCCGCGACCACGTTGTCGCGCAGCGCGAGCCAGTCGAAATGCGCGATCACCAGGCGCCCGGCGGGGCGGAGGACGCGCGCCACCTCGCTGACCGTGCGCGCGCCGTCGAACCAGTTCCAGCACTGCCCGGCGGTGACGACGTCGAAGCATTCCGCCGGCAGTCCGGTGTCCTCCGCCCGGCCCTGGACGTAGGTGACGCCCGTCGCAGCCTCGCGGTCGAGCCGCGCCGCCTCCGTCAGCAGGTGCTGTTCGGAGTCGAGGCCGGTGACGCGGCAGCCGCGCAGCGCCAAGCCGCGCGCCACCGCGCCCGTGCCCGTGCCGAGGTCGAGCACGCGGTCGTCGGGCATGACCCAGCCCTCGGCGAACATCCGCTTGAAGAAGTGCGGGGGGAAGCCGGCGCGCCAGCGCCCGTAATCCGACGCGGTCTGCCCGAAGTTGACCGGCGGCGCCTTGGCATCGCGCAACGCGGACGCGCCCGCCGGCAGAATGAAGCGGTAGTTTCGCACACACCCTCCCGAGCGCGACCATCGCTGCCGCTCGTCGGCGGGACGCCCGGCATCCCCGCCGACGAGGTTAGCCGATGTCGGTTTCCGGCGACATGGGCGTCATTCGGCAAGGGGCCGCGGGGCATTTCCGTAACGGCCCCGTGCGGTGCCGGCCCTCGTCGATGTTGGCCCTCGTCGATGTCGGCGCTAATCGATGTTGGCTTGCCGCGGCAGCATGCGGCCGAGAAGGTCGTCGCGCCGGACGAACAGGTGCCAGCAAACGCCCGCGACGTGGAGGACGACGAGGGCGTAGACGGCGAACTGCACGGTGAGGTGGACCACGGCGGCCGTCTTCTCCGCCTCCTCGCCGATGCCCGGAAGCTTGGGGAAGTCGAACAGGCCGAAGATGGAGATCGGGCGCTTGCCCCCCGACGACATGACGTAGCCGGAGATCGGCATCGCCAGCAGCACGAGGTAGATCAGCCAGTGCGTGACGTGGGACAGGCCCGCCTCGAGGGCGGACACGCTTCTCGGCAGCGCGGGCGGCCTGTTCGCGAGGCGGTAGGCGAAGCGCACCGCGACGAGCGCGAGGACGACGAGGCCGAGCGTCTTGTGCGCCGAGGCGTAGGTCGCCACCGGACCGGGGAAGTAGGCATGGAAATGCCCGTCGGGCGTGGTCTTGAACTCGGCGAACATCCAGCCGAGCGGCACGATGATGAAAACGAGCAGCGTCGTCAGCCAATGGAACCAGCGCGCGGACGCGCTGTAGCGCCTGACGCCCGCGGTGTAGAGCCCCGAGGGCCAGCTCACGATGTCGGCCATGACGCGCCTCCTCGCGGCCGTTCTAGCAGGGTGGCCTCGCCGAGGGGAGGCCCCCGCTCGGCGCATGGCCTCACGCCCCGAGCAGCGGGCTCCACGCCGGGTCGGACGCGCCCGAGGGCGTCGGCACCGCGAGTTCCTGGCGGCCGAACACGTCGCTCATGTAGATGCGCGGGCTGCCGCCGCCGCCGGGGTCGCGGAAGAACATCAGGAACAGGCCGTTCGGCGCCCAGGTCGGCCCCTCGTTGTGGAAACCCTCGGTGAGCAGGCGCTCGCCCGAGCCGTCGGGCTTCATCACGCCGATGGCGAAGCCGCCCCTGGTCTGCTTGGTGAAGGCGATGAAGTCGCCCTTGGGCGACCACACCGGCGTCGAATAGCGCCCGTCGCCGAAGGAGATGCGGGTGGCGCCGCCCCCGCCCGCCGGCATCACGTAGACCTGCTGGGTGCCGCCGCGGTCGGACTCGAAGCAGATCTTCGCGCCGTCCGGCGAATAGGACGGCCCGGTGTCGATCGCCGAGCTGTCGGTGAGCTGCTGCGTTTGGTGCGAGCCGAGGCTCATCGCGTAAAGGTTGGAGGTGCCGTTCTCCGACAGCGACATCACGATCTTCGAGCCGCCGGGGCCGAAGCGCGGGGCGAAGGTCATGCCGGGGAAGTTGCCGACCGCCTCGCGCTGCCCGGTCTCGATGTTCATGGTCATCACCTTCGGCTCGCTGCCGCCGAAGGCCATGTAGGTGATGTCCTGCGAGGAGGGCGAGAAGCGCGGCGTCACCACGATGTCGTTGCCGCTCGACAGGTAGCGCACGCCGGCGCCGTCCATGTCCATGATGGCGAGGCGCTTGCGCCGCCGCGTCGCCGGGCCGGACTCGTCGATGAACACCACGCGGGTGTCGAAGAAGCCCTTCTCCCCCGTCGCCTGGGCGAACACCGCGTCGGCGACGATGTGGGCGACGCGGCGCAGGTTGTTGGCGTCGGTCGAATACTGCTCGCCGGCGACCTGCGCGCCCGAGGCGACGTCGAACATGCGGAACTGGGTTTGCAGCCCGTCGCCGGCGTTGGCCACGCGCCCCGTCACCACGAACTGCGCGCCGGCGGCGCGGAACGGCTCCATCGGCGGCGCCCGGTCCGGGTTGCCGACGGACGGGGTGTCGCCGACGGGAGTGAGGAAGACCGAGCGCTTGATGTCGTTGCCCAGCACGCTCGTCACCTTGTCGCCGGACACGCCCTCGCCGACGAAGCGGGTCAGCGCCACGGGGATCGGCTTGAAGCTGCCGCGCCCGCGCACGTCGAGCGCGCGGTCCTGGGCGCGGACGCTGCCGGCGAGCGGCACGCCGAGCACGGGCGCCGCCGCGGCGGCGGCGAGAAGGCAGGCGGCGCGGCGGCGCGACGGATGCGGGATCATGGTCCACCTCCAAAGGGGCGAGGGTCGGGTGCGATGACAGGGTGCGATGGCAGGGTGCGGGGGCGAGCGTGCGCCCGTGGTGGCGAAGGACGGCGAGGCCGGACGGTGCCGGGGCGGCGGGCGTTCCGCCCCCCATCGGGCGCTAGGACATTTCCTTGGGGTCGAAGCGGACCACCCGCTGCTTATAGCCCTGGTCGTAGTAAGGGCGGAACCGGGCGGGGATTTCCAGGGGGTTGCAGCGGTTCACCGCGCGGATCGCGCTGTCGGCGAGGCTCCTCAGGTTGGGGTCGCTCGGCGGGTTGAGCAGCGCCGGCGGGCCTAGCAGCGAACCGTCCTGCGCCATGCGGATGCGCAGCTGCGGCACGTAGTCCTGGGTCCCGCCGAGGCCGAAATAGCTCCAGCAGCCGCGGTAATGGTCGATCAGCCAGCCGTCGAGCTGCGCCGCCATCGACGGCGACAGCTTCTCGGCATGGGCGTTCGGCGCGCCGAGCGAGGCCACCTGCGCCAGCGAACGGCCGGTGGACTGCTTGTGCTGCGGCGCGTCATGGTCGAGCAGCGCGGAAATCTTGTCGGGGCTGAAGTCCTCGTGCGGCTTGGCGTCCTTCACCTCGTTGCCGGCGCGCGGCCGTTCCGCCGGTTTCGGCGGCTCGGGCTTCACCGGCTCGGGCCTGGGCGGCTCCGGCTTCTGCGGCTCCGGCTTCAGCCTGTCGAGCAGCGAGGCGACGCGGTCGAGCGGCTTGTCCGGCTTCATGCGGTCGAGGATGGACGCGACCTGGTCGAGCGTGCTCGGCTTGGGCGGCGGCACCACCTCGGGCTTCGCTTCCGGCTTCTTCGGCGGGGGCGGCGGCACGAGCTTGGCGACCTGCTTCTCGGGCGGGCGCGCGACCGGCTTCGGCTCGACCTTGGGTTCGGGCTTCGGCTTGGGGTCGGCCTTGGCCTGCTTTGGACGCGGCGGCGGTTTCGGCGCCAGCGCCTCGGCGTCGGGCTTGTCCTCGTCAGGCTCGCTGTCGGCCTTGCTGGCATCGGCCTTGGCGGCGTCGGCCTTGGGCGCCTCGGCCTTTTCCACCGGGCGCGCCGGCGGCACGGGCGGCGCCGCGTCGGTCTTCTCGAGCGGGCGCGCGGGCGGCACCGGGG
>CAXTFM010000106.1:0-2778 GCA_964243435.1 uncultured Beijerinckiaceae bacterium
GTGCATTCGGCGACGCGGCCCTGCCAGTCCAGCATCAGGGCGTCGGCGTAGCCCTTGCGCTCGGCGGCGTGCTTGGACAGCGTCGCGATCATGTACAGCCCGGCCGCCTTGGCGTGGCAGGGCGCGGTGAGCGGGTCGGGGCGGCGCCATTCCGCGATGTCGAGGCGGATGCCGTTCATCTTGGTGGCCATGTCGAACATGGACGGCCACGGCCACACCGCGATCGCGACGTTGATGGTGGCGTTCTGCGCCGCCACCGCCATCATCTCGCTGCCGCGCCACGCCACCGGGCGCACGTAGCAGTCACCCTGCCGGTTGGCGCGCACCACCTCGGCCTTGATGCGGTCGAGTTCGTCGGCCCCGTGCGGCAGCACCATGTCGAGCACGCGGGCGGACTCGATGAAGCGCAGCGAATGCTCGCGCGACTTGTAGATGACGCCGCCATAGGCGCGCTCGCCCTCGAACACGGACGACGCGTAGTGCAGCCCGTGCGACAGCACGTGCAGCTTGGCGTCAGCCCAGGGCAGCATGGCGCCGTTCATCCAGATCACGCCGTCGCGCTCGTCGAAGGGCAAAACGGACATGGCTCGCTCCGGGGTCGGCGGCGCGGGCCCGGCGGCGCGTGGCGGCGGCGCGGGCCTGGCGGCAGGTGGTGGGTGAAGCGCGACGCCTAGTCCCGCGCCCGCGCCAAGTCAACGTCCCGGCGCGGCCCGCGCCAAGTCAACGTTCCGGCGCGGCCCGCGCGTGCCCCGTCACTTTTCCAGCACGTAGCTGCCGGGCGCGTCGACGAGGGGCGGGTGGGCGTCGCCGCCCATGCGCGGCGGCGCGACCTCCTCGCCCGCGCGCGCGGCCAGCCAGTCGAACCACAGCGGCCACCAGCTCCCGTCGTGGCGCTCAGCGGCGGCGCGCCATTGCGCGGGCGCGTCGAGCCCGGCCGCGTCGCCCGTCCAGTACGTCCCCTTGCCGCCGGGCGGGTTGATGATGCCGGCGACGTGCCCGCTCGAGGCGAGCACGAAGGTGGTGTCGCCGCCGACGAGGGTGGCGACGCGGCCGGCCGACTGCCACGGCACGATGTGGTCCTTTTCCGCGCCGATCGCGAAGATGTCCTGCTTGATGCGCCCGAGGTCGATCGGCTCGCCCTTCAGCGTCACCTTTCCCGGCACCACGAGGTTGTTCTCGACATAGGTGTTGCGCAGGTACCAGGCGTGCGCGGCGCGGGCCATCCGGGTGCCGTCGCTGTTCCAGTACAGGAGGTCGAAGGCGGGCGGCTTCTGCCCCATCAGGTAGTTGTTGACGACGTTGGCCCAGATCAGGTCGTTCGAGCGCAGCAGGCTGAACATGTTGGACATTTCGCGGCTGTCGAGGTAGCCGCGCTCCAGCATCTGCTGCTCGATGAAGTCGACCGACGCGGACTCGCCGAGGAACAGCGCGGTGTCGCCGCACTGCGCGAAGTCCTGCATGGAGACCATGAAGGTGACGGCGTTGAAGCGGTCGTCGTGCTTCGCCGACAGGTGGGCGAGGGTCATGGCGAGCAACGTGCCGCCGATGCAATAGCCCATGACGTTGCACGTGGCGCTGCCGGTGATGGCGCGGATGGCGTCGCTCGCCGCCAGCGGCGCGAGGTCGACGTAGTCGTCGATGGTGGTGTCCTCCATGGTGGCGTCGGGGTTGCGCCAGGACACCATGAACACGGTGAACCCGGCCTCGACGAGGTGGCGCACCATGCTGTTCTTCGGCTGCAGGTCGAGGATGTAGAAGCGGTTGATCCAGGGCGGCAGGATCAGCAGCGGCGTCGCGCGGACCTTCGGCGTCTTCGGCGCGTACTGGATCAGCTCGATCAGCGCGTTGCGGTACACCACCTTGCCCGGCGACACGGCGAGGTTGTGCCCGGGCCGGAAGGCGTCGGCGTCGACCATGCTGAGGCGGCCCTCCTTGAGGTCCGCCAGGAGGTGGCGCGTGCCGTCGGCGAGGCTTGCGCCGCCGGTTTCCAGCGCGCGGCGCAGCGCGACCGGGTTCGACAGCAGCATGAGGTTGGGGCTCATCGCGTTGACGAACTGGGTGAGGTGGAACTCCAGGTACTGCCGCTCCGCCGCGGTCAGGTCCTCGCCCTCGCGCGCCTGGTTCATCAGCCAGTCGGAGGCGAGGAGGTAGACCTCCTTCAACGAGCGGAACACGGGATTGTCGTGCCATTCGGGGGCGGCGAAGCGCTTGTCGCGTCCGTTCCCGGCCGGCTGGCCGACGGGCTCGCCGCCGAGCGCGCCGGACCAGCGCTGCAGCGCGTCGCTGGAAATGTCGAGCAGCGTCCGCCATTGCCGCAGCTGGAACTCGGCCACGGCGTTGATCGCGCGGCGCGGGTCGCGCATCGAGCGCAGCCACACCATGCGCAGCGCCCGCGCGATCTCCGCCCAGTCGACGGGCACGATGTCGCGCAGGGGATTGGCGTTGAGCGCCCCCTCCGTCGCCCGCAGCACAGGGTCTTCCGCCGCGAGCCTGCCGAACTGCCGAAGGCCGGCGACGAGGTGCTCGTTGTGCGCCGACAGCGCTACCGGCGTTTGGCCCATCTCTGCCGCGATCCGCGCCGCGGCCTCGATCCAGGACGTCAAGGGCGTGCCGGGTTCACCGCCGGTGCCCGCGTCTTGATCCCGCCCTGACATCGATGCTCCTTGCCGTGGGTCCGCCGCCCCGACGATATATGGTGCGCGCGGTGCGGGGCGCGTCCGTCGCTCGATGGAGAGCGCGAACCGACGCCCCGGACGTTGGAGGGATACGTTCGAGGGA
>CAXTFM010000106.1:2878-4397 GCA_964243435.1 uncultured Beijerinckiaceae bacterium
CGCGCGCGGGCAGGCCGAGCGGGATCACGGCGATGCCGCGCAGGCGGTCGCCATGCGCGGCGATCGCCTCCAGCATTACCTGGTTGTCCGTGCCGTGCACGCTGACCTGCACCAGCACGCCGTAGCGCATGCCGGTGGCGTCCAGCATGGCGACGTAGCGCTCCGCGGGCGCGGCCGGCGCGGTGTAGCTGCGCTGCGCCACCAGCGGGTTGGCCGGTGGCAGGCCGATGACGTGGGCGTGGGTGTCGACGGCGCCCGGCGGCACGCGGTAGCGCGTCGGGCCGCGCGGCCGTGGATCGGGGCCGGGGCAGTCGCGCGGCGCGCTCACCGCCGGCATGGCGCATCACGGGTGATGATCGGGCGCGCGTGGTCAAGCTGCGGCATGCCGGCGAGGGTCGGGGTGGTGGTGCCGCGCTTGTCGCACCCGTCGGCCGCGGTGACAGCATGGCGATCGACGGACGCTAGCGCCGGCCGTCGACGACGAGGCAGGCGGCGGACGGGGTGCCGCCGTCGAGCACGGCAACGACGTTCTCGACGGCGATCCTGTTCATCCGGGCCAACGATTCGCGCGACGACGCGGCGGCGTGCGGCGTCGCCAGCACGTTGGGCAGGGCGATAAGCGCCTCCGTCACCTCGCGCACCGACGGGTCGGCCTCGCTGCGGTAAACGTCGAGGCCGGCGCCGGCGAGGCGGCCGGCGCGCAGCGCGTCAAGCAGGTCCGCGTCGTCGACGAGCCCGCCCCGTGCCGTGTTGACGAGGATCGCCGTGGGCTTCATCCGCGCGATCGCGGCGTGGTCGATGATGTGCCGGGTGTCGTCCGTCAGCGGTGCGTGCAGCGTGACCACGTCGCTTTGCGCGAGCAGCGCCGGCCACGCGACCGGGTGCGCCCCGGCGGCGGTGATCGCGTCCGCGTGGCGCTCGCCCGCCGCCACGAGGACGGTGGCCTCGAAGCCCGACAGGCGCTTGACGAGCCGACGCGCGATGCGGCCGAAGCCGAGGATGCCGACGGTCTTGCCGTGCAGGTTCGAACTGGCGAGGATCGACCAGGAACCGGCGCACATCCGCGTCTGGCTTTCGCGCAGGCGGCGCGCCACGCCGAGGATCAGCGCCATGGTGTGGTCGGCAACGGAATCGTCGTTGCCGCCGGCCGCGATGGCGACGACCCTGCCGAGCGCCGCCGCCGCGGCGACGTCGACGCCGTCATAGCCGACGCCGCGGCGCGACAGCACCAGCAACGCGGGATGGGCTTGCAGCAGGTCGTGCGTCACCTGCGCGTGCCCGAGGATCCAGCCCGACACGCCGCGGAGGTGGTCGGCGAGTTCGTCGCGCCCGAAGTGGCCGTCGCCGCGCGTCCAGGTCGCCTCGGGATGGACCACCTCGCAGCCCGCCGCCTTCAGAAGCGAGATCCCGTCCTCGTCGAAGCTGTGCTGGCTGACGAGGACGCGGCGGAGCGTTGCGGGCATCGAGGTTCGCTTTCCTTCCATGCGCGCGCAAGCGCGCCACCCATCCATGCGCGCGC
>CAXTFM010000106.1:4497-12342 GCA_964243435.1 uncultured Beijerinckiaceae bacterium
GAGGTTCGCTTTCCTTCCATGCGCGCGCAAGCGCGCCACCCATCCATGCGCGCGCAAGCGCGCCACCCATCCATGCGCGCGCGGAGGCGCGGCATCCATGTCCTGCGCCGAACGGCGCAGGCACGAAAGGTCCGACCGCGCGTTCCCCGCCCTCGATCGTCCACGAATGGTCGGCGCGACGAATGGAAAGGCAAGGGGCATGGATACCGCAAACGGCGGCAAGCGGCACGACAGCACGCGCATGGTGACCGCCTTCTTCGCGAAGCGGCCGATGGCGGACCGGGCCAAGGCGGCGGTGATCGAGGCGACCGGGATCACGCCCGAAATGGTCAAGATCATGGACGGCACCGGCACGGTGACCGGTGAAACGCCATCGGAAACGCCGAAGGGCGACGGCGTCCTGAAATCGATCTGGAACGGCTTCTCCGGCGCGCAGAACCAGCAGCCGGGCTTCGTTCTCACCGCCCACGTACCGGATGCAGCCTACGCCGAGGCGCAGCGCATCCTTGGCGAGAAGGGCCACGTCGCCGCGAACTGACGCAGCCCCTCACCCCCGCGGGGCCTTGCAGAACGCCGCGATGGTCTCGAGCGTGTAGTCGAGGTGGTCGCGGGTCAGGCCGGGGAACAGGCCGAGCCACAGCGACTGGCGCATCACGCGGTCACTGGTGTCGAGGTCGCCGACCACGCGGTAGTGCTGGTTCGCCATGTAGGGCTGGCGGATCAGGTTGCCGGCGAACACCAGCCGCGTGGCGATGCGCTGGGCGTCGAGGTGGCGGGTGAGCGCGTCGCGGGTGAAGGGCGCGTCGTCGCGCACGGTGAGCGGGAAGCCGAACCAGGACGGCTCCGAGCGCGGCGTCGCTTCCGGCAGGATGAAGAACGCTTCGAGGTCGCGCATCCGCTGCGTGAGGTAGGCGAAGTTGGCGCGGCGGTCCGCGATGAACCCCTCCAGCCGGTCCATCTGCGCGAGGCCCACGGCCGCCTGCATGTCCGTGATCTTCAGGTTGTAGCCGACGTTGGAGTAGGTGTACTTGTGGTCGTAGCCGGCCGGCAGCTCGCCCAGCGTCCAGTCGAAGCGCTTGCCGCAGGTGTTGTCGCGCCCCGGCTCGCACCAGCAGTCGCGGCCCCAGTCGCGGATCGACTCCAGCGCGCGCTTGATCAGGCTGTTGGTGCAGAACACCGCCCCGCCCTCGCCCATGGTGATGTGGTGGGCGGGATAGAAGCTCAGCGTGCCGATGTCGCCGAAGGTGCCCACGTTCTTGCCGTCGTAGGTGGCGCCGAGCGCGTCGCAGGTGTCCTCCACCACGTAAAGGTCGTGGCGCTTGGCGACCTCCATCACCGTGGCGAGGTCGAAGGGGTTGCCGAGCGTATGGGCCACCATGATGGCGCGGGTCTTGTCGGTCACCGCCGCCTCCAAGCGGTCGGCGCGGATGTTGTAGGTCGGCAGGTCGACGTCGAGGAACACCGGTACCAGCCCGTTCTGCAGGAGCGGGTTGACCGTGGTCGGGAAGCCGGTGGCGCAGGTGATGACTTCGTCGCCGGCCTTCATCGGGCGCTTGAGGAAGGGCGAGCACAGGGCGCTCGCCGCGAGCAGGTTGGCCGACGAGCCGGAGTTGCAGGTGAGCACGTAGCGGCGCCCGAGGAACGTCCTCATGCGGCGCTCGAAGGCCTCGTTGAAGCGCCCGGTGGTGAGCCAGAAGTCGAGCGAGGCGTCGACCAGCGCCGTCATCTCGGGGGCGCCGTACACCTTGCCCGACACGGCCACGCCCGACGTGCCCGGCACGAAGGGGCGCGGGGCGTGCGCCAGCTCGGCGTAGCGCCCGACGAGGTGCAGGATCTCGTCGCGCAGCGCAGCCGCTTCGTCGGCGGGGCCGACCTCGGCAGGACGGAGATCGGCGGAGGAACTGGTCATCATCTGCCTTTTGGGCCGCCCCCGATCAGCCTCGGCGGTGCGGAGCGGTTGGGGCGGCGCCGGCCGCCGCGGATGCTACGGCCGCTTGTAATCCCGATCAAAGTGGCACGCAAAAGGCGTCACGCCTTCGCGTAAGGGTTCGGCATGTAGCGGAACACGGCGGCGGCGACCTCCGGCGCGAGGTCCGGGCTCATTGCGTGCAGCGGGTTCGAAACCATCGACCCGCCCGGCGCCACGCGGCTGGTGATCTTGGGAAGGTAGGTCTGCTCGGGGTCCACCGGCACGAGGAACGCCGCCGGCCCGGGGCCGTCGAGCGCTGCCAGCACGGCGCCGTCCTCGGCCCAGCCGGCGTCGAGGCGATGCACGGGCAGGTCGTAGGCGGCGAACAGCCTCGTCCAGTCCGGCAGGCCGAGCCCCGTCGAGGTGTCGCAGCCCATGTAGGAGCCGCCGAAGTAGTTGCGCTGCGTCATGCGGATGGAGGCGTAGCCGCCGTCGTCGAAGATGAAGACCTTCAGGCGCGGGCGCATCGCCGCCACCGTGCCGAGTTCCTGGAGGTTCTGGGCGAAACCGCCGTCGCCCTCGACGAGGATCACCCGGGCGTCGGGGGCGGCGAGGGCGGCGCCGAGCGCGCCGCTGAGCCCGTAGCCCATCGCCGCCAGCCCCTTGTTGGTGACCATGCGCTGGCCGCGCTTCTGCGCGAAGGCCTGCATCATCACGGTGAAGGCGCCGCCGCTTGAGCAGGGCACCACCACGTCGTCCGCCGCCGCCATCGCCGACAGGCGGCGCACGACGGCGAAGGGATCGAGGAAGGCCGGGCCGGTCGTGTTGCGGTCGACGGCGGCGAGCGCGTCGCGCGTGCCGCGGCAGAAGGCGAGCCACTCGTCGAGCGGGGGATGGTCCTGTTCGAGGATGACGTCGAGCACGTCGGCCGCGTCGGCGGCGATGGGCAGGTCGACGCGCGGATGACCCTTCGCCAGCTCGCCGCGGTCGATGTCGACCTGCACCACCTTGCCCACGGGCGCGAAGCCCTGCCAGTTGAAGCCGGTCTGCTGCAGGCCGAGCCGGGTGCCGAGCGCGAGCACGAGGTCGGCCTGCTGGAGCAGGATGTTGCTGTAGCGCATGCCCCAGGTGTTGGGTCGGCCGAAGTAGAGCGGGTGGTCGGCACCGACGCGGTCGGCGCCGTTCCACGTCGTCATCACGGGGATGCCGCTCGCCTCCAGCCGGGGCAGGGCGCGTGCCGCCGCCGCGCGCGACACGCCGCCGCCAAGGAGCAGCACCGGGCGCGTGGCGTGGGCCATCAGGCGGGCGAGTTCCTGGTGCCAGGGGCCGCCATCGCCCCGGACCGCGGGGCCGGGCGGGGCCGCCGCGCCCGTCAGCGCCGCGGGCTCGACCGGCGCACCCTGCGCGTCGAGGCAGATTTCCAGGAACACGGGGCCGGGACGCCCCTTCGTGCCCGCGTCGAGCATGGCGACGAGGTCGGTTCGCGTCACCGGGCGCTCGATGCGGAAGGCGCCGGCGGTCACCGGCTTGGCGATGGCGAGGCCGTCGATCTCCTGGATGCCGCGCTGGCGCAGCCCACGGGCGAGGTCGGACGACTTCACCTGGCCGCCGATCACCAGCACGAAGCGGCTTTCGAGAAAGGCGCCGGCGAGGCCGGTGACCGCGTTGGTCAGGCCCGGTCCGGCGGTGACGAGGGCGAAGGCCTTCTCGGCCCCCGACACCTCGTTGAAGTATTCGGCGGCGATCACGGTCGCGACCTCGTGGACGAACGGCCGGCAGTCGAAGCGGTGCCGCGCCGACTCCAGCAGGTGCATGATGTTGCCGCCGGCGACGTAGAAGCACTTGGTGAAGCCAAGCTCCTTCAGCCAATCCAGCAGCAGGTCGCTGTACTTCATCCAGCCATCATCCTTCGCGTGCGCTCCACGGCGCGGGCGATGTCGCCGAGCACGTCCCCGTCGCGCGGGAAACGGCAGAGCGCGAGCGGCAGCCCGTCGGCGGACGCGTCCACCGGCAGCACCAGCGTCAGCTTCTCCGGCGTGTGCTTCTTGTCGGACAGCAGCGCCGTCGTGAACCGTGCCATGTCGACCCGCTCCAGCGCGTCCTTGAGGTCCGGCACGGCGTCGAGGAGGTCGAGGGTGTGTTCCTCCAGCCTGCGCAGCGTCGCGTCGCGCTTGGCGAGGGCGCGCGACAGGCTGAAGTCGAGGGCGCACAGCATGCCGAGGCCGACCGCCGCGCCGTGGTTGATGGCGAAGCCCGAGGCCGACTCCAGCGCGTGCCCGAAGGTGTGGCCGAAGTTGAGGGTGAGGCGCTCGCGGCGGTCGAACTCGTCGACCTGGATGAACCATCGCTTGGCCCTGAGGCTGAGTGCGACGACGCGGCCGAGATCGGCATCGGCCATGGACGGCTGCGCCCGCAGGTCGAGGTACGCGGCGAAGGTGTCGGGGCTGCGGGCGAAGGCGATCTTGGCCGCCTCGCACAACCCGCCGGCGCGGTGCTCGGCCGGCAGGGTGCGGGCGAACTCCGGGTCCACCAGCACGCGGTCCGGCGGGTGGATGGTGCCGGCGAGGTTCTTGTAGGTGCCGACGTTGATCGACGACTTGCCGCCGATGCAGGAGTCGACCATGCCGAGCACGGTGGTCGGCAGGTAGGTCCAGCCGACGCCGCGCATGAAGGTCGAAGCGACGAAGCAGGCGACGTCCTGGACGATGCCGCCGCCCACCGCCACCACCGTGCCGCGGCGGGTGAAGCCGGCCGCGCGCGCGGCCTCCAGCAGGCGGGCGGCGCCGTCCAGCGTCTTGTGCGTTTCCAGCGCCGGCATGGTCAGCACCGGGCAGGGCAGTCCGGCGAGGCGCGCGGCGAAGATCTCGTCGCAGATCACCAGGGCGTCGCGGGGCAGGGCGCGCAGCGCCGCGTCCGCCGCGCCGGGCGACACCTCGACGCGATAGGAGCGCGCGTCGGCCTCGACCTCGAAGGAGTCCGCCGCCCCGGGTGCCGGCGTGCCTTGGCCCGTCATCGTCACAGCAGCCTCGTCGTGCGCAGCCCGAGGTCGGCGGCGAGGAACTGGCCGGTGACGCTGCGGTTGGCGTCCGAACAGAAGAACAGCGCCGCCGCGACGACGTCGTCCATTGCGGGCAGACGCCCGAACGGGGTCGATTCCGCCACGCGCCGCAGCTGCGCCTCCGACAGCATGGCGCGGGTCATCGCCGTGTCGAGCACGCCGGGCAGCACCGCGTTGATGAGGTGGCCGTCGCGGGCGAGGTCGACGGCGGCGGAGGCGACGAGCCCCTGCAGCGCCGCCTTGGACACGGCGTAGCTCATCTTCTCCTGCCGGGCGATGGTCTGCCAGATCGACGACACCACGCAGAAGCGGCTGCCCGGTGCCACGTGGCCGCCGGCGAGCAGCAGGTGCAGCGTGTCGGCGACGAAGACGACGTTGGCGTCGAAGGTCGCGCGCATCGCGTCGCGGTCGTACGCGTAAACGCTGTCGTTGTTGTTGACGCCGTGGGCCCACACCACCCGGTCGAAGGGCGCGTGCGACGCGATCGCGTCCCGCGCGTCGGCGGCGGTGCGCCCGGTCCGCACGTAGGGGAAGGTCGCGGCAGGGCGGATCTCCGCCGCCGGGCGGCCGCCGAGCCCGACGACGTCGACGCCGGCCGCGGCGAAGCCGGCGGCGATCCGTGACCCGATCATGCCGGAGGCGCCGAACACCAGCGCCTTACCTGCCGGGGCTTTGGCGGCGCTCATGCCGCCTCGGCGTCGGTTTGGGCGGCGTAGCGCGCGATCTGTTCGCGCAGCAGGCGGCGCAGCGGCGCGCCCGTCTCGCGCGTGCGGTACACGTCGAGCGTCGCACGAAGCGCCGCGTCGAGGGTCCAGCGCGGGCGCCAGCCGAGCTCCGTGCGGCTCTTGGTCGAGTCCAGCGTCAGCAGGTGCGCCTCGTGGCGGTGCTGCCCGGCGCTGACGTCGACCCAGCCGCCCGGCCGCGGCCACAGCGCGCACACCGTGTCGGCGATGGTGCGCACGGTGGCCTCGCCGGCGCTGTCCGGGCCGAAGTTCCAGCCTTGCCCGCGCAGTTCGGGGCGCGCCGCCGCCGCCTCGCACAGCAGCAGGTAGCCCGACAGCGGCTCCAGCACGTGCTGCCACGGGCGCACCGCGGCGGGGCTGCGCACCTCAACCGGCGTGTCGGCCATGATGCCGCGCACGAGGTCGGGGATGAGGCGGTCGAGCGCCCAGTCGCCGCCGCCGAACACGTTGCCGGCGCGCGCCGACACCACCCGCGCGCCGTCAGCGTCGCCGAAGAAGGAGCGGGCGTAGGCCGAGGCGACGAGCTCCGCGCAGCCCTTGCTGCTGCTGTAGGGGTCGTGGCCGCCCATCGCGTCGCCCTCGCGGTAGCCCCAGATCTGCTCGCGGTTCTCGTAGCACTTGTCCGACGTGACGATGAGGACGACGTCGACGCCGCCGGCTTGGCGCACCGCGTCGAGCACGTTCACCGTGCCCATCACGTTGGTGGCGTAGGTGTCGACGGGCGCGGCGTAGGACAGGCGAACCAGGGGCTGGGCGGCAAGGTGCATCACGACGCTCGGCTTTGCGTCGCGCACCGCCGCCGCCACGGCGCCGCCATCGCGCACGTCGGCGCGGATGTCCTCGATGTCGCGTGCGAGCCCGAGGTCGTCGAAGAGCGCCCGTGCGGTGGGCACGCCGTCCGACAGGCCGACCACCTCGGCGCCGAGGTGCATGAGCCACAGCGCCAGCCAGGATCCCTTGAAGCCGGTGTGGCCGGTGAGGAGCACCTTGCGCCCCTGCCAGAAGGCGGGGGCGGGCGAGCGGGCCCTCACCGCCGGCACAGCCAAACCTTTCGCCGAGCGGGAACGGACACGGCACTCCTCGTGCGGTAAGCGCGCGCCGGACCCGCCGGCGGCGGGGGATGCTTAACGCATCGCCGGGCGCGCCTCAATCCGCGGCGCGAAAGGATGGCGCCCGGTGCAGGGGGGACACACCGAGGAAGGCCGCTGTCGCCGCGACCTGCCCGGCGAGCGGCAGCGGCGCGATGCCGTGGCGCGCCATCGCGTCGTAGTAGGCGGCGGTCTGCCCCAGCATGCGGTCGGGCGGGTCGGTGCCGAGCGGCGGGCGCAGGATGGCGGCCTCGGGCCGGCCGACGACCGTCGCGCAGAGGCGCGCGAGGCTTTCCAGCTCGACCGCCTCGTCGCCGGCCATGTCGAAGGTGGCGGACTCCCCCGCGAGCAGCAGGGCGAGGGCGAGGCTGACGACGTCGCCGACATAGGTGTAGGAGCGCCACACCGCGCGCGTCGCGTGGAGGCGCACCGGCCCACCGTCCTTCAGCGCGGCAAGGATGCTGCCGAGCGCGTAGAGTTCGACCTTGTTGATGTGCTCGCCGGCGACGGAAAAGATGCGGCCGTTGACGCAGGCCGCGCCGGCCTTCGCCGCCGCGTCCGCGAACGCCGCCTCGTGCCTCAGCTTGAGCCAGCCGTAAAGGTCGCTGTCCCGCGTCGCGCCGCCCGGTCTGCCGCCGGCATGAACGGCGCCCGACGAGGCGAAGAACAGGCCGCGCGGCGCGCCGCGCTCGAGCGCGCGCAGCACCGGCGCCTGGATCGCGTCGTTGGCGGCGACGTAGGCGTCGGCACTCATCGCCCGCGTCTTGTCCTTGGTGAGGTAGGCGAAGTGCAGGATCAGGCTGCCGGCGAGGTCGGCCTCGGCGAGATCAGCCAGATCGCGGCACGCCACCGTGCGGCCCGACGGCAGGGTGAGCGCCCGCGCGTGCGAGCCGAACACCCGCACGCGCGCCATCGCACCGGCACGGTCCAGCATGGCCAGCGCCGCGCTGCCGAGCCAGCCGGAGGGACCGACCACCACCACGCCCGCGCCGCTCGCCGCCAGCGCGGCGGCGACACCGGCGGCGAGGCGCAGCGTGGCGGACATGA
>CAXTFM010000107.1:0-1295 GCA_964243435.1 uncultured Beijerinckiaceae bacterium
CCGTTCGCGCGGCGACCTTGGCTTCCAGGGTGCCGGTCAGCTGGCGCAGGGCTTCCTCGGCCGCGGACCTGTGTTCCGCCGCGCTGCGGAGCGCCGACCCGACGCGGTTGAGTTCGGCGATCGGCGTCGCGACGAGGCTGGCGGGCCGGCCCTGGCCCACGGCGGCCGCGACCCCGATCAGCTGATCAAAGGCGCCCGCAAGCAGACGGCGCGTGTACCACCCGATCGCCAAAGCCACCACGCCCAGGGCAAGGCCGAGCCCGACAAGCGCCATGAGGGAACGATGAAGCGGCGCGTTGACGGCGTCGGTCGCTATGTTGGCCCCGGTGCTCCACCCGGTGAGGGGAGACCGGGCGTAGCCGACCAGCACGTCGCGCCCGTCGGCGTTGCGCCCGTAATAGTTGCCGCCGATGCCGACCGCGTGCGCCCTGTAGTCCCCCGCCACGGGTTTCCCCGCGAGTTCAGCATGGCGTTCGGTTCGGGCGACGATGATGCCGGATCGATCGACGATCGAACCGATCCAGCCCGCAGGCAGGTTCTCGCGCCTGATGACATCGGCGAGGTAGCCGACGTCGACGCTGGCGCCGAGAAGGTAGGTCGGCTTGCCCGCGACGAGTACCGGCGCGTTGATGATCTGGAACACCGGCTTCTGGGACACCGTGCTTGCGAAGATGTTGGTGACCATCGCCTTGCCGGAGGCCAGAACCTTCTGGTCCGCTTGCGCGAGGAGCGGTGGCACCGCCACGGTGGCGCCAAAGAGCGCGCGGGTCGTGAGGTGGGCGTGGCCGCCCGTGTCGCGCAGGCTGATGTTGAGGCCTTGCAGCCGGCTGATCTCCTGCACCTGACGGTAGAAGCCGGCGAGATCGCCCGATTGCAGGCTGGGCGAGGTCGCAAGCGCCTGCAGCGTGGTGAGAACGCCGTTGATTTCGCGGTCGAGCGCCACCGCGAAACCGCGGGACAAGTCGCGAGCCTGCGCCTCCACCCCCCTGCGCTCCGAAACGGAGAACTGCCACAAAAGCACCCCGATGAAGGCAAGCGTTGGAACAAACAGCCCGATACTCAGCGTCGTGAGATGCCAGCCGAGCGAGCGCTCGCGAGGTGGTGACATGTGCAACATCGATCCATGTCCGGCCCTGACGGCGCGATCCTATCTAGCTGCCAACAGTTCCAATGTCGCCCTCCATGATCGTTCGATCCATTCGAACGAGAGGCGCCGGCGTGCACTGAGCTTTGACAATGCGACGCCGTCTGCGCAGCTTGCGTTGCAAAATCAGCTGGTCTCGCCGCAGGAGGCG
>CAXTFM010000107.1:1395-12272 GCA_964243435.1 uncultured Beijerinckiaceae bacterium
GCCTTGGCGGCTCGCTGCCCTTGCGAGGGCGCACAAGCGCCGCGAGGTCCGGCGCTACCGTCCAAACGTCCGGGCCAGAACGACGCTGAAGCTCGGCCTCTAATACCTCGGATCGTTCGATCGCATCATATCTCCTCGCAAACGCGTTGCTCGGCGACACGGGTGACGCCATAGCCACGGTCGAGTGCGACCTGTTCCACATGGCAGGAAAGCGGTGCGCTGCGTTCGTGCGCTTCAAGCTTGCCGGCGGACGACGTGGCGACGAGCACGACCGAGGAGAGCGCACAGGCGGCGAGGCCAGCGAGTGCGAGAAGCTTGCTGCGGCTGACTGCTATACTGTTCACGACTGTTCCCCGAGGGCGCCGGCCTGTTTGCAGTGCATCAACGCCTCAAGGCGGTCCGCGTTTCGCCGCCTGAGATTTTTTGCCGATGCGCGTTGCATTTGAAGCTGCGATGCAATCCCCGAAACCTGCGGAACGACGCGAGCGCGTTTCCGATCGATCGTGGCGGCGAGCGACGTCTCGCGACGCATGCGGGCCGGTTGCCACCACGACGTCGCGTCGCGCTGTCGCGACCTTGAACATGGCGTTCAATCCCTGACCGGCCTGACTTGCGTTGAGCCGGATGGGGAATGTACCCGCACGCTTGCAGCGGTGGGCCGGGCCGTCGTACGGAGCCCCTGGCCACTTCGCCTTGCTGGCAGGAGGGCGGTCGACGGATCCCGACTTCCAGGAGACGCTTGTGCGCACTGCCGGTCTCGCCCTTGCCTTGCTTCTCCTCTTCGGCCATGCGGCGCGTGCCGAGAACGGATCGCCCGCCGTGCTGCATGATCTCGCTCCGACCGGCACGCTGCGTGCGGCGATCAATCTTGGTAATCCGGTGCTCGCCGGCAGGGACCCGCGCAGCGGTGCGCCAGTGGGCGTGTCGGTGGACCTTGCGAGCGCGCTCGGTTCACGGCTGGGCGTCCCGGTGCGCCTCGTCCCCTATGAAAGCGCCGGCGCGGTGTCGGGCGCGGCGCGCGCCGGTGTTTGGGACATCTGCTTCCTTGCCGTCGACCCAAAACGCGCCGAGGACATCGCGTTTACCGCGCCCTACGTGGTGATCGAAGGAAGCTATCTTGTTCCAGCGGATTCGACGATCACGAGGCTGGAAGACGTCGACCGCGCAGGCGTGCGCGTCGCGGTCGGTCGCGGCAGCGCGTACGACCTGTTCCTGTCGCGGGCGATCAAGCATGCCACCCTGGTCCGTGCGCCGACCTCGGCCGACGCCATCAGGCTGTTTGCCGACGAAAGGCTGGAGGTGGCGGCCAACGTGCGCCAACCGCTCGAATCATACGCGGCCGGCCATGCCGGCGTCCGGCTCCTGCCCGGCCGGTTCATGGAGATCGCGCAGGCGGTGGGGATCGCCACGGACCGACCGGCGGGCGCGGCCTTCCTGCGCGCCTTCGTCGTTGAGATGACCACGAGCGGCGCCGTCGCCGGCATGCTGCGCGCCAACGGCCAGGATTCTGCGCTTACCGCCGCAAGCAGCGCTCGATGACCGTGCGCGAGCGGTGAATGCCGAGAAAATTCATCGACCTTCGTTCACCCTTGTTTCAAAGGGCGAGGTGCTGCTGTTAAAGGTGATGGACCGTCCCGCGGCGTCGTGCGCCGGCAACCGGCTTGGGACCATGCGTTTTCGGACCGCGGCATGACGAAGTTACTGCTCGTGGAGGATCACGAGGAACTATGGGACTTTCTATCGCGGCGCCTGCGCAAGCGCGGCTTCGAGGTCGTCCTCGCGCATAATGGCCAGCAGGCGCTGGACCAAGTCGCGGCCCAGGCGCCCGACCTCATGCTGCTCGACATGGACCTGCCGGTGATCGACGGCTGGACGGTGTCGCGAACCCTGCGCGGCGAACACAACGCGATCCCGATCATCGCCCTTACCGCCCATGCCATGAGCGGCGACCGTGAAAAGGCGCTTGCCGCCGGCTGCGACGCGTACCATGCCAAACCGGTTGAGTTCAGCCGCCTCCTCACGCAGATCGACGGCGTGCTGGGACGCCGCGACCAGCCAATAGACTGAGCCGCGACCCTCTCACCCCCGCTCAATCAAGGAGCGCAGCCGCGTCGCCAGCACCTCCATCGGGAAGGGCTTGGTCAACACCTGCGTACCCGGCGCGAGGTGACCGTGGTTGAGCACGGCGTGCTCCGCATAGCCGGTGATGAACAACACCTTGAGGTCAGGGCGCAGCGCGCGCGCCGCCTCGGCGACCTGCCGCCCGTTGAGGCCGCCGGGAAGGCCGACATCGGTGACGAGCACGTCGAAGGACTTGTCGGAGCGCAGCAGGGCGAGGCCGCCCTTGCCGTCGACGGCGACCGTCACGCGATAGCCGAGGTCCTCCAACATGTCGCCGGCGAGCGAGCGCACGGTGTGTTCGTCGTCGACGATGAGGATGCTCTCGTGACCATTGGAGCGCGGACTGACGGGCGCCGCGCGCGGCGTGTCGCGGGACGCAGCGCCGTTGTAGCGGGGCAGGAGGATGCGCATGGTGGTGCCGGTGCCGGGACGCGTGTCGACGCGTACGTCGCCGCCCGACTGCCGGGCGAAGCCGTAAATCATCGACAGGCCGAGCCCGGTACCCGCGCCAACCGGCTTGGTGGTGAAGAACGGGTCGAAGATGCGCGCCACGATCTCCGACGCGATCCCCGTTCCGGTGTCGCCGACGCCGAGCATGACGTAGTCGCCCGGTGCAAGCTCCCCGGCGTCCTCCGTGGCGAGGTGGATGTTGCGGGTCTCGACGGTGATCCGCCCGCCGCTGGGCATGGCGTCGCGCGCGTTGATGCACAGGTTGAGCAGGGCGTTCTCAAGTTGGCTTACGTCGACGAGCACGGTCCACAGTTCGGCCGTCGGAACGATGCGGAGTGAAATCGCCGGCCCGACCGTTCGCCTGAGCAGGTCGGCCATTCCCGCCACCAACTCGTTGGCGTCGGTGGGCTTGGGGTCCAGCGTTTGCCGGCGGGAGAAGGCCAGCAGGCGATGTGTGAGCGCAGCGGCGCGCCCGGCCGCTTCCTGCGCGGCCTTCACGTAGCGGTCGACGCGGTCGTAGCGCCCTTTCGCGACGTGCGCCTGCATGAGGTCGAGGCTCCCCATGATGCCGGTGAGAAGGTTGTTGAAGTCGTGCGCCAAGCCGCCGGTAAGCTGCCCGACGGCTTCCATCTTTTGCGACTGCCGCAGCGCATCCTCGGCGACGCGCTGCTCCGTGATGTCGCGCCCGCAGAACAGCACCAGGCCTTCTTCCTCGTTGGAATAGGCGACCGCCGCCCCGACGACCTGAACCGTGAGCGGCGCTCCCGCATCGGCGCGGCGTTCGACCTCGTAGCTGATCCGGCCATCGCGCAGCGCCTGCCTGACATGAGCGGCGATGTCGGCGGGGGGCTCGACGCTGTCGACTTGCTCCGTCGCGCGGCCGATGACGGCAGCCCGGGTGGCGTTGCACAGCGCTTCGGCCGCCGGGTTGAGGTCCTCGAAGGTGACCGTGCCGTCGCCGGACAGGCGCATGAGGTAAAGGTAGTCCGGGCAGGCGTCGAAGATCGTTTGCAGCCGCGAACGGCTGCTTTCCAGTGCATGGAGCTGCTTGAACAGGTCCTGTTCGAGTTCCTCGTTGTCGCGCGCCAACGCATCCGCCGCCATGACCGGAGCGTGGATGTCGGCGGCGCTGCCGACCCATGCCGCCACCGCGCCGTCCGCCGCCGCCGGCGCCGCCTCGACGAGGTGCCAGCGGTAACCGCCGTCGGCGCCACGCATGCGCGCGTTCGTGCTCAGCCTGCCCGCAGCGGCCAGCGATGCGGCCCACTGCGCCGCGAAAGCCGGCCTGTCCTCGTCATGTAGAAGGGCGAGGAGGCCGTGCGCGACAACGGCATCCGGCGAAAGGCCGGCCTGATCGCAAAAGACCCCGTTCGCCCAGTCGAGCGCACCGTCGGGACGGGCCGTCCAAACCATGCCGGGCATGAGCTGCGCCGCGAAACGGAACGCTTCATTGCCCTGCCAGGCAGGCATCACGGCGGCTACGGCCCTCAAGCATCCTCGTGTTGTTCGAGCTGGCGCAGTTGGAATGCCGTCTCGTATTCCGGCACTTTTGCTCGGGAGCAGACGATCCGTCCCGTTTCCTGTCAATGGACGCGCGGTGCAAGGCGTTCCCGACGGCTGCGTCATCCACGCGCGGGGAATGCATGGCTCTCAACGGGCGACGGATTCCGCCGCCTTCTCCGGCGCGTCCCGCGGACGCAGCGTCCGCAGCTCCGCCGCGAGGTCGCGGATACTGGTTTCACCCTTCTTGAAGACGCGTTCGGCTTCGCTGAGACGCGCACGTTCGGCGAGGGACACGTCGCGGGCACTGAGCACCACCACGGGTATCTCGGCGCCACCCGGGACCCCCCTCAAGCGGTGGAGGAAGGCGAAGCCGTCCATCACCGGCATGGTGAGGTCGAGCAGGATGAGGCGCGGCTGCGCGTGGCGCACCGCATCCAGCGCGGCAAGGCCGTCGCTGGCCTCGCGCACCGTCCAGCCGTTTTTTTCCAGGCCGGCGCGCAGCAGGGAGCGGGTGTCGGCATCGTCGTCGACGACGAGGATATCGCCCTCGCCCGCCCGGAACCGGTCGATCACGGTCTTCAAGCGCCGCCAGTCGATGGGCTTGGCCACGATGTCGGCGGCACCGAGCGAGGCACCGAGCTCGGGTTCCGCGACAAAGCTGACGATCACCACGGGGATGTCGGCGGTGTCCGGGTCTGCCTTCAGCGTCTTCAGCACCGTCCAGCCGTCGGTGTCGGGCATCATCACGTCAAGCAGGATGACGCGCGGTTTGAGCGCGCGGGCGAGTTCCAGCCCGGTGCGGCCGTCACCCGCCGTGCGCACGGCGAATCGCTGCTTGCGGAGGAACCGGGTGAGCAGCTCCCGTTGCGACGCCTCGTCGTCGATGACGAGGACGAGGTCGCCGTCCGGCACCTCGGACGTCGCGGCGGGCTCGATCACCCCTTCGAGTCCGGCGCCCGGACCGCCGGCAGGGATGCGCAGCATGAAGCAGGTGCCCTGCCCCTTCGTGCTCGTTACGGTGACGTCGCCGCCGAGCAACCGGCTGAAGGCGCGCGTCAGGGCGAGGCCGAGGCCGGTGCCGCCGTACCTGCGGGTCGTGCTTTCATCCGCCTGGGTGAAACGCTGGAACAGGCGCTCCAGCTGCTCCTGCGTCATGCCGATGCCCGTGTCCTCGACGGCGAGGACCAGCCATTCGCCGAGGCTGTCGCGATCACGTCGCGCACGCAGCGTGATCCGTCCGTTCTCGGTGAACTTGCAGGCGTTGCCGAGCAGGTTGAACAGGCATTGCCGCAGCTTCACCGCGTCCGTGCGCATCGTGCCGAGGTCGTCGGGCACGTCGAGCGTCAGCCCGTTCGCCTTTTCACGGACGAGCGGGCCGACGGTGCCGGCGGCATCGGCGAGGAAGGCCCCGACCTCCACGACCTCCAGGTACAGCTCCATCTTGTTCGCCTCGACCTTGCTGAGATCAAGCACGTCGTTGATGAGCCGCAGCAGGTGGCGGGCGTTGCCCTTGATCTTGCCGAGGTCGGCGATCATGCTGGGTTCCTCGGCGTCCTCCTCCAACAGCTCGGTGTAGCCGATCACCGCCGACAGCGGCGTGCGCAGCTCGTGGCTCATGTTGGCGAGAAAGGCGCTTTTCGCCCTGTTGGCCGCCTCGGCCAATTCCTTTGCCGCTTCCGCCTCTTCCGTACGTTGCCGCAGTTCGCCCGTCATGCGCGACTGCGCCGCTTCCGCCACCTTGCGGGCGTCGACGTCGGACACCGCGACGACAGCGCCGGTCATTCGCCCGGCTGCGTCGCGGGTGGCTGTAGCGACGAGATCGAGCCAAGTACGCGACCCGTCGCGGCGCTGGTAGTGCACCTGCAGCGACGCTTCGCCGTGTTCACCGCCGATCACCCTGGCGAGCGGGTACTCGCGCGCCTCCACTTGACGGCCGTCGGCATGGAACGCATTCCATTGCCCGTACTCGCGGATGGTCTTGACGGCGCCGCTGGACGCGCCGACGATCTCGTCCATGCGCTTGTTGCGCCCGACGACGCGCCCTGAAGGCGCTTCGGCGAACATGATGCCGACCGGCACCGTGTCGAGGATGGTACGCAGGCTGGTCTCGCTCGCCGCAAGGCTCGTCAGCGAGGTATCGTTCTCGACGACGAGCGCGCGCAACGCTCCGCAGACCCTGACCGTTGCGCCGCAAACGAGGAAGTACTCGACCAGCGCGACCCACTGCGGGACGGCCAGCCGCCACCAGCGGGCATCCGGGTGGACGAAGAAGCTTGCCGCGGCGATTGCCGAAAGCGCGACGCCGACATAACCGGGACCGCTGCCGAATGCGACCGCGAGGATAAAGACGAGCGGCAGGTAAAGGAGGAAGGGCGCGGTGTCGAGCGGCACTACCAGCCGAAAGATCGTGACAGCGGCGATGACGAACACCACGACGCCGTAGCGGACCGGCACAGTCGCCGTTCGTTGCCGCGTCAGGAATGCCAGAAACCTGCGCAATGTGTCGCTCCCGGCAGGCTCAGGCGCTCGTCGCCGGGTCACAACCCGCGCGAGCCGACCATGGCATGCGCGGCATCATGTAATAGCGAACCGCGCTTGCGCCGACGGCGCCACAGTCGGCGACTGCCCGCTCGCATTGAATTGCCGCCCGCTCCCGCCCGTCGCCGGGTCGGGGCATCGCTCCGTGCCAAGAGGGTGGGAGCGCAGTCGGCCGGCCGCGCCGGCGCGGGAACGGTCGTTCTCGCATGGCGCATGGCTGCAGCGATGGGGCACCTTGCTCATGACCCACGCATAAGGCAGTTTCCGCAAGGCGGCTAGACGCTGCGCCAATGGTCCCTGCCGGACAATGGCGCGACCGGGAGCAGTCATAAGGCGCGAAAGCCCTAGCCGCCGCCGGCAGCCGGCCCGCGCGAGCTCGCCCTACGCACCCGCGGGCCTAGCGCGGCGTAGCCCGTCCGGCGCGGCGCAGTGCGGGCAGCGGCCGTCCAAGTACAGCGGCGTCGCTTGAGCGGTTCAGGCCACCAGTCGGTCGAAGGCGGCACTGATGTCAGACGCCCGGTCCTCGGGGACGAGGTCGGCGACCACACCGATGAGGCGTTCCGTTTGCATTCGTATGGCGTCGAGTTCCCTTTGCAGGTTCTTGATGGTGAGCTCGCATTTCGCGGCGTGCTCCTCGGCCCAGGCCGCGCGCTCGCGCTCCGCTCTCATGTCGTGCTCCAGCTCGGCGAGCAGGCGTTTGGCGGATTTGCGTTCGGCCTTCTCAACTTCGAGGCCTTCCCGAAGGTCGTCGGCCATGACCTTGAAGTAATCGCAGTTCTCGTTGAGTGCGGCGAGGTTCTCCACGGCGCGCTCGACGGTGCGCATGGACTGCGTCACCTCCTCCTCCATGTCGATACGCGCCGGACGGGAGCGCGCGCTCCGCAGTGCGGCGAACGACTGGGTGGGCGACGGCTGCCCCTCCTGCATCACCGCGACCTGCGCGGGGGAAAGGATGCTTCTGATCTTGTAGCTGGCTACCATTGCTTGCCCGCGAGCTTGGTGTTGCCGAAGTATCCGGCGAGGCCAAGCTAGTCGGGAATGGTTAATACGATGTTAAATCACGTTGTTTACCGACGCCGCCGCGGGCTGCAACCCATGTCGTCGCGTTCAGCGTGCGGTGACCGGCCCCGGCGACTTCAAACCGAAACCGCGCGCCAGGAACAGGCCGGCATGGGCGAGGGCGCCCTCGTCGATGCCATGCCCGACGCCCATGGAAAGGTGCCACTGGCAGGGCACGCCGGCCTCGGCGAGGCCCTCCGCCGAGGCGAACAGCGCCTCGACGGGGATGACCTCGTCGGCGCTGCCGTGGGTCAGCAGCACGGGCGGCGCCTCCGCCGGCGCGAGGTGCTCGGGGCCGACCAGCATGCCCGAGAGCCCGACGATGCAGGCCGGCATGCGCCGCCGCCGCAGCCCGACATGCAGCGCCATCATCGTGCCCTGGCTGAAGCCGACAAGGGCCAGCCTGTCGTCGCCGAGGCCATGGCGCGCGAGTTCCGCGTCGAGAAAGGCGTCGAGGGCGGGCTGCGCCTTGTTCACGCCGGTCCAGCGCTCCCCGGGGTCGCGCATCGTGAGGGGGAACCATTGCCGCCCGCCCGGCGCGCCGGGACACGGCTCGGGGGCATCGGGCGCGCATACCACCGCGTCCGGCAGGAGTTCCGCCCATCGCCCGGCGAGCGCGATGAGGTCCTGGCCGTTGGCGCCGTAACCATGGAGCAGGACCACGAGCTGCCGCGGCTGCATCCTTGTGCCGGCGCGCGGTCCATCGAGAAGCGCCATGGTCAGGATCCTCGCTTGCGCCCCGCACCGGGGATGGGCACGGCCGATGGCACCGGTGGTGCCGCCGGACGGGCACGCACCGCCCCGTAATACGCCCAAAGGCAGTGGGCGGCGACCCCACGCAGCGGGCGCCAGCGCTCGCCGAGGCGGTGCAGCGCCTTGCTGTCCGGCCGCGCGTCCAGGCCGAGCACGAGGCGCGCCGCTTCCTGGACTGCGAGGTCGCCGGCCGGCCAGGCGTCGGCGTGACCGAGGCAGAACAGCAGGAAGATGTCCGCCGTCCACGGGCCGATGCCCTTGATGGCGCACAGGGTCGTGTGCGCCGCCTCCGCATCGGCGCCGGCCAGCGCGGCGAAATCAAGGGTGCCGTCGCGCTCGGCCGCTGCGATGGCGCGCAACGTGCGCGCCTTGCCGGCGGACAGGCCGCAGGCGCGCAGGGTCTCGTCGTCGGCGGCGAGGATGGCGGCAGCGTCAAGCCCGGGGAAGCGGGCGTCGAGGCGGCCGAAGATGGCGTCGGCGCTCGCCGTCGACACCTGCTGCGCCACGATGATCGCGGCGAGCCCGCGGAAGCCGGGCGCGCGGCGCCGCAGGCGCGGCATGCATCCTTGCGCGCGCAGGGCGTCGGCGAGCACGGCGTCGAGCCGGTGCAGGGCATCGAGCGCCGTCGCGAAGGCGGCATCGTCATCGAGGATCAGGGGTGCGGTTCGCGACGGCGCGGCGACCGCCGCCGCGGATGGGAGAGGTGCGACGGCCTGCGTCAGTTTTTTCTTTGGCGGCACGCCGAAACCCGTCAGGATCGAACACGAGCGCCGCGCTGGCGTTGCGCGCCCGATATGCACAAATAGGACGGGTCGGCACGCGCCGGCAAGTCGAAGGTTTCTTCGGCCCGGCGGGTCGTCGACGACAGCAGCGTGGACACGGGGATGACATCCACTTTCGCTCGGACGGTCGTGCGGTTCGCCCCCTCGCCCAACGGTTATCTCCACCTCGGCCACGCTTATTCCGCGTTGATGAACGGCCGCTTCGCCGAGGACACGGGCGGGCGCTTCCTCCTGAGGCTCGAGAACATCGACACCACGCGCTGCCGCCCGGAGTTCGAGCGGGCCGTGCTCGAGGACCTCGCCTGGCTCGGCCTGAGTTGGGAAAAGCCGCTGTGGCGGCAGTCCGACCACTTCGCCGACTATGCCGAGGCACTCGCCGGGCTGGAGCGCCGCGGCCTGATCTATCCCTGCTTCTGTTCGCGCGGCGACATCATGGCGTCGGTCACGCCGCGCCCGACTTGGCCGACGGACCCCGACGGCACGCCGCTCTATCCCGGCACCTGCCGCCACCTGTCGGCCGAGCGACGCGCCCAGCGCTTCGCCGCGGGGGAACGCGCCAGCTACCGCCTCGACATGGAGCGCGCCCTCGCATCGCTCGGCGACGCACTGACCTGGAGCGAGTACCGCGGCGGAACCAAGCGCTTCGAGGAGCGCGCGACGCCGGCGGTGTGGGGCGACGCCGTACTGTCGCGCCGCGACATCGCGACGAGCTACCACGTCGCCGTGGTGGTCGACGACGCCGCGCAGGGCGTGACGGACGTGGTGCGCGGCGAGGACCTTTACATGGCGACAAACCTGCATCGCCTGTTGCAGGCGCTGCTCGACCTCCCCGCACCGAACTACCATCACCACGCGCTGCTGCGCGACGGTGCCGGGCAGAAACTCGCGAAAAGCCTGCGCGCCAAGCCGCTGCGGACCTTTCGTCAGGAAGGGCACTCGCTGGCGAGCGTGCTGGCGCGCATCGGCCTGCCACGCACGGAATGGCGAGCGGCGACGGATGCGCTGAAGATCTGAAGAAAGGCCCGCCGCGGTAACCGGGCCACACGAGCCACCGCGCAGGCCGACGGATGCCGCCAAGGGGTCGACGAGCTGGGTATGCAGGCGCTGGTCACGCAGATGACCAAGACGGGCGCGGCAACCGACACGGCCGACAAGACGGGGACGCAGCGAAAAACTGAAAAAGGCGGCGCCTCCTGGAGGCGCCGCCTGTCGAAACCGGCCTGCGGGACTATTCCGCCGCCTGTTCCTTGCCTTCGAGGTCGGCACCGGTGTCCTGGTCGACGACGCGCATCGAGAGCCGCACCTTGCCGCGGTCGTCGAAGCCCATCAGCTTGACCTTCACCTTCTGCCCCTCCTTGATGACGTCGGAGGGCTTGCTGACCCGGCCCTTGGCGAGCTGGGACACGTGGACGAGGCCGTCCTTGGAACCGTAGAAGTTCACGAAGGCGCCGAAGTCGACGACCTTGACCACCGTGCCCTCGTAGATCTGGCCGACCTCGGGGTCGGTGGCGATCGACTTGATCCAGGCGATCGCCGCCTTGATCGAGTTGCCGTCGGAGGAGGCGACCTTGACCGTGCCGTCGTCCTCGATGTTCACCTTGGCGCCGGTCTTCTCCACGATCTCGCGGATCACCTTGCCGCCGGTGCCGATCACCTCGCGGATCTTGTCGG
>CAXTFM010000108.1:0-12217 GCA_964243435.1 uncultured Beijerinckiaceae bacterium
CCAGATCGGCAAGCGCGTGCTGCAGATCGGTTGCGATCCCAAGCACGACTCCACCTTCCCGCTGACCAAGAAGCTGATCCCCACCGTCATCGACATCCTCGAAACGGTCGACTTCCACACCGAAGAGCTGCGCCCCGCCGACTTCGTGTTCGAAGGTTTTAATGGCGTGATGTGCGTGGAAGCCGGTGGCCCGCCGGCCGGGACCGGCTGCGGCGGCTACGTCGTGGGGCAAACCGTCAAGCTGCTCAAGGAGCACCACCTTCTCGATGAGACGGACGTGGTGATCTTCGACGTGCTGGGCGACGTCGTCTGCGGCGGCTTCGCGGCGCCGCTCCAGCACGCCGAGCGTGCCCTGGTCGTGACAGCCAACGACTTCGACTCGATCTTCGCCATGAACCGCATCGTCGCGGCGATCGAAGCCAAGGCCAAGAACTACAAGGTCCGGTTCGGCGGCGTGATCGTCAACCGTTCCAACGGGACCGATCAGGTGGACAAGTTCAACGAGCGCGTGGGGCTCAACAAGGTCGCCCATTTCCCCGACCTCGACGCGATCCGCAAGAGCCGCCTGAAGAAGGCGACGCTGTTCGAGATGGAGGAGACGCCGGAGATCCTGGCCGTGCAGAACGAATACCTGCGCCTGGCCGAACTGCTTTACAAAGGCACGGAGCCGCTGACACCGTCCGCGCTCAAGGATCGCGACATCTTCGACCTGCTGGGGTTCGATTGATGCCGCAAGCCTCCGCCATCGCCAAGCGATCCTATACCGAGCGGCGCGGCCAGCTCGAGACCTACTTCGACCGCACGGCCGTCGAGGCCTGGGCGCGGTTGACGTCCGACGCGCCGGTGAGCCGCATCCGCGCCACGGTGCGGGCCGGGCGCGACGCGATGCGCGCCGCCATCCTCGACACCCTGCCCGCGGACCTGCGCGGCGCACGGCTGCTCGACGCCGGCTGCGGCACCGGGGCGCTGGCGGTCGAGGCGGCGCGGCGCGGCGCGGAGGTCGTCGCGGTGGACCTCGCGCCGACGCTTGTCGCCCTCGCCGAAAGCCGGCTGCCGCGCACGCTCGGGCACGGCCGCATCAGTTTCCACGCCGGCGACATGCTCGACCCCGCGCTGGGCCGCTTCGACCACGTCGTCGCGATGGACTCGCTGATCCACTATCGCGCCGACGACATGGCCGCCGCCGTCGCCCGCCTCGCCGCGCGCACGGACCACACGCTCGTCTTCACCTTCGCCCCGCGCACGGCCGCGCTGACCCTGATGCACGCCGCCGGCAAGCTGTTCCCGCGCGGCGACCGCTCGCCGGCGATCGAGCCGGTCGCGCCCGCCGCCATCCGCCGCCGCCTCGAGACCGGCCGCCCGGCGCTGCGCCTCGGCCGCTCGGCGCGGGTCGCGACGGGCTTCTACATTTCCCAGGCGCAGGAGGTCCTCGTCGCATGACGATGCCGGTCGGCACGGCGGCGGACCGCCCGGAAAGCGCGGCGCACCCGCGGGGCGCCGTCCACCCGCGGGGCCCCGTCGATGCGTGGATGCGCGTTGGCGCCCGTCTGCTCCCCTTTGCCGACGCGGCGACGAGCGAGCTGCCGATGGGCAGGCTCATGCGGCTGTCGCTGTTCCAGGTCACGGTGGGCATGGCGGTGGTGCTGCTGATCGGCACGCTGAACCGCGTCATGATCGTGGAACTCGGCGTGCCGGTGTGGCTCGTCGCCGCCATGATCGCGCTGCCGCTGGTGTTCGCGCCGTTCCGCGCCCTCATCGGCCTGCGCTCGGACGGGCACCGCTCGGCGCTGGGCTGGCGCCGCGTCCCCTACCTGTGGTTCGGCACGCTGCTGCAGTTCGGCGGCCTCAGCATCATGCCCTTCGCCCTGATCCTGCTGGGGGGCGACACCACCGCCCCGCCGCTCGTCGGGCAGTGCGCGGCGGCGCTCGCCTTCCTGCTGATGGGCGCCGGGCTGCACACGGTGCAGACCGCCGGGCTCGCGCTCGCGACCGACCTCGCGCCGCCGCGCGCCCACCCACGCGTCGTCGCCCTGCTTTGCGTGATGATGATGGCCGGCATGTGCGTGTCGGCGCTCCTCTTCGGCGCGCTGCTCGCGCCCTTTTCCGAGGTGCGGCTGATCCAGGTGGTGCAGGGCGCGGCCTTCGCCACCATGGCGCTGAACCTCCTCGCGCTGTGGAAGCAGGAGCCGCGCACGCCCAGGCGCGACGGCCAGCGGCTCGGCTTCCACGAGGCGGTGCAACTGTTCTGCGCGCAAAAGATGCCGGCGCGCCGGCTCATCGCCGTGGCGCTCGGCACCATGGCGTTCTCCATGCAGGACGTGCTGCTGGAGCCTTATGGCGGCCAGGTGCTGCACCTCGCGGTCGGCGCCACGACGGGGCTCACCGCGCTGCTGGCGGTGGGCGGCATGCTCGGCTTCGTCAGCGCGGCGAAGCGGCTCGGCGCCGGCGTCGACCCCTACCGCTACGCCGCGCGCGGCGTCGGCGTCGGCGTGGCGGCCTTCGTCCTGCTGATCGCCGCCGGCCCCTCGGGCGCCGTGGCGCCCTTCGCCGCCGGGGTGTTCCTCATCGGGCTGGGCAGCGGCATCTTCGCCCATTGCACGCTGACGGCGGCGATGGCGCTCGCCAAGCACGGGCAGGCCGGCTTCGTGCTCGGCCTGTGGGGCGCCGTGCAGGCCTCGGCGGCGGGCTGCGCCGTGGCCGCCGGCGGCCTGCTGCGCGACGCGATGGCCGCGCTCGCGGCGGGCAACACCCTGCCGGCGGCCTTGAACCGACCCTCGTTCGGCTACGGCGCGGTGTATGGCTGCGAAGTCGCGCTGCTCCTCCTCACCCTTGTCGCCCTCAAGCCGCTGGTGGGGAACACCGTGTCCGTCCCCGCCCTGCCGCGCTGAAAAGGATCGCCATGTTTCCCGCCACCGGCACGCCCGACGACGCACCGCGGCAGTCCCGCGAGGTGCCGATCCCGAAAAGCATCCTCGGCGCCGCCGGCGCGCTCATGCTGCTCACCATCGCGGTCGCGGGCATCGCCCGGCACACCGGCGCCAACCACATGGTTCTGCCGCCGACGCAGGCGGTGGCGAGCCGCGACCTCACCTTCACCGACCGCGGCGACGGCGCCGTGGTGATCGCCGACGCGGCCGGCGGCCGGCAGGTCGCGGTCGTGCCGCCGGAAACCGGCGGCTTCCTCCGCGGCATCATGCGCGGCCTGGTGCGCGAGCATCGCCTGAACGACCTCGGCCCCGGCACGTCATTTCGCTTGACCCGTTGGGCGGATGGGCGATTGTCCATCGAGGATCCGGCGACGCGCGAGCGCTTCGAGCTCGCGGCTTTCGGCGCGACCAACGAGGCCGCCTTCGCGCGCCTGCTGGTCGACGAGCCGGCAGCCGACGCCGCGCCGGGGGCGGGGGACGCGCGATGACGGCAAGCTGGACGGCAGGCTGGGCGGCGGGCGCGGTGGTCGAGGTGCCCTGCACCCTCGACCTCGAACACACGTCCGACAGCCTGCACGCCTATTGCGACCTCGAGGGCGTCGCCGTCGGTCCCGGCGACGAGGTGCTGATCCTTGACGCGCCCCGCGGCATCGCCTTCGGCGAGCGCGCGCTCGTGCACCGCCGCGCCAGCGTGCGCCGGGCCGGACCGCTGACGCGCCTGTGGGCGCATGTCGAGGGTTACCTCGAACTCACCGACCTTTACGAGGTCAGCTTCTCGGAAGGGAGGGCGCCATGATCGCGATCGAAGGCGGCGGCAACCGCGGCCTCGCTCCGCGCGACCCTTCGTCGCTGGAGGCGGCGAAGGAGGACACCATCCTGTCGCCGCGCTTCTACACCACCGATTTCGCCGCGATGGACCGGCTCGACGTCGGCCTGGTGCGCGCGGAATGGGACCGCATGATCGCCGAGATGCGCGCCGACCACAATCGCACGCACTTCCGCCGCGAAGGACCGTTTGACGCCGACATCGACGCGTTGCCCCCCGAACTGCGGCGCGAGTTCAAGGACTTCCTGGTGTCGTCGCTGACGGCGGAGTTCTCGGGCTGCGTGCTGTATTCCGAGATCAAGAAGCGGATCACCAACGCCGACGTCCGCGAACTCTTCACCCTGATGGCGCGCGACGAGTCGCGCCACGCCGGCTTCATCAACGAAACGCTGAAGGATGCCGGCATCGGCGTCGACCTCGGCTTCCTCACCCGGGTCAAGAAGTACACCTACTTCAAGCCGAAGTTCGTCTTCTACGCCACCTACCTCAGCGAGAAGATCGGCTACGCCCGCTACATCACCATCTATCGCGAGCTGGAGCGCCACCCCGACCGGCTGTTCCATCCGATCTTCCGGTACTTCGAGCGCTGGTGCAACGACGAGTTCCGCCACGGCGAGGCCTTCGCCCTGCTGATGCGCGCCGACCCCCGCCTGCTCGGCGGCCGCAACCGGCTGTGGATCCGCTTCTTCCTGCTCGCCGTCTTCGCGACCATGTACGTGCGCGACCACATGCGCCCGGCCTTCCACGCGGCGGTCGGCATCGACCCGACCGCCTACGACATGAAGGTCTTCGCGATCACGACGGAGATCGCGCGCCAGGTGTTCCCGGTGTCGCTCGACATCGACCACCCCGCCTTCCGCGCCGGCCTCGACCGGCTGTGGCGCATCACGGAAGCGCGCGCGGCGGCGCCGGGCGGCCTCGTCGGCCGTTTGCGCCGCGGCGCCCTCGCCGCCCAGGCCGCGCTGGTCTTCGCCCGCCTGTTCGTGCTGCCGGTGAAGCGGACGGACCTGCCCGACACCGTCCTTCTCGCCCCCGCGTGGTGACGGGGTGAACGAGCCGGCGATGGGAGCGAGCTGAGGATGGGCGCGGTGGCGACGGCGCTCCTTTACACGCTGTTCGTGTGGTGGTTCTCGACCGGGCTGGTGCTGCTCGTCGTGCTGCGCCGCCCGCGGGCGCTGCGCGCGAGCGTCATGGGGGCGGCGCTGCTGTTCCCCGTCTGCCTGCTGGTGCTGGCGCGCACCGCCGCGCTCACCAGCACCGTCGGCGTGTACGTCGCCTTTTCCACGGCGATCGTGCTGTGGGGCACGCAGGAGGTGGCGTTCCTGTCGGGCTTCCTGACCGGGCCGCGGCCGGCGCCCTGCCCGGCCGGCGCCGGCGGCTTCGAGCGTTTCCGCCGCGCGGTCGGCGCGATCCTTTACCACGAGGTGGCACTGCTGGTGACCGGGGCGGCCGTGCTCGCCGTCACCTGGGGCGCGGCGAACCCCTTCGGCACCCTCACCTTCGCCGTGCTCTGGGTGATGCGCCTCAGCGCCAAGCTCAACCTGTTCTTCGGCGTGCCGGTGCTCAACGACGGGATGATGCCGGCGCCGGTCGCCTTCCTGCGCAGCTACTTCCGCCGCGGCGCGCTGAACGCGTTCTTCCCCGTCGCCCTGGTCGGCGCGGTGTGCCTCGCCGGCAGCCTCAGCGTGTTCGCCCTCGACCCCGTGGCCGCGGCGCCGTTCCGGGCCGGCTACGCGCTCGCCTCGGCCCTGGTCGCGCTGGCCATCCTCGAGCACGCCTTCATGCTGGTGCCGCTTCCTGCCGACCGGCTGTGGCGCTGGAGCGCCGGCGGCGTGCCCGCGAACGAGTGACGCCGTGACGCCACGGCGCCGATGCGGCAGCCATCATAACGACATCGTATTGCTGCAGGACTGGTGGGAATGACGTCGTCCGCCACGAACCTGCCGCCCGAGCCGAGCCGCCCCCACGAGCCGGGGCGACGATCGTGGCGCAGCCGGATGCGCCCGCTTCTCGACCGCTGCCGTCGCGCGCCCGGCCGTGCCCGCGTGCCCCGCTCGACGATCGCGCTCCTCGCCATCTCCGTCGCCCTGCCGATCGCGCTGTTCGCCCTCGCCGCCGCGCAGAACCGGCGCGACGTGATGCGGGGCGCCGAGCACCACGTCGAGCGGACCACGCGCATCCTTCACGAGCACGCGCTCAAGATCTTCGAAACGCAGCAGCTCATGCTGGACCAGGTCAACGAGCGCCTGCGCACGCTCGACTGGGCGAGCCCGCGCGACGTGGCATCCCTCCACGAGCTGCTCGACCATCTGCGCCGCCTGCTGCCCCAAGTCGTCGACATCCTGGTGACGGATGCCGACGGCCACGTCCGCGCCAGCAGCCGGCAAGTGACGCCGGACCCCTCGCTCGAGGTGGCCGACCGCGACTACTTCAAGGCGCTGAAGGCATCGAACCGCGACACGCCCGTCGTATCGCGGGCGATGGTCGGCCGGCACAGCGGCCTGCCGGTGTTCAACATCGCGGCGCGGGTGCGCAGCCCGTCCAGCAACCGCTTCGACGGCGTCATCTCCATCGCGCTCGACCAGGCCTACTTCGGCGACTTCTACCGCGACATCGAGCAGGGCTACAGCCAGATCGTGGTGCTGGCGCGCGACGACGGCAGCGTGCTGGCGAGCGATCCGCCGATGGCGGACCCGATGCTGCCGGCGGACGCGCTGGCGCAGCTGCGCGCCGACGAGGGCAGCGACCGGGCGGTGATCCACCCGTCCGTGGTCGACGGCAAGATGCGCATCCTCGGGTACGAGAAGGTCGGCACCTACCCCGTCCTCATCGGGTTCGGCGTGACGCGGCGTTCGGCGCTGGCGTCGTGGCGCCGCAACATGCGCGGCTACGGACTCGTGGCGCTGTTGTCGTCGCTGGCCCTGTTCGGGGTGTCGGGCTTCGCCATCCGCCGCATCAGGCTGGAAGGCAACGCCACGGTGAAGTGGCGGCACTCGGCCGCGCTGCTCGAAACGGAGATGCTGGAGCGCTCGCGCATCGAGGACCAGCTGCGCCAGTCGCAGAAGATGGAGGCGGTGGGGCAGCTCACCGGCGGCATCGCGCACGACTTCAACAACCTGCTCACCGTGGTGATCGGCAACCTCGACCTGCTGGCGCGCCGCATGGGCGAGGCCGACCCCAAGCACCGGGCGTTGATCCGCAACGCCATCGAGGGGGCGAACCGCGCCGCCAGCCTCACCTCGAGGCTGCTGTCGTTCTCGCGGCAGCAGGCCCTCGCGCCGGCGACGCTCGACGCCAACGCGCTGATCACCGGCATGTCCGACCTGCTGGGTCGGACGCTGGGCGAGGCGGTGACCATCGAGCTGCGGCTCGCCGACAAACTCGGCGCCACCTTCGCCGACCCGAACCAGCTCGAGAACGCCATCCTCAACCTTTGCGTCAACGCCGTCGACGCCATGCCGAACGGCGGGCAGCTCACCCTCGCGACGGAGAACGTCGTGCTCGACGGGGCCTTCTGCGCGCGGCAGGCGGGGCTGACGCCCGGCCGCTACGTCGCCATCGGCGTGACGGACACCGGCACCGGCATGGGCGCCGAGGTCATCAAGCGCGCCTTCGAGCCGTTCTTCACGACCAAGCCGGTCGGCAAGGGCACCGGTCTCGGCCTCAGCCAGCTTTACGGCTTCGCCCGCCAGTCCGGCGGCCATGCCGAGATCGTGTCGGAGGTCGGCGCCGGCACCACCGTCCGCATCTACCTGCCGCGCATCGGCGGCGAGCGCGCCGAAACGGAGCCGGACGACGCAACGGCGGCCGCCGAGCCCGTCCGCGCCCGTGTGGCGGGGACCACCGTGCTGATCGTCGAGGACGACGACCTGGTCCGCCGCCTCGGCGCCGGCGCGCTCCGCGACAGCGGCTACCGGGTGATCGAGGCCGCGACGGGCACCGAGGGGCTGCGCCTGGTGCAGGCCCATCCGGAGATCGCGCTGCTGTTCACCGACGTGGTGCTCAAGGGCCAGATGAACGGGCGCGAGCTGGCGCAGCGCGCGCGTCTGCTGCGTCCCTCGCTCCCGGTTCTTTTCACCACCGGCTACAAGGCGACGGGCGGCGCGGAGGCATCCGTCGCCGACGCCGCGGTCAACCTGATCGGCAAGCCGTTCACCACCGCGGCCCTCGCCGCGCGCATCGCCGAACTGCTCGCCGCCGCCCCGCAACCGCTGGAGCACAGCGCGGTCGCCTGACGATGCGTCGGGTCCCGGCCGGCTCCGTCCGCGCCGCGGCGACGCCCTCAGTTCGTGCCGGCCGTCGTCACCGGCATGGTGGCCGGCCCGATCGACACCCAAACGTTGGGGTCGGCCTGGGACTGGCGCTTCACGAAGTCGTAGCCCGTCTCGTCCCAGAAACGGATCTCGCCGACCATGTTGTCGAGGATGAGGTCGCCCCTGTCGGTCTTCACCGTGAGGATGGTGTGGCCGTTGCCATCCAGGTCGCGGACGATGGTCATCAGCAGCGCCTGGCGCGGGAAGCCGCGGTCGAGCAGCTGCTTGCGCTTCCACAGCGCGTAGATCTTGCAGTCGCCCTTGCCGTCGGCGGGGTAGTCCCAATGGTCGAGCAGCGTGCCCCAGTGTTCGAGGTTGCTCACCGGTTCGATGCTCGCGTTGACGCTGGCGTTCACCACGGCGAGCACGCGCGTCACCTGCGGGGTCATCACCACCTCGACGGGGTCGAGCACGTCCACGCGGCATTCGCCGGGGCGGCGCGAACAGAAGTCGGCCCAGCCGTAGGGCACGCGGGTGACGTCGCCGACGTCGGCGGCGTGCAGGGGGGCGGCGTAGGCCGAGGCAGACGGTGCCGCGAAGGCGACGATGGCGTCGCCGATCGTCGCGTCGCCGAGCGCCTGGCGCGGGATGCGGTGGTGGTCGGCGTGGCCGCGATGCGCGGCGTGGCAGGGCACGATCGTGCAAACCAGGGCCGCGACGGCGCCGAAACGTCCGAACCAGTTCAGCATACCGCGCCCCCGCCCGATATCAACAGTGTCGGAGCAGTCGCCCCTTCGGTCAACGCATTGGTTAAGCCTTAGTTAACATGCCCGGCGGACGATATTTTCGCGGCGCCGCGGCGTCAGCGCGCGACGAGACCGACGAGGAAGCGCCCGGCGATCACGCCCCAGGCGAGGAACACCGGCGCGACGATCGCGACCGCCTGCCAAAGCGGCACGTCGAGGTCGAGGACGAGCCCGTAGGCGGCGAAGAAGCAGAACAGCGGGCCGAGGACGACGCCGATCACGATCAGCAGGAAGCCACAGGCGAAGAGGTTGACGTCCGTGTACACCGCCATCGCGTCCATCGCCGCGTAAAGGGACACGATCGCCGAAACGGAGACGGCCAGGAAGACGACGGACTTGGCGATGGCGATGATGGCGGAGGCCATGGTCTCGACGGGTCCGGAGCCGCGCGGCATGCACGTTCGCCAGCCCTGACGGCATCGCCGGCGCCCGTCAACGCGCCCCGGTCCTAATCGAGGCGGCGGCCGCCGCTGAGGCCGGCGAGGGCGCTGCGCCCGGTCGCCGGGCCGACCGCCACCCACACGTTGGGGTCGCTCTGGGACTGGCGCTTCACGAACCTGTAGCCGGTCGCCTCCCAGGGACGGATCTCGCCGGTCATGTTGTCGAGGATGAACTCGCCCCCGTCGGTTTTCACCGTGAGGATGGTGTGGCCGTTGCCCTCGAGGTCGCGGACGATGGTCATCAGCAGCGCCTGGCGCGGAAAGCCGCGATCCATCAGCTGCTTGCGCTTCCACAGCGCGTAGATCTTGCAGTCGCCCTTGCCGTCGACGGGATAATCCCAATGATCGAGCAGCGTGCCCCAATGGTCGTAGTTGCTGATCGGCTCGATGCTCGCGTTGACGCGGGCGTTGACGCTTTCAAGCGCGCCCCATGTCCGCGGGGTGAGGTGCAGGTCGGCGGGGTCGAGCACCTCGACCTGGCATTCCTGCGGCTGGCGCCCGCACAGGTCCGCCCAGCCGTAGGGTGTGCGCGTGACGTCGCCGACGGCCGCGTAGCCCGCCCGGGCCGGCATCGGCTCCGCCCGCAGCGGCGCCGCCGCGACGACCACGGCGCAGGCGAGGAGGAAAGTGACGCCGAGAACCGGCCGAACCGCGATACGCACACCCATGCCCCTTGTTCGATGGGGTCATGGTGGCGGCGCCGTTCTGCCATCGGCGCAAGAAAAACCTTCGGATTCGAGCGATGCGCGTTAACCCCGGTGGAGGGTCGGGGACGGCGTTTCCCCTCGCGGCATCGTCGCGGCACGCGCCGGCAGATGGTTTACGCCGCCGCGTCGCCGCCACAAAGCTTGCGGCGACGTCGTTGCAGCGTGAACGGGTGGTGAATGCCGGCTCGCACCGGCCGAACGCCCACGATCATTGGCGGATCAGACCGCAGGCGAGCGTTTCCGTGTGGCACTGCCCGTCCGTGTCGCGCTGCGCGATGCACAGGGAAGCGTTGCGCAGGTCGAGGCTGTTGCGGTCCGGCCCGATCACCGCCTTGAGGCAGAGCGCGGGGGCCCTGGGCTCGGCGTCGACGCGGTCCGCCACCGCGACGGCGTAGGCGCCGCGCGGCTCGTCCCAGCGCCGCACCACGGCGGAGGCGCTCGATGCGCTGCGGTCGGCGCGGCGCACGGTGAGCACCGCACGGCCGTCATCGGCCTCGTGCGCGAAGGCGAGCACCAGCGAATAGGAGTAGGGGACGCCGCCGACCTTGTAGCCGAAGTTGACGGCGAGGTCGCTCGACGACTGGTTCTCGAGCACGGGGCCGGCCGGCTGCCTCAGCGGCTCGAAGCCGGACGCGCCGGGCACCGGCGTCAGCAGCTGGTAGCCCTCGCCCGTGCGCCCGCCCAGGGTGCGGAGCGTGCGCGCGGCGTAAAGCCCCGCGGCGAGCGCCGCGAGCACCAGCGCCGAGCCGCCGACGAGCTTGAAGGTCCGCGTCATATCCGTCCTTTCGCGGCCGACCGCCGCCCGGTCGCGCCCTCTGCTCGGACCCGCGCGCCGTCAACGGACGCGTGATGATTGCGGGCGTATGGTGTCGGCCTGTGGCCATGTCATGACGCGTGACCCCTTTGTCGCGGGGTGCGGGCGTGCCAGGATCGAGGGGCGCATGAGCAGCACCGACCCGAACCGCTTCCGGCTCCGCGCCATCCTGGCCGACAGGACGCTCGCGCTGATGCTGGCGCTCGCCTTTGGAACGGGGCTGCCCTTCCTGCTGGTGTTCTCCACGCAGTCGGCGCGCTTGACCGAGGCGCGGGTGCCCATCGAGCGCATCGGCCTGATCTCCTGGGTGGCGCTGTGCTACTCGCTGAAGTTCCTGTGGTCGCCGGCGATCGACCGCATCGACGTGCCGTTGCTTGCACGGCGGCTGGGGCGCCGGCGCGCGTGGCTGCTCACCGCGCAATGCGGCGTCGCGCTGGGGCTCGGCAACCTCGCCTTCACCGATCCCGCGCGGTCGCTCGGCGCCGTGGTGGCGTGGTCGGCCTTCACCGCCTTCGCCGGGGCGACGCAGGACATCGTCGTCGACGGCTGGCGCATCGACGCCGCGCCGGTGGAACGCCAGGGGATCATGGCGGCGACCTACCAGCTCGGCTACCGCCTCGCCCTGCTCAGCGCCGGCGCCGGCGCGTTCTACGTCGCGCAATATGCCGGCTGGCGCGCGGCCTACCTGTCCATGGCGTCGCTGATGCTCGTCGGCATCGCGGCGGGGCTGCTGTCGCCGCGCCTGCCCGAGCGCGCCCGCGCGCCGGCGCCACGGCGTGCGGTGCTGCGCGCAAGCTTCGTCGAGCCGCTCGCCGACCTCGCGCGGCGCCACGGCTGGTGGCTCGCCGCGATCCTGATGCTCGTCGCGCTGTACCGCCTGCCCGACTTCCTCACCGGGGTGATGGCGAACCCGCTCTACATCACGCTCGGCTTCCAGAAGAGCGAGATCGCGACCATCACCAAGCTGTGGGGCGTGTGGATCGGCATCGGCGGCGCCTTCGCCGGCGGGATCAGCATCGCCCGCCTCGGCCTGATGCCGACGCTGCTCGTCGGCGGCATCGCGGCCTCCGCCTCGCACCTGTGCCTCGCCCTGCTCGCCGCGAGCGGGCAGCGCACCGACCTGCTCGCCCTGTCGGTCAGCGTGGAGTCCTTCGCCGGCAGCTTCGCCGGCACGGCGCTGATCGCCTACATGTCGTCGCTGGTGTCGCCGGCGATGGCGGCGAGCCAGTACGCGCTGCTCAGCTCGCTTTACGCGCTGCCGGGCAAGCTCGTCGGCGGCCTGTCCGGCTTCGCCGTGGCCCAGCTCGGCTTTGCCACCTTCTTCGCGGCATCGTCGACGGTCGGCGTGCCGGTGACGGCCCTGTGCCTGCTGGTGTGGGCGCGCCAGCGCCGCCGCGCGGGCGCCGCCGCGGCACCGGCGGCGCTTGCCGGGGCGGGGGTGCAG
>CAXTFM010000109.1:0-12185 GCA_964243435.1 uncultured Beijerinckiaceae bacterium
CCGCCGCCGCGCCGCGGGGCGCGCGTTGACGCGCGCGACCAGCACCGCCGACAGGCCGATCGCGCCGGCGGCGACGGCGCCCGCCGTCACCCAACGCGCCGAGGGGAGCCCCTTGCGGGCCAGCCAATCACCGCCGCTGCGCGTGCCGGCCGCGATCGGCGTCAACAGCGCGCCCTCGCTGTGCGGCGCCGCCTTGGCCCGCGACAGCAGCAGCCGAAACACGGCGCTCATGCCCACCTCGGTCGGCGCGGGGGCGAGCGCATAGGCAAGCTGGCCGGCGCGCGCCGGCCAGCCGACCGCGGTCTCGTTGCGCGGACGCTTGGCGACGCGGACGATGGTGTCGGCGACGTCCTCCGCCGCATACTGGAAGGGGCCGGGATCGAGGTTGCGCCCCGACACGTTGGCGCCGTGAACGAAGCCCGGCGTGTCGACGATGGACGGGAACACGCCGCACACGTGGATGTCGCGATGCTGCGTCAGCTCCTGGCGCAGCGACGCCGTGAAGCCGCGCAGGCCGAACTTGCTCGCGGTATAGGCGGCGGCGAAGGGCGTCGGCACCCAGCCGCCGAGCGAGATGTTGTTGATCAGCGTGCCGCGCCCGCGCCGCAGGAAGATCGGCAGGACCGCCGCCGCGCCGTTGAGCGACCCGATGAGGTTGACCTCGATCGTGCGGCGGTGGAGCGCCACGTCGGCTTGGGTGAGCGGACCGAACACGCCGACCCCGGCATTGTTGACCCACACGTCGACGCCGCCGAAGGCCGCGACGGCGCGCGTCGCCAACTCCTCCACCCGGCCGGCGACGGTGACGCCCGTCGGCACAACCAGTGCGCGGCCGCCGGCCGCCGCGCACTCGCGCGCGACCTCGGTCAACACGTCCTCGCGCCGGGCGGCCAGCACCACCTGCGCGCCGCGCCCGGCGAAGGCCACGGCCGTCGCGCGGCCGATCCCGCTCGACGCGCCGGTGACGACCACCGTCGTGCCGTCGAAGTCGCGCGGCGCCGTGCCGATCCAGGCGAGCGCCCGGCGCAGGCGGGGACCGCCGGCGAAGGGCACCCCGTGGGCGGGGATCACGCGGGCGGGCGCCAGCGCCACGAGGCGGGCCGCCGCCGCGCGGTTGCGCCGCGCGTTCAACAGCAACAGCGCCCGCAGGTAGACCGGCGTGCTGCCGTCCGGCGCGGCGATGCGCAGGGCGGTCGCCGCCACCCGCGACAGCGGCGGCATGCGGGTGCGGTCGAGGTTGAGGATCAGGTCGGCAACCAGCAGCGTGCGGCTCGGCCGATGGAACAGCGCGACCTCGCTGAAGCCGGGTGCCTGGAACAGCACCTGGTCGATTTCGCCGCGCCAGTCCGGCGGGGCGACGTCGCCCAGCTCGGCGTCGACGCGCAGGCCGGCGTCCCGTACCTGCCTGCGGTGCGCCAAGCCCGGTGCCGCCCAGGTCGTCGCGCCGGGGCAGTTCTCCTGCCACGTCTTGAGGAACAGCCAGTGCCCGACATTGGGCGCCACGATGTGGCGCACGGTGCCGAGCCGCTCGACATCCGCCTTGAGGGCGGGGCTGAAGCGCGTCGGCGAGTACAGCAGCAGGTCGCCGTTGCCGAGGCGCACCACCGCCATCCGGAGCGGCAGCGGCAGTCCGCCGGCGCGGATCGGCGCCGCGTCCACCGTCCACAGCCCATCGGCGACCGGCACGAGCGCACCCTCTGCCGGGGATGGGCGCGCGTTGTCCTGCGACACGGCATTCGACGTTACGGACATGTCCACCTCGGCTCGGCGGTGCGGCGCGCGCCCGCTCACCTGCGCAATGGCGAACCCTCGCCTTCGTTTCGCGCCCCGGCTCGGCCCAATGCCGCACAGCTCGGCCGAACCGACGCCCGTCACGCCCCGTGGGACCGCACCATGCCGGCGCGCGCCTCGCCGAGGCAGGCGAGGAAACCATCGAGGTCGGTGAAGCGCCGCTCGGGGGGCACGGCGCGGCGGTGGATGCGCCGGCCCTGCGCGGCGAGCGCTTCGTCGAGCATGAGGTTGTCGGCGTTGCCGAAGTCCTCCGCCGCCATGCCGAGCGGGTCGCGCCAGCACTCGGACGAGGCGTCGAAGGCGAGGCCGGGCACCTCGCGCAGGCGCTCGATGAGGTCGCCGGAAACGTTCGTGTAGGCGAACACGGGCTTGCCGGCCGCGACCATGAAGCCGAGTTCGAACACCGTGCCGACATCGGCGCTCGGCCCGCGGAACGGCGTCAGGTTGAAGATGCCGAGGTCGCTGTCGCGCATCAGGGCGAGGCAGTGCGCGAAGATGGCACCGCCCTGGCGCGCCGCGCCGAGGGGGAACAGGCCCTCGAAGCCGTGCTCGCGGCACCGCGCGCGCTTGGCGTCGCCGAGCTTGGCCGCCTCGGGATGGAAAACCTCCGGCCCGGCGAGGTAGACGCGCGGGTGCGCCATGCGTGCTCCTTGCGGGCGCCGCCTGCCTTCGCCGGGGATCGCCGAGGGCGGGCGACCGGACGACTCATACCGGTCCAACGACGCTCGCGGCGGGACCAGTTCCCTCCATCTCGCCGCCGTCAAGCGGCCGGACATGCGGCATTTTTGAGCTTCCTAGAGTCCTTCTAATCGTGCAGAAGCAGTGCATCAAATGTTGCCATTTGGGATATGCCCATGAACATGGTGTCTCGACGCGGCTTCCTCGGAGGCGCGGCCGCCGGCTTGGCTGTCACCACCCTCGGCGCCTTCGGCTTCGCCGGCGCCGAGCAGGCCCTCGCCGCCTCCGTGCGCCCCTACAAGCTGTCGCGCACGACGGAAACCCGCAACACCTGCCCGTACTGCTCGGTGTCCTGCGGCCTGCTGGTGTACAGCCTCGGCGACCATTCCAAGAACGCCAAGGCCTCGGTGCTGCACATCGAGGGCGACCCCGATCATCCCGTCAACCGCGGCACGTTGTGCCCCAAGGGCGCGGCCCTGCTCGATTTCGTGCATGCCGAAACGCGCACGAAATACCCGATGGTCCGCAAGCCCGGCTCCGACAGGCTGGAGCGGGTGAGCTGGGACTACGCGCTCGACCGCATCGCCCGCCTGCTCAAGGACGACCGCGACAAGAACTTCGTGCAGAAGGCGGCCAACGGCACCACGGTGAACCGCTGGACCAGCACCGGCATGCTGTGCGCCTCCGCTTCGACGAACGAGACCGCGTACATCACCTACAAATGGGCCCGCAACATGGGGATGCTGGCCTTAGACAACCAAGCCCGCATCTGACACGGCCCGTCGGTAGCCAGTCTGGCTCCTTCGTTCGGTCGTGGTGCGATGACCAACACCTGGATGGACCTCAAGAACGCCGACCTGCTCGTCGTGATGGGGGGTAACCCGGCCGAAGCGCATCCGTGCGGCTTCAAATGGGTGATCGAGGCCAAGGTGCATCGCGGCGCCAAGCTCGTCGTGATCGACCCGCGCTTCACGCGGACGGCGTCCGTCGCCGACTATTACTGCCCGATCCGCCAGGGCACGGACATCGCGTTCCTGTCGGGCGTCATCAAGCACCTGCTCGACAACGACCAGATCCAGCACGAGTACGTGAAGAACTACACCAACGCCTCCATGCTGGTGCGCGACGACTACGCCTTCCAGGACGGCCTGTTCTCGGGCTTCGACGAAGGCAAGCGCGACTACGACAAGTCGAGCTGGGGCTACCAGATCGGCGACGACGGCTTCGTCAAGATCGACGAAACGTTGCAGGACCCGCGCTGCGTCATCAACCTGCTGCGCGAGCACGTGAAGCAGTACACGCCCGAGTTCGTCGAGCGCATCACCGGGTCGCCCCGGGACAAGTTCGTCGAGATCTGCACGATGATCGCGGCGACGTCGAAGCCCGACAAGGTGATGAACAGCCTCTACGCGCTCGGCTGGACGCAGCACTCGTCGGGTTCGCAGAACATCCGCACGATGTGCATCATCCAGCTGCTGCTCGGCAACATCGGCGTGCGCGGCGGCGGGATGAACGCCCTGCGCGGCCATTCCAACATCCAGGGCCTGACCGACATGGGCCTGCTGTCGAACTCGATGCCGGGGTACATGTCCCTGCCCGTCGAGCAGGAGGCCGACTACCAGACCTACATGCAGCACCGGCAGTTCAAGCCGCTGCGGCCGAACCAGATGAGCTACTGGCAGAACTACAACAAGTTCTGGGTCTCGTTCCAGAAGGGGATGTTCGGCAAAGCGGCGACGCCGGAGAACAACTTCGCCTACGACTGGCTGCCCAAGCTCGACCGGACCTACGACATCCTCGCGGCCTTCGAGCTGATGCAGGACGGCAAGATGAACGGCTACATCTGCCAGGGCTTCAACCCGCTGATGTCGATCCCGGACAAGAACAAGGTCCGCGCCTCGCTGGCCAAGTTGAAGTTCCTGATCACGATGGATCCGCTGGAAACGGAAACGTCGCGGTTCTGGGAGAACCACGGCGAGTTCAACCCGATCGACACCACCCAGGTGATGACGGAGGTGTTCCAGCTTCCCGTCACCTGCTTCGCCGAGGACGAGGGTTCGCTCGCCAACTCCGCGCGCTGGCTGCAATGGCACTGGCCGGCGCAGGACGCGCCGTGGGAGGCGCGCTCCGACATCGACATCCTGTCCGGCATCTTCGTGCGCATGCGCAAGATGTACGAAGAGGAGGGCGGGACCTTCGGCGACCCGATCGTCAACACCTACTGGCCCTACCTCAACCCGGACAGCCCGACGCCGGACGAGGTCGCGCGCGAGGTGAACGGCTACACGATCGCGCCGATCAAGGACCCGCTCGACGCGACGCGGACGATCCCCGCTGGCAAGCAGCTCGACGGCTTCGGCCAGCTCACGGCCGACGGCTCGACGCTGTGCGGCAACTGGATCTACGCCGGCCAGTACACCGAGCAGGGCAACATCATGGCCCGGCGGGTCACCGCCGACCCGGACGATGCCGGCATCGCCCCGAACTGGACCTTCGCCTGGCCGGCGAACCGCCGCATCCTGTACAACCGCGCCTCGGCCGATCCCAAGGGCAAGCCGTGGGACGAGAGCCGTACGCTGATCAAATGGAACGGCACCAAGTGGGTCGGCTACGACGTGCCGGACTACGGGGCCAACGTGGCGCCGGAAAAGGGCATGAACCCCTTCATCCTCACGGAAGAGGGCCAGGGCCGGCTGTGGTGCCGCGAGCTGATGCGCGACGGCCCGTTCCCGACGCACTACGAGCCGTTCGAGTCGCCGCAGGCCAACCTCGCCTTCCCCAAGATCAGGGGCAACCCGGCGGGCCGCGTGTTCAAGGACGACTGGCTGCGCTTCGGCGACGCCAAGGACTTCCCCTATGCGGGGACGACCTACCGGCTGACCGAGCATTTCCACTACTGGACCAAGCACGCCAAGATCAACGCGATCCTCCAGCCGGAGTTCTTCGTGGAGATCAGCGAGCAGCTCGCCGCCGAGAAGGGCATCGGGCGCGGCGACTGGGTGCGGGTGTGGTCGAAGCGCGGCTCCGTCAAGGCCAAGGCGATGGTGACCAAGCGCATCAAGCCGCTGATATGCGACGGCAAGCCGGTGCACGTGGTCGGCGTGCCGATCCATTGGGGCTTCATCGGTGAAACGGTGAAGGGCTACGGCGCCAACACGCTGACGCCCTTCGTCGGCGACGCCAACACCAACACGCCGGAGTTCAAGGCGTTTCTCGTCAACATCGAGCGGACCACCGCTCCGGCCGTCGCGTAAGGAGGGATCAATGGCGGATTACCAGTCCCTCGACATCAAGCGCCGCTCGGCGTCCACCGAGCAGCCCCCGGTGGTGCGCGGCGTCGACGAGGTCGCCAAGCTCATCGACGTGTCGCGCTGCATCGGCTGCAAGGCCTGCCAAGCGGCGTGCATGGAATGGAACGACCTGCGCCAGCCGGTGCAAACCTTCCAGGGCAGCTACACCAACCCGGAGGACCTCAGCCCTGCGGTGTGGACGCTGATGCGCTTCACCGAATACGAGAACCCCGACGGCAACCTCGAATGGCTGATCCGCAAGGACGGCTGCATGCACTGCGCCGACCCGGGCTGCCTCAAGGCGTGCCCGTCGCCCGGTGCCATCGTGCAGTACCAGAACGGCATCGTCGACTTCATCTCGGAGAACTGCATCGGCTGCACTTATTGCGTGAAGGGATGCCCGTTCAACATCCCGCGCATCAACGCGGCCGACCATAAGGTCTACAAGTGCTCGCTCTGCGTCGACCGCGTGTCGGTCGGGCAGGCGCCGGCCTGCGCCAAGGCGTGCCCGACGGCGGCGATCATGTTCGGCACCAAGGCCGACATGATCGTGCAGGCGGACAACCGCATCGTCGACCTCAACAAGCGCGGGTTCGCCAAGGCCGGCCTTTACAATCCGCCCGGCGTCGGCGGCACCCATGTGATGTACGTGCTGCACCACGCCGACAACCCGCGGCTCTACGCCAACCTCCCGGACAACCCGCGGATCTCGCCCATCGTGTCGCTGTGGAAGGGCGGCTTCAAGGTCGTCGGCTTGGCCGGCCTCGCCTTCGCCGCCATCGGCAGCTTCTTCCACTACGTCGCCGCCGGGCCGGACGAGGTCGACCGCGCCGACGAGAACGTCGCCACGGACATGGCGCATGTCGGCCGGGACCGCGCGGGCCAGGATCGCTCAGGTCAGGATGGGAAGGGCACGCACCGTGACGCGTAACGAACATGCCTTCCCCCGCGACCACGAAATCCACCGCGACGTGCGCGACCTCGGCGACGACGGGCGCGTCTTCGTCGATCGCTACAGCACGACCCAGCGCATCAACCATTGGATCACGGCGGCGCTGTTCACCCTGCTGACGCTGAGCGGGCTGTCGCTGTTCCACCCCAGCCTGTTCTTCCTGACCAACCTGTTCGGCGGCGGTCAGGACACGCGGGCGATCCACCCATGGTTCGGCGTCTTCTTGTTCGCGAGCTTTCTGATGCTGTTCGTCCGCTTCATGCGGTTGAACATCCCGAACCGCGACGACGTGCGCTGGATCGGCAAGCTCGGCAACATCGTGCAGAACAAGCACGAAGGCCTGCCGGAACTCGGCAAGTACAATGCCGGGCAGAAGATGGTGTTCTGGGGCCAGTCGGCGCTGATCATCAGCATGTTCGTGTCCGGCATCGTGATCTGGGACCAGTATTTCGGGTCCTACACCGCCATCGACGCCAAGCGCTACGCGCTGGCCGCGCACTCGGCAGCGGCGCTGGTCGCGATCCTCATCATCATCGTCCACATCTATGCCGGCATCTGGATCAAGGGGACCACGCGCGCGATGATCCGCGGCAACGTGTCGGGCGGTTGGGCCTACCGCCACCACCGCAAATGGCTGCGCAAGATCGCGCTCGGCCACGAGGAGGCGCGGCCGGGCGAGCCCGGCGCCGACGACCCGCACGCCCCGCGCCACCCGGCGGAATAGAACCCTGAGGAGGCGCGCCCGGGACACCGGGCGCGCCGCATGCGTACCCCATGGCCACAGTCGGCGGCATCGATCCGAACTTCACGGGGCAGGCCCCAAGCAGCGAACCGCCCTACGCGCGCGTCCCAGCCCCGCAACTGCTCTTCGGCAGACGGGCGAAACGTTTCGCAACCGTCGCCGCCGGCAGCGAGATCGCGGACTACCTCACCTTCCTCGGCGCCCTTTCGGCGGCACAGGACCGCGCGGCGACGGCGACCCCGCTGCCGCCGCTGCCCGAAACGGTTGCGGTCGCACTCGACAACCGCATGCCGCCCCTGCCCCGCGACCTCGCCTCGCAACCCGGCGCGCTCGCCGTGCTCGACGCGGTGGTCGCCGACCTCGGCGGCGCCGCGCTCGCCGAAGGGCCGCATGCCGTGGTCGGCCGGCTGCAGGCGCTCGACATCGACGCCCGCCGCCGGATGCTGGGCAGCGTGGCCGACGGCATGTTCGAGATCGAGCGCCTCGGGGAGAGCGCCATCGCGGCTGCCAGCCTGCAGGTGTGGTACGCGCTCCATGCCGCGCAGATCGACGAAACGGCGCTGCGCAACATCGGCGAAACCATCTGCCCGTGCTGCGGGGCGGCGCCGTCGTCGAGCACCGTCGTCGCCTGGCCGAACGCACAAGGGAACCGCTACCTCACCTGCTCGCTGTGCTGCACGATGTGGAACCACCTGCGCGTGAAATGCACGGCCTGCGGCTCCGGCGAGGGCATCTCCTACCGCTCGGTGGAGGGATCGACGGGGGACATCGCCGCCGAAGTCTGCGAGGCGTGCGGCGGCTACGCCAAGCACCTCCTGCAAACCAAGAACGACCTGCTCGAGCCCGTGGCCGACGATGTCGCGAGCTACGGCCTCGACATGATGCTGCGCGAGGACGGCTGGCGGCGCACCGGCCTCAACCCGTTCCTCATCCTCGGCTCATGAAGCGCCTGCTCGCCCGCCTTCCCGGCCGGCGCCGCGTCGGTCTGGCGCTGGAGGACGCGCGCGCGCGCGCCGAGACCGGCGACTACCTGGCCGCCCTGGCGATCTGGGGGCCGCTGGCGCAGGCCGGGGTGGCGCGCGCGCAGAACAACGTGGGGAGCTGCTTCGCCCACGGGCACGGCGTCGCGGCCGATGCGGGCCTGGCGCTGCGCTGGCTGAGCCTGGCCGCTGAGGGCGGCGATCCGATCGGGCAGCGCAACCTCGCCACCCTGTACTTCGAGGGTCTCGGCGTCGAGCGCGACGTCGCCGCCGCCGCGCGCTGGTTCCGCGCCGCCGCCGCGCAGGACGACGGCGAAGCGCAGGACATGCTGAGCTGGCTGTTGCTCGACGGCGAGCTGCTGCCGCAGGACCCGGTCGAGGCACGGCGCTGGGCCGAGCCGGCGGCGCGCAAGGGTTATCCCGGCGCCGCGACCCGCCTCGGCACCATCCTCTACAACGCGCTCGGCACGGAGCGCGACGCCGCGACCGCCTGCGCGTGGTGGCGACGGGCCAGCGACGCCGGCGACGCGGACGGCGCCGCCATGCTCGGCGCCGCTCACCACCTCGGCCAGGGCGTCGCCGCCGACCAGGACGAGGCGCTCTTCCTCCTCAGCCTCGCCGAGCGCCGCGGCTCGCTGCTCGCCGCCCGCTTCCTGCCCAGCGTCAGGGCGCGCCTTTCGGCGCAGGCGATCCACGACGGCGAGCGCCGCGCGGCGGCCGAGCGGGGGGCGGCATGATCGTCGGCACCGCCGGCCACGTCGACCACGGCAAGACGACGCTGGTGCGCGCCCTCACCGGCATCGACACCGACCGGCTCAAGGAGGAGAAGGCGCGCGGCATCACCATCGACCTCGGCTTCGCCTACATGCCCGGCCCCGGCCCGGATCCCGACGATGCGCCGATCGGCTTCGTCGACGTGCCGGGCCACGAGCGCCTGGTGCGCACCATGGTGGCCGGCGCCGCGGGCATCGACTTCGCCCTGCTGGTCGTCGCGGCCGACGACGGCGTCATGCCGCAAACCCGCGAGCACCTCGACATCCTCGCCCTGCTTGGGCTGACGCGCGGCGCGGTCGCGATCACCAAGAGCGACCGCGTCGACGCGGCGCGCCGGGACGCCGTGTCCGGAGACCTCGCCGCGCTGCTGGCGGGGACGCCCTTCGCCGATGCCGAGCGGCTGTTCGTGTCGGCCGTGACGGGCGACGGCGTCGACGCCCTGCGCGACCATCTGCGCGACGCAGCCCGCGCCGGGGCCGGACACCGCCGGCGGGGCGTGTTCCGTTTGCCGGTCGACCGCTCCTTCGTGCTGTCCGGCGTCGGCACGGTGGTCACGGGTACGGCGCTCGCCGGCAGCGTCGCCGTCGGCGAGGAGGTCACGGTGCTGCCGGGCCGGCACCGGGCGCGCGTGCGCTCGCTGCACGCGCAAAGCCGCGAAGCGGCGGCGGGACAGGCGGGGGAGCGCTGCGCGCTGGCGCTGTCCGGCCTCGCCAAGGAGGCCGTGGCGCGCGGCGCCTGGGTGTGCGGCGGCGCCGCGCCGGCGGACACCCAGCGCGTCGACGCCGACCTGCGCCTGCTCGCGGGGGAACGACGCCCGCTGCGGGACTGGACGCCCGTTCACCTCCACTGCGGCGCCAGCGACGTGCCCGCGCGGGTGGTGGTGCTGACCGGAAGCGGGCTGTCGCCGGGCACCACGGCGCCCGCCCAGCTCGTCCTCGAACGGCCGCTGCCGCTGCGCCACGGCGACCTGTTCGTGGTACGCGACCAAAGCGGGCAGCGCACGATCGGCGGCGGCAGCGTGCTCGATCCGCAGGCGCCGCTGCGCAAGCGGCGCAGCCCGGAGCGCTTGGCGCGGCTCGACGCACTGCGGCCGAACGACCCCGCGCTCGCCCTGCCCCGTCTGCTCGCGCTCGACCCTGGTTTCGAGGATCACGACGCCTTCGCCGCGACGCGCGGCTTGACGGCGGCCGAAGCCGAGACGTTGCGCGTGGCGCTCGGCCTTGAAGCGCTGCGGGCGGGCGCGACGAGCTATCTGCACACCGCCGAGCGCTGGCTGCGGCTCCGCACGGCGGTGGTCGCGCACCTCAGCGGCTTCCACGCCGCCAATCCCGAGCTGCCCGGCCTCGCCGGAGAGCGGCTGCGGGTGTCGCTCGCGCCCGTGCTGCCGAAGCCGCTCTTCGCCGCCGTGCGCGACCGGCTGATCGCGGAAAGGCGCGTCGCGCTGCAAGGGCACTGGCTGCGGCTTCCGGGCCACGTCGCCGAACTCGCCGCCGACGACAAGCGCATCGCCGCGCGCGTCGCGCCGCTGGTCGCTGGCGACCGCTTCCGTCCACCCCGCGTGCGCGACATGGCGCGCGACCTCGGCCTGCCGGAGCCGGGTGTGCGACGGACCTGCAAGGCGCTGGTGCGGACGGGCGAGTTCGCGGAGATCGCGCCCGACCACTTCTTCCTGCGCGCCACCGTCGCCGAGATGGCAGTGATCGCCGACACCCTCACGCGGACGCAGCCCGACGGGCTGTTCTCCGCCGCGGACTTCCGCGACCGGCTCGACAACGGCCGCAAGGTGGCGATCCAGATCCTGGAATATTTCGACCGGCAGGGCCTGACCTTCCGCAAGGGCGACCTGCGCCGCGTGGTGAAGGCGCCGGACCTCATCTTCGGCGCGCGACCCGAGGCGGCATGATGGTGCCGACCGCCTTCGACCGCTGGTTCGCCGCCACCCTCGACAGGGAGGGGACCTTCACCATGTTCCTCGTCCTGTTCGAGGAGGCGGCGACCACCATCGTGCCCGTACGGTCGAGCTACCTCCACGTCATCGGGCCGGACCTGCGCTGGGACGAACTCGTCGTCCTGATCGCGGAAACGGACACGGCGTGGCACAGCCTCGGCGTGTTCGCAGCCAAGGCCGCCGCCGGCGGCCCGCTGCCGGACGTCGAGGCGCAGCGCCGCCTCGCCAGCCTGCAGCAGGCGGTGATCCGCGACCGGCTCACCGTGCGCAAGGGCGAACTGTTCGACCGCCTCGGTCGCCGCCTCGACCTGACGCCCTTGAACGGCTGATCGGCCGCGCCGGCCGATCGGCAAAAACGGATGCGTCGTGCGCCTCCCGCCCGTATGAACCGCCGGATGCACCCGGCTGAGGCCGGACCGGAGGGCACGATGGGCGAAGAGAAATCGGTTCTCGTTTGGTTCAACGAGGGCCGCGAAGCCCGCCTCGCCGAAACGCCAAGGGAGGGCAACCCCTATCCCAAGGGCGAGCAAAGCCACGACTGCTGGAGCCAGGGCTGGGCCGAGGCCGATGGCGCGAACGACCGGCAGAAGGGCTACAGCTGACGGTTCCGGCGGAAACGCGGCAGCCCGCGCGTCAGTCGAACAGGCTCGACACGCTTTCCTCCTTGGCGGTGCGGGCGATAGCCTCGCCGATCAGCGTCGCGACGGACACGACCCGGATGTTGCGGGTGGCGCACACGGCCTCGGTCGGATGGATGGTGTCGGTCAGCACCAGTTCCTTGAGCTTGGACGCGCCGATGCGCGCGGCGGCGTCGCCCGACAGCACGCCGTGGGTGATGTAGGCCGACACCTCGTTGGCCCCCGTCGCGAGCAGAGCGTCGGCGGCGTTGCACAGCGTGCCGCCGGAATCGACGATGTCGTCGACCAGGATGCAGGAGCGGCCGCGCACGTCGCCGATGATGTTCATCACCTCCGACTCGCCGGCGCGCTCGCGGCGCTTGTCGACGATGGCGAGCGGCGCGTCGATGCGC
>CAXTFM010000110.1:0-12128 GCA_964243435.1 uncultured Beijerinckiaceae bacterium
GGCGCGGCGTGCTGGTGATGCTCAACGACGAGATCCAGGCGGCGCGCGAGGTGACCAAGACGGCGACGGCGCGGCTGCAAACCTTCCGCTCGCCCGACGTCGGCGTGCTCGGCCACGTCGACGGCGCGGAGGTCGTGTTCTACCGCCGCACCATGCGCCGCCACGCGCCCGACACCGAGTTCGACATCCGCACCCTCGACGCCCTGCCGCGCGTCGACATCGTGTACTCCTACGCCGGCTGCGACGGGGCGGCGGTGCCGGCCTTCCTCGCCGCGGGGGCGCAGGGCCTGGTGTCGGCGGGCTTCGCCCCGGCGCTGACGACCCCGGCGGAGGCGGAGGTGCTGCGCGCGGCGGCGCGTGGCGGCACGGTGGTGGTGCAGGCGACGCGCGCCGGCAGCGGGCGCACGGCCGACATCAAGGCGGTGCGCGAGGCCGGCTTCGTCAACGCCGACAACCTCAACCCGCAGAAGAGCCGCATCCTGCTCGCCCTCGCGCTGACGCGCACGCGCGACCCCGCGCGCATCGCGGCGTACTTTCGGGCGTATTGATCGCACGCCGCCGCCCGTCCTACGACGCGGAATGGGCGCCGGCGGCGGCGGCCGGCGGGAGGTGACCATGCGCGGACTTGCGGCGACGATCTGCGCGATGCTCGCCTGCCCACTCGCCGCCGCGGCGGAGCCGGCGCCGCTGGAGATCGCCCGGCAGGGCACCTTCTACGCCGGCGGGCACCGCACGGCCGACGGCAAGAGCCTCGTCGACCAGATGTTCGTGGAGTTCCAGGTCCCGGCGCGGCGCACCGCGCCGTTCCCCCTCGTGATGATCCACGGCAACTACCAGAACGGCACCAACTTCCTCAGCACGCCGGACGGGCGCGAGGGCTGGGCGACGTGGTTCCTCCGCCACGGCTACGCCGTGTACGTGGTGGACCAGCCCGCGCGCGGGCGCGCCAACTACGACCCCGCGGTGGACGGGCCGGCGGCCATGCCGCCGACGCAGGGGCTGGAGCGCCAGTTCACCGCGCCCGAGCGCGAGCACCTGTGGCCGCAGGCGCACCTGCACACGCAATGGCCGGGCAGCGGCCTCGCCGGCGACCCGGCGTTCGACCAGTTCCAGGCCTCGCAGCAGGTGTCGCTGACCGACAACGTGCGGATGGACGCGATCAACCGCGCCGCCGGGGCCGACCTGCTGCGCCGCATCGGCCCGGCGATCCTGCTCACCCATTCGCGCTCCGGCGCCATCGGCTGGGCGATCGCCGACGAGGTGCCAAGCCTCGTCAAGGGCATCGTGGCGGTGGAGCCGAGCGGCCCGCCCTTCTTCGACGTGGTGCCCATCGCCGCCGGCGAGCCGAAGCCGGCGCGCGGCTGGGGCATCACCTACGACCGCCTCGCCATCGAGGCGAAGGCCGGCGGCCCGCCGCTGGACGACCCGGCCGCGCTCGCCCCGGTGCGGCAGCCGGCGCCGACCGCGCCCGAACGCATCATGTGCTGGGAGCCGTCCGTGCCCTACCACCTCACCCACCTCGCGGCGGTGCCGGTGCTGATCGTCACCTCGGAAGCCTCGTACCACGCGCCCTATGACGGCTGCACGGCGCAGTTCCTCGGCGGCGGCGGCGTCCACGTCGAGCACATGCGCCTCGCCGAGCGCGGCATCCACGGCAACGCCCACATGATGATGCTGGAAAAGAACAGCGACGCCATCGCCGCCGTGATCGGGGAATGGACGGACGGGGTGCGCTGAGACCGGGGGCACCCCCTCAAAGCATGCCGACCACCTCGGCGAGCACGTCCATGCAGGCGGCGCCGAGCGCGGCGGAGCGCTCGGGCGACCAGCCATGGACGGCGTCGGGGTTGCCGTCGAAATCCTTGAACGGCAGTTCCAGCGTCATCGCCAGGGCGCCGAAGCGCTCGGCGAGCTGGTTGGTGGAGATCGTCATGTTGGCCTTGCCGGCGGCGGCGCGGCCGTAGCCGAGCGCGGTCTGGAAGTCGGCGGTGCGGGCGACGAGGCGCTGGTTGAACGCGTCGAACAGCGCCCCGCGCTCGGGCGTCCAGCTCGGCACGCCGTCGAAGCCGACGAGGAAGGGGGCAGGGATCGCCTCGTCGCCGTGGACGTCCATCGCGACGGCGACGCCGGTCGCGTCCATCGCGTCGCGCACGCACTTGACCTCGGGGCTGCGCTCGCGCGAGGGGGCGTGCCATTCCCGGTTGAGGTTCACCCCGGCGGCGTTGGTGCGGAGGTGGCCGCGGCGGGTGCCGTCGGGGTTCATGTTGGGCACGAGGTGGAGGGTGGCGTGGTCGAGCAGGCCCGCCGGCGGGGCACGCGCCAGCCGGTCGAGGGCGCCCTCCATCCACCATTCCGCCATCGGCTCGCCGGGGTGCTGGCGCGCGTACAGCCAAACCGGCTTGGCGCCGGCGCCGAGCGTGAGGCAGTCGATCGCCTGCCCGTCGAGCGACAGGCCGAGTTCGCGGTGGCCGACGCCGGGCGTCGCCGCGATGCGCGCGACCAGGGCGGCGTGCCGCTCCATCGTGTAGGGCGCGAAGGTGGCGAACCAGGCGAGGTCGCCCGCGCCCGACCAGTCGAACTCGAGGACGCCGTCGGCGTAGCGCGTCGGGATCATCCGCCAGGTGGCGCGGTCGGTGCTGGCGCGCACGCCGTAGCCCGGCCAGCCGGCGGGGAAGGCCGCCCCGCCGGCGTTGACGATGCGCAGGCGCAGCGTCCGCCCGCGCGCGCCGGCGAGGCGGAAGAAGAACCACTGGTAGAACGCGGCCCCCTCGTCGCGCACGATCTCGAGGTCGACGCGGTCGTCGGCGATCGACACCAGCCGGATGTTGCCGCCGTCAAAGGCGGCGTTGACCGAAAGTCCCATCATGCCTCAAACGGTGCGCGCCCGCGCCCGGGGGGGCTTGCGGCGGCGTTCAGCCCTTCTTGCGCAGCGGGCGGGCGTAGGTCGCCCCGGCTTCCTCGAAGCCGGTCGCGGCGCAGAAGGCGCGCAGACCATGCCCGTCTTCCGCCGTGGCGGCGAGGTGCAGGGTGCCGCAGCCGGCCGCGCGCGCGGCCTGCGACGCCGCCTTCAGCAGGGTGCGGCCGATGCCGCGCCGGCGCTCCTCCGGCGCGACGAGGAGCAGCTCGACCCGCGCCGCGGGGAGGTCGGCGCGCAGGCTTTGCGCCCAGCTCAGCACCACGACGCCGCTCGGCGGTCCCCATTCCGCGGCGAGGAGGGCGGTGCCGTTCGCGGCGCGGTGCAGCTGCTCGAGCCGCGCCGCCAGCGCTTCGACGGCGACGGGGTGCCCGGCCGCCTGCCACAGCGCGGCGAGGCCCGGCGCGTCGGTGGCCGCGGCGGTGCGGATCTGCAGTCCGAAACGGTTCGCCAAGACGGACCGGTGTCCTTCGTCGATGCCGCGCGGCGCCGGTCCCGCCCGCTCGCGGACAGGGAAGCGGGAGACGGCGCCACCCATAGCGCGCGGGGCACGCGTCCGGCAAAGGCTCGTTCCGTCAATCGGGGATGTCGAGGTCGAGCAGGGCGGAACTCAGCCCCTTGCCGTGCGCGTCGAGGGCGAGCGAGCGCGTGACCCCGCCGCCCAGCGCCGCCCCCATCACGAAGTTCAGCGCCGCGATGTTCGGCAGCTCGTAGCGGGTGACCTCGCCCTCGACGATGCCGGCGAAGTGCGCCCGCACCCGGTCGGCGGTCACGTGCCGGGCGAGCCGGGGGTAGTCGGCCGGGTCAAAGGCGATCAGCGACACGTTGGAGGTGTCGCCCTTGTCCCCCGTGCGGGAATGGGCGATGGCGCGCAGCTTCATGGCCTCAAGCCTCCGCGATCTCGACGGCGGGCCGCGCCCGCTCGGCCGGCATCAGCACGGACAGCACGGCGACGACCTCGCGCGCCGACTTCCACGCCCCGCCGCCGCCGGCCGGCCCGTTGGTGTAGAGCGTTTCCACCTCGTTGCCGATGCGCACGGCCTCGGCCATGCTGTCGGTGCGCCCGGCGACGCGGACGCGCACCTCGTAGGGCTCGCCCGCGCCGTGCCGCGCCCCATGCAGCACCCCGTGGAGGGCATCGACGCCGATGAGGTCGCAGCGCAGTTCGCTCGTCGCGACGCCCGTCAGCGCGAGGCGCTCGCGCACGATGTCGAGGGCGAGGCGCCCGCGCGCCACCGCCCCCGGCCCGGCATAGGAGATCTGCCCCTCGCCGATGAAGCCGTCGACGTAGCCGACCGACACCTTGAGCGAGCCGGTGGCGGGGTGCCCGCCGGCGCCGGCGACGCGGACGCGGTCGGGGCCGGCCTGCGCCATGGTGACGGCGGAGAAGTCGGCGACCACGTCGGGCTGGCGGTAGGCGGCGGGGTCGTGGACCTCGTAAAGCAGCTGCTCCTTGCAGGTGGCGAGGTCGACGCGTCCGCCCGAGCCGGCGACCTTGGTGATCTCCAGCGCGCCGTCCTCCGCCACGATGCCGATGGGGAAGCCGAGCCGTGCCAGCCCGGCGACGTCCTTGCGGCCGGGGTCGGCGAAGTAGCCGCCGGTGACCTGCCCCGCGCATTCCAGCAGGTGGCCGGCGAGCGTGCCGCGCCCGAGCAGGGTCCAGTCGTCCATCGCCCATTTGAATTCGTGGACGAGCGGGGCGAGGAACAGCGCGGGGTCGCCGACGCGGCCGGTGACGACGACGTCGGCGCCGCCGGCGAGCGCCGCGACGATGGGCGCGGCGCCGAGGTAGGCGTTGGCGGAGATGATGCGGTTGCCGAGGTCGGCGACGCGGGCGCCGGTTTCCTCGGCGCGGTAGTCCCCCTCGCGCAGCGCGGCGAGCACGTCGTCGCCGGTCACGGCGGCGACCTTGAGGCCGGCGAGGCCCATCTCGCGGGCGATGCGCCGCGTGCGCTCGGCGGCGGCGCGCGGGTTCGCCGCGCCCATGTTGGTCACGACCTTGATGCCGCGGCGGCGGCAGGGTTCGAGCACGGCGCGCATCCGCGCCTCCAGCAGCGGGTCGTAGCCGCCCGCGGGGTCGCGCAGCCGCGCCTGCTGGGCCAGCGCGATGGTGCGCTCGGCCAGGCACTCGAAGACGAGGTAGTCGATGTCGCCGCGCTCGGCGAGTTCCACGGCGGGCTCGATGCGGTCCCCGGCATAGCCGGCGCCGGAGCCGAGGCGGACGGTTCGCATGGTGCGCTCCGGTGTCAAAGGGGGAACACGCCGAGGACGACGCAGGCGCCCGTCATCACGACCGACGCGGCGAACAGGAACGGGAAGGTGAACTTCTGGTGGTCGGCGAGGTCGACCCCGGCGAGGCCGCACACCAGGAAGGTCGCCGGCGTCAGCGGGCTCACGGGGAAGCCGGTGGTCATCTGCCCGAGCAGCGCCCCCTGGGCGACCTGGACCGGCGGCACGCCGAGCTGGTGGGCGACCTCGGCCACCACGGGCAGCACGCCGAAGTAGAAGGAGTCGGGGTCGAACAGCATGCTGAGCGGCATGCTGAACAGGCCGAGCACGACGGGGATGTGCCGGCCCATGCCGGGCGGCACCAGGCCGACCCCGGCCTGCGCCATCGCCTTCAGCATCCCCGTGCCCCCCATGATGCCGGTGAACACGCCGGCGGCGAGGAGGATCGACGCCATCAGGATCGCCGCCCTGGCATGGGCGTCGACGCGGGCGCGCTGGGCGTCGACGTCGGGGTAGTTGACGAGCAGCGCCAGCGCCGTGCCGAGCATGAACATCAGCGCCGGCGGCACCTTCTCCGCCATGAACACCATGGCGCCGAGCACCACCAGGGTGAGCACGACGTTGAGCCAGAAGCGGTCGGGCCGGCGCAGCGCGCGCTCGGCCTCGCCGAGCTGCCGCGGCGGGGCCGAAACGGTGCCGGCGCTCGCCGCCGCGCCGAGGGAGAGCGGGACGAGGGCGAGCCGGCGCTCCTCGCGCGCGCCGAGCCACCAGGACGCGGCGAAGATGAAGGCGAGGCCGACCGCCTGCACGGCGACGAGCGGCGTGAAGATCGTCGGGATCGGCAGGTGGAGGGCGGCGGAGGCGCGGATCATCGGCCCGGTCCAGGGCAGAAAGTTGACGCCGGCGGCGAGCGAGGCCGCGCAGGCGAGGATGCGGCGGTCGATGCCGACGCGGTCGTAGAGCGGCAGCATGGCGGGGATGGTGACGAGGAACGTCACCGCGCCCGAGCCGTCGAGGTGGATCAGCAGCGCCAGCAGGGTGGTGCCCGGCACGATCCGCGTCGGCCGCGTGCCGACGGTCGCGAGGATGCGCTCGATGATCGGGTCGAGCATGCCGGCGTCGCCGACCACGCCGAAGAACAGGATGGCGAACACGAACATGCCGACCACGCCGGCGAGGCTTTGCAGCCCGGCGAGGACGAACTTGCCGGTGTCGAGCCCGAAGCCGCCGACGAGCGAGGCCGCGACGGGGATCACGATGAGCGCGACGAGCGGCGACATGCGCTTGCTCAGGATCGCCGCGAGCAGCAGCGCGATCGTGCCGAGGCCGAGCCAAGCCAGCATGCGTCCTCCCCCGGGTGCGCCGAATGCGCCACGTGCCACGCCGCGGCGCCCGCGGCACGCCCGACCTTCGGCCGATCCCTCCGCGCCGGCCCAGCGCGTCGGCCCAGCGCGTCGGCACGGCGGGTCGGCACGGCGGGTCGCGTCGGGCGGCGCGTTGCCGTTTGGCACGGAATTGGCTAAAGTTGCCTTGCCCACTACGACGATGCGGGAGAGACCGGAGCGCGCGAGCGGCTCCGGCGCCGACGGAGCAACCGCGCCCCGGAAACTCTCAGGCACAAGAACCGTGTCGTCAGGGCAATCTGGAGAGTGGCGCGAGCACGCGCCCGCCGAAGGGGATGTTCGCCCGTCACGCCGGGCGGATGAAGCTCTCAGGCACCCGAGACAGATGGGGCGCACCCGACCGGCCCGCCGGTCCCGTCCGCTTGTCTCGGGAGTTCGCACCTATGACCCACATCGCCGTGATCGGCGCCGGCATCACCGGCGTCACCACCGCCTACGCGCTGAGCCGGCGCGGCTACCGCGTCACCGTGCTCGACCAGCACCGCTACGCCGGCATGGAAACCTCGTTCGCCAATGGCGGGCAGCTTTCCGCCAGCAACGCCGAGGTGTGGAACAAGACCTCCACCGTGATCCAGGGCCTGCGCTGGATGCTGCGCCGCGACGCGCCGCTGTTGATGAGCCCCCGCCCGAGCTGGCACAAGTACAGCTGGATGGCCGAGTTCGTCCGCCACATCGCCGGCTACCGGGAGAACACGATCGAAACGGTGCGCCTCGCGATCGCCGCGCGCCAGCACATGTTCGCGATCGCCGCCCGCGAAAACATCGACTTCGACCTGGAGCGGCGCGGCATCCTGCACTTCTACCGCGACCGCGCGAGCTTCGCGAAGGCGGAGGCGGTCAACGCGCTCTACCGCGAGGGCGGGCTCGAACGCCGCGCGGTGACCCCCGAGGAGATCCGGCAGATCGAGCCGACGCTGCGGGGGCGCTACCACGGCGGCTTCTTCACGCCCTCCGACTCGACGGGCGACATCCACAAGTTCACCCGCGGCCTCGCCGACGCCTGCGCGCGCCACGGCGTCACCTTCACCCACGACGCGGCGGTGACGACGGTGGCGCCGGCCGGCGCGGGCTGGGCGGTGAGCTGGCGCCCCGCGCACGGGGAGGTGGCGGATGCCGCGGAAACGCGGATGGAGGCCGACGCGGTGGTGGTGTGCGCCGGCACGGCGAGCCGGCAGCTCGCCCGCACCCTCGGCGACCGCCTCAACATCTACCCCGTGAAGGGCTACTCCATCACGGTGGACCTGCACACGCCCGAGGCGCGGGCGGGGGCGCCGCAGGTCAGCATCCTCGACGACGCCACCAAGATCGTCACCAGCCGGCTCGGCGCCGACCGCTTCCGCGTCGCCGGCACGGCGGAGTTCGCCGGGTTCAACCGCGACATCCGCCACGACCGCATCAAGCCGCTGGTGGACTGGACGCGGGAACAGTTCCCCGCCGTGCACACCGACCGCGTGGTGGCCTGGGCCGGGCTGCGGCCGATGCTGCCGAGCATGCTGCCCCGCGTCGGGCGCGGGCGCCGCGCCGGCGTGTTCTACAACACCGGCCACGGCCACCTCGGCTGGACGCTGTCGGCGGCCACCGCCGAGATCGTCGCCGCCGCCGTGGCGCAGGAGCACGGGGTGCGCGGCGAGGCCGAGGTGCGATCGGCGGCGTGACGGGGCACGGGCGATGAGCGCGGACGGCATCACGGAACTCGGCGCGGTGGCGCTGGCGCAGGCCATCGCCGGGCGCGCGGTGTCCTGCGTCGAGGTGATGGGCGCCTACCTCGACCGCATCGAGCGCTTGAACCCGGCCGTCAACGCCATCGTGGCGCTGCGCCCGCGCGCCGACCTCGTGCGCGAGGCGGCGGCGGCCGACGCGGCGCTCGCCGCGGGCGGGCCGGCGAGCCCGCTGCACGGCTTCCCCCTCGCGATCAAGGACACGGTGGCGGTCGCGGGCCTGCCCTTCACGCAGGGGTCGCCGATCTTCCGCGACCGCGTCGCCGACACCGACGCGATCATGGCGGAGCGGCTGCGCCGCGGCGGCGCCCTTTTCATCGGCAAGACCAACGTGCCGGAGTTCGCGCTGGGGTCGCACACCTTCAACGAGGTTTACGGCGCGACGGGCAACGCCTACGACCCGGAAAAGTCCGCCGGCGGCTCCAGCGGCGGCGCGGCGGTCGCGGTGGCGCTGCGCCTGCAGCCGGTGGCCGACGGCTCCGACCATGGCGGCTCGCTGCGCAACCCGCCGGCCTTCAACAACCTTTTCGGGCTGCGGCCGTGCTACGGCCGCGTCCCTTCGGAGGCCAAGGACGTGTTCAACCCGAGCCTCGCGGTGGTGGGCGCGCTCGGCCGCTCCCCGGCCGACATCGGGCTGATGCTGTCGGTGCAGGCCGGCTACGACGCGCGGGTGCCGTACTCCATCCCCGAGGACCCCAAAACGTTCGCCGGCGACCTTTCCCGCGATTTCGCGGGGACGCGGGTGGCGTGGCTCGACGACTGCGGCGGCCACCTCGCCTTCGAGGCGGGGGTGCTGGAGGTCGGCCGCGCCGCGCTGTCGGGCTTCGAGGCGGCCGGCTGCCGGGTCGAGCACGCGCGGCCGGCCTACGACATGGCGCGGCTGTGGGAGGACTGGCTGGTGCTGCGCGCGTGGATCACCGCCGCGTCGCTGCGCCCGCTCTACGACGACCCGCGGCTTCGCGCGCAGATGAAGCCCGAGGCGGCGTGGGAGGTGGAGCGCGGCCTCGCGCTCGACCCGGTCAGGCTGATGGCGGCGCAGGAAGGGCGCGGCGCCTGGCACGCGTGCCTGCGCCGCTTCATGGGCGCGTACGACTTCGTGGCGATGCCGACGACGCAGGTTTTCCCCTTCGACAAGGGGCTGCGCTGGCCGACGAGCATCGCCGGGCGCACGATGGACACCTACCACCGCTGGATGGAGACGGTGATCCCGGCGACCATGTCGGGCTTCCCCGCGCTCAGCGTCCCCGCCGGCTTCGGCGCGGGCGGCCTGCCGGTCGGCATCCAGATCATCGGGCCAAACCACGGCGAGCTGGCCTGCCTCCAGCTCGGCGCCGCCTACGACGCCGCGACCGGCTGGGTCGGGCGCGTGAGGCCGGCGCTCGCCGACGCCTAGCCCTGCGGCACCCCGTCGAAGCGCCGGGGCCGCAGCCCGGCGTGGAACCAGCTGACCATCGAGTAGACGTCGTACACCGGACGCCCGATCGCCGCCGCCAGCGCCGCCGCGTAGGGCGGCATGTTGGTGCATTCCAGCACCACGGCGCCGACCTCGGGGTGGCGCGCCACGAGGTCGAGGCCGGCGTCGACCACGTCGCGCCGGGCGAGGTCGACGTCCATGTCGTCCGCCTCCGCCTTGATGAGCACGCGGAAGAATTCCCGGCCGTTCTCCGTGCCGGCGACGGGGATGTCGGGCGGCACGCCGGCGGCGGCGAGGTGCGCCGGGGTCAAGGTGGCGGCGCACACCGTGACGAGCCCGACGCGGCGGCCCGGCGGCAGGCTCGCCTGCACCCACGGCACCTGCATCAGCGACGAGCACATCGCCGGCACCCCGGCGGCGGCGGCGATCTCGTGCTGGAACAGCGACAGGAACCCGCAATTGGTGGTGAGCGCCTCGGCGCCGAGGCGCACCAGCTCGCGCGCGGCGGCGACGAAGTCGGGGAGCAGGCCGGCGGCGCCCTCCAGCACGACGCGCGCCGGGGTGGCGCCGCGCACCACGTGGTACAGCACCGGGAACGGCCAGGTCAGCCCGTTGCCCATGTCGCCGGGGATGCGGGGGAAGCGCGCGTCGAGCATGAGGATGCCGAGCGGCGCGCCGTAGACCGCCTTTCCGCCGCGGGCGATGCTTCGCCCGCCAGGCGCCATCCGTGGCCCGCCGCGCGCGACCTGTCCGCTCAAGCGACGCGGCGGATGGCGTCGCCGAGGATCGACGCCGCGGTGCCGATCTCGTCGCGCGAGATGACGAGCGGCGGCGACATCGCGATGATGTCGCCGGTGCAGCGCACGGTGAGCCCGCGCTCGAAGCAGTCCACGAACACCTCGTAGCCGCGCTTGCCCGGCGCGTCGGGGCGCGGCTCCAGCTCGATGCCGGCGATGAGGCCGAGGGTGCGGACGTCGGCGACGTGGGGGGCGCCTTGGAGCGCGTGCATCGCCTCGGTCCAGTCCTCCGCGAGGGTGGCGCCGCGCGTCAGCAGCCCTTCCTCGGCGTAGATGTCCTGGGTGGCGAGGCCGGCGGCGGCGGCCACCGGGTGGCCGGAATAGGTGTAGCCGTGGAACAGCTCGATCACGTCGTCGGGCCCCTGCATCAGCGCGTCGTGGATGGCGCGGCTGGCGAACACCGCGCCCATCGGCACGGCGCCGTTGGTCAGGCCCTTGGCGGTGGCGACGAGGTCGGGCGTGACGCCGAAGAAGTCGGTGGCGAAGGGGGCGCCCAGCCGCCCGAAGCCGGTGATGACCTCGTCGAAGATGAGCAGGATGCCGTGGCGGTCGCAGATGGCGCGGAGCCGCTCCAGGTAGCCCTGGGGCGGGATCAGCACGCCGGTGGAGCCCGCCACCGGCTCGACGATGCAGGCGGCGATGGTGTCGGCGCCGTGCAGCGCCACCATGCGCTCGAGGTCGTCGGCGAGCTCGGCGCCGTGGGCCGGCTGGCCGCGGCTGAAGCGGTTGCGCGCGAGGTCGTGGGTGTGGCGGAGGTGGTCGACGCCGGCGAGCGTCGGGAACACGCGGCGGTTGGCGACGATGCCGCCGACCGAAATGCCGCCGAAGCCGACGCCGTGGTAGCCGCGCTCGCGCCCGATGAGGCGGGTGCGCGTGCCCTGCCCGGTGGCGCGGTGGTAGGCGATGGCGAGCTTGAGGCAGGTTTCAACCGATTCCGAGCCGCCTCCGGTGAAGAACACCCGGTCGAGCTTGGCGCCCGCCGGCCCCGGCGCGACCGCCGCGAGGCGCGCGGCGAACTCAAAGGCGACGGGGTGCCCCATCTGGTAGGAGGGGGCGTAGTCCAGCGTGGTGAGCTGGTTCGCGACGGCGTCGGCGATGCGGCGGCGGCCGTGCCCGGCGTTGACGCACCACAGCCCGGCCGTGCCGTCGAGGATGCGCCGGCCGTCGGCGGCGGTGTAGTACATGCCCTCGGCCGCGGTGAGCATGCGGGGGGCGGCCTTGAACTGCCGGTTGGCGGTGAACGGCATCCAGTAGGCGTCGAGGTCCGGCGAATTGCGTCCGCGCTCGAGGAACATGGCGGGGCCCTCCTGTCCACCCCGCAGGTGGACCCGGCGGCACCGCCGGCGCAAGCCTCTTTCTTGGGCGGACCCGGCGCTTGAACGGGCAGGATGCCGGGCATCCGATCGACGGAGCCCGTCGCGCGACGCCGCGCCTTGTTCCGCGCGGCACGGCGGCGCAGAGTCCGCGGGATCAACGCCCCGGCAGGCGGGCGAGCGGCGGGATGGGAACGCGATGGCAAAGGTGATGCGCTGGGTGCGGGCCGCGACGGCGGCGCTCGCCATGGTCGGGGGCACGGGCGCGATGGCAGCCGGGACGGACGCGGCCGGGATCGATCCGGCCAGGGTGGACACGGCCAAGGTCGACACGGCCAAG
>CAXTFM010000111.1:0-11838 GCA_964243435.1 uncultured Beijerinckiaceae bacterium
CCGTTCTACACCGCCGTCATCGGCATCGGCCTTTACATGTCCTCGCGCGTGGCGACGCAGGTCACCGCCGGGATCAAGTCGCTGCCGTCGGGACAGCGCATGGCGGGCACGGCGGTCGGCCTCACCACCGTGCAAACCTACCGCTACATCCTGCTGCCGCTGGCCTACCGCATCATCTTTCCGCCGCTCACCTCCGAGTTCCTGAACACCATCAAGAACACCTCGGTCGCCCTTACCATCGGGCTGCTCGAACTCACCGCCCGCGCCCGCGCCATGCAGGAGTTTTCCTTCCAGGTGTTCGAGGCCTTCTCGGTGGCGGCGCTCATCTACCTCCTGCTCAGCGCGACGATGACGGTCGCGATGCGCCTGATCGAGCGGCGCCTCGTCGTGCCGGGCTTCAACGCGGGGAGGTAAGCGCCATGTTCGCGAACTTCGACTTCGGCGTGATCTTGCGGAGCATGCCCTACCTGTTCGAGCAGGGCATGACCTTCACCCTGGAGCTGACGGCGATCGCGACCGTGCTCGGCGTGATCTTCGGCACCCTGCTCGCGATGATGCGCCTGTCCTCCAAGCCGCTCCTGTCCGGCTTCGCGGCGAGCTACACCAACCTGATGCGCTCGCTGCCCCTCGTGCTGGTGATCTTCCTGTTCTACTTCCTGATGCCCTATGTCGGCCAAGCGGTGCTGCACACCGACCAGCCGATCCAGTTCGGCGCCCTGTCCTCGACCATCACCACCTTCACCATGTTCGAGGCGGCCTACTTCTCCGAGATCATGCGCGCCGGCATCCAGGCGATCCCGCGCGGCCAGTTCGCGGCCGGCTACGCCATCGGGCTGAACTACCGCGAGGTGATGCGCTTCGTGGTGCTGCCGCAAGCGTTCCGCAACATGCTGCCGGTGATCTTCACGCAGACCATCGTGCTGTTCCAGGACACGTCGCTCGTTTACGTGCTGTCGATCACCGACTTCCTCGGCGCGGCGTCGAAGATCGCGCAACGCGACGGTCGGCTGACCGAGATGTACCTGTTCGTGGCGCTCGTCTACTTCGTCATCAGTTTTTGCAGCTCGACCCTCGTCAAGCGCCTCCAGTCCAGAATAAGCATCGTGCGTTAGGAGCGCAGCCCCGTGCGGATGATCGAGATCGACAAGGTCAGCAAATGGTACAACCCGACCTTTCAGGTACTGAAGGACTGTACCACGGGCGTCGACAAGGGCGAGGTCGTGGTGGTGTGCGGCCCGTCGGGCTCGGGCAAATCGACCCTCATCAAGACGGTCAACGGGCTTGAACCGATCCAGTCCGGTGCGATCCGCGTCGACGGCATCGGCGTCACCGACCCCAAGACCAACCTGCCGAGCCTGCGCGCCCGCGTCGGCATGGTGTTCCAGCACTTCGAGCTGTTCCCGCACCTGCGCATCGTCGAAAACCTGTGCCTCGGGCAGATGCGGGTGCTCGGGCGCTCGCGCGAGGCGTCGAGCGCCAAGGCGATGAAGCTCCTGGAGCGGGTCGGCCTCAAGGTCCACGCGCAGAAGTATCCGGGACAGCTTTCCGGTGGCCAGCAGCAGCGCGTCGCCATTGCCCGCGCCCTCGTCATGGACCCGATCTGCATGCTGTTCGACGAGCCGACCTCGGCGCTCGACCCGGAAATGATCAACGAGGTCCTCGACGTCATGGTCGAACTCGCAAAGGAAGGCATGACCATGATGGTCGTGACCCACGAGATGGGCTTCGCCCGTCAGGTCGCCGACCGCGTCATCTTCATGGATGCCGGCGAGATCGTGGAGGACGCGCGCAAGGACGACTTCTTCGCGACCCCGCGCAGCAAGCGCGCCCAGGCCTTCCTGTCGAAGATCCTGTCGCACTGAGGCTCACGCCGCCAGCCACGCCGCCACCTGCCCCTTGAGGAAAGCCGCGTCGGCCGGTGCCGCATTGGGGTTGCCGGCGCGGTGGCCCCACACGCTCGGGATCGGCCGCAGCGCGCCGCGCTTGAGGTGGGGCAGCTCGGCCGCGTTGTCGGCGACGCGGAAGTACAGGTCGGTTTCGCACGGCATCAGCAGCACCCGCGCGTCGATGGCGGCGAGCGCGCGCGCGATGTCGCCGCCGTAGCCGGGGTCGGCCGAAACGTCGCCGTGGCTCCACGCGAGGGCCTGCGCGTAGAGGTTGGCGGCGCGGCGCGTGGCGAAGCGCTCGGCCCAATCCGTTCTCAGGAACGTCTCGAGGTCCGGGGCGCCCAGCGCCGTGCGGTGCAGGCCGGCGCGGTAGAAGTCCTGGCTCAGGCCCCAGCCGGCGTAGATGTGCCCGAAGGCGCGCAGCGACGGCGCCGGCTCGGCCGAGAAACGGCCGTTGCCCAGGTGCTCGGGCGCCGCTTCCAGCGTGCGCAGCAGGCCGGACAGGAACACCCTGTTGTGGGTGGCGCAGCGGGCGCTGCCGCATACCACGATCGCGCGCTCCACCATGGCGGGGTAGAGCGCCGCCCAGTGATAGGCCTGCATGCCGCCCATGGAGAATCCGTACACCGCTGCCAGCCGCTCCACGCCGAACAGTTGGGTGATGAGGCGATGCTGGGCGTGGACGTTGTCGGCGAGGGTGACGAGGAGGGGAAAGCCCGGCGTTTCCGCCGCGCCGGACGACTCGCCGTTGGAGAACATGCCGACGGACACGACGCACCAGCGGGTGGGGTCGAGGATGCCGTCCGGCGCGATCAGCCAGCGCATGTCGGCGAGGGCGGCGGAATAGCTGCTGGGATAGAGCACGAGGTTGTCGCGCGCCGCGTTGGGCGTGCCGTGGCGCTCCCAGGCGAGGCGGGCGCCGCGGATTACCCCGCCGCGCTCGACGGCGAGGTCGCCGAGGTCGAAGTAGCCGGCATCGCACTCCCAATCCATGCGTCCTCCTCAGGCGGTGGGCGGGATGATGGAAACGTGCGCGGCGATCACCTTCCAGCCGACGTCGGGGAAGCGCACCCAGGTCTGGCTTTGCCGGCCGACCCCGTCCTGTCCGCGCGGCTTGTATTCGAGGTTCACCGTGGCGAGGTCGCGGCCGACGGTCAGGATTTCCAACCGGAGGCGTCGCTCCTTCGAGCCGCCCGGCACCGGCACGGCGGCGACGCGCGCGGCATGGATCGCGGCAAAGCCGTAGCCGTTCTCGCGCGGGGCGTAGCGGATCGTGTGCGAACTGTCCCAGAAGGTCGCGTCGAGCACCGCGACGTCCTTGTCGATCAGGGCCTGCTCGTAGCGCTCGAACAGGGCGGCGACGTCGGCCACCACGTCGGGGTCGTTCAGGGTCACGCGTTGTCCTCCAGGGCCAGCGCCACGCGCATGAGGTCGAGGTCGGCGCCGCGCCCGCCGACGATCGACAGGCCGATGGGTGCGCCGTTCACCACCGTTCCGGGCAGGTTGACCTGCGGCACGCCGGCGAGGCCGCCGTGGCAGGTCAGGCAGGTGATGCGTTCGCGCAACGCTTGCGTGGCGGCGAGCGGCAGACCGCGCAGGGGCGCGGGGAACGGCGTCGTCGGCAGGCACAGGATCGTGCCGGGCGGCAGAAGATGGCGCAGGCGGGCGCGCACTTCGCCCCGCATCAGCGCCGCCGCGTTGCGCTCGGCCTCCGTCATCATCGAGCCCTGCACGAGGGCGCGGGCGACGCCGAAGGCGAGGCGCGGGTTGTACACGTCGAGCCACGGCGCGAAGGTGGCATAGGCTTCCGAGCCTTGGAGCACGCGCTGCGCGCGCTGCCACACCGACAGGCCCTGCGGCGCCATCGTCACGTCGCGGCGTTGGCCGACGAGGGCGGCGAGGCGCTCGACCAACGGGTGCAGCGCAGCCTCGACAGCCTCGTCGGCGAAGCCGAAGGCGTCGGTGGCGACGAGCAGCGTGCGAGGGAGCGCCGTCGGCGGCGCACCGCCGAGCAGCACCTGTCCGACGCGGGCGAAGGTTACGGCGTCGCGGGCGAACCAGCCGCAGGTGTCGGAGCCCGGCGCCTGTACCGTGATGCCGGCCATGTCGAGGCGCCCGTGCGTCGGGCGGATGCCGTAAAGCCCGCAGAAGCTCGCCGGCACGCGTACCGAGCCGCCGGTGTCGGTACCGAGCGCGAAGTCGCAGGCGCCGGCTGCCACCGCCGAGGCCGAGCCGCTCGAAGAGCCGCCGGGCACGCGGTCGGGCGTGACGGGGTTCTCCGGCGTGCCGTGGTGGGCGTTCTCGCCGAGGATGCCGAGCGACACCTCGTCCGTCACCGTCTTGCCGATGACGGACGCGCCGGCGTCGAGGAGCTGCCGCACCACCGGCGCGTGGTGCCGGGGCGTGGGATAGGCGCGCGGCCAGTCCGGGTTGCCGCCGCCGGTCGCTACGCCGGAGAGGTCGATCAGATCCTTCACGGCGAAGGTCAGGCCGGCGAGCGGGCCGTGCGCGGCACCGTCGACGCGCGCCCGCGGGCCGGGAAGGAAGGCGTCGCGCCGCGATGCGTCGTCGGCGGATGCGGTCACGAGGCGTCGCGCTCCTGCCAGCCGTCTTGCCAAGCACCGCCGGGCACGGCGGCGAACAGCGCCTTGGTGTAGGGGTGCTGCGGCCGGAAAAAGATGTCGGTTGTCGCCGCCGTCTCGACCACCAGTCCGCCGCGCATCACGGCGATGCGGTCGCAAACCTGAAGCGCCACGCGCAGGTCGTGTGTGACGAACAGCATGGTCAGGTGCAGCCGCGCCTTGATGTCGGCAAGCAGCGCGAGGACCTGCGCCTGCACCGACACGTCGAGGGCGGAGACCGGCTCGTCGGCGACCAGCACCTGCGGGTGCAGCGCCAGGGCGCGGGCGATGCCGATGCGTTGGCGCTGGCCGCCCGAGAACTCGTGGGGGTAGCGCCGCGCGGCAGCCGCGTCGAGGCCGACGAGGGCGAGCAGCGCCCTGGCCTCCTCGCGCGCCCGCATCGGAGGGGTGCCGTGGATGATCGGTCCTTCCGCGACGATGTCGACCACGCGCTGGCGCGGGTCGAGGGAAGCGTAAGGGTCCTGGAACACCATCTGCACCCGCTTGCGGACCGGACGCAGCTGCCGGCGTGACCAGCGCGCGATGTCCGTGCCGTCCAGGCGGATGGAGCCGGCGTCGACCGGCAGCAGCCGGGTCACGGCACGCGCCAGCGTGCTCTTGCCCGAGCCGCTTTCCCCGACGACACCCAGCGTCTCGCCGCGGCGCAGGTCGAGGTCGACGCCGGCGAGCGCGCGGGTGACGCGGCCGCCGAAGAGGCCGCGTGCGCCGTATGTCTTGCTGACGCCGCGCGCCTCGATCATCGCCGGCTCGCCGCTGGCCGGTCGTGGCGGCGGCGGCGCCAGCTTCGGCACCGCCGCGACCAGCGCCCTGGTGTAAGGGTGCGTCGGCGCGCCGAGCACGGCCGCCGCCGTGCCGCGCTCGACGAGGCGGCCGTGCTGCAACACCGCCACCTCGTCGGCGATGTCGGCGACGACGCCGAAGTCGTGGGTGATGAACAGCACCGCGGTGCCGTGCTCGCGCTGGAGTCCGCGGATGAGGTGGAGGATCTGCGCCTGGGTGGTCACGTCGAGCGCGGTGGTCGGTTCGTCGGCGATGAGGAGGCGGGGTCCGAGCGCCAGCGCCATGGCGATCATCGCCCGCTGCCGCTGCCCGCCGCTCAGCTGGTGCGGGTAGGAGCGCAGGAGGTGCGCCGGCTCCGGCAGGTGAACGTCGTCCAGCAGCTTGAGGATGCGGGTGCGCCGCGCCGCGCGCCCGAGCCGGGTGTGGATGCGCAGTACCTCGTCGAGCTGCCGGCCAATCCGGTGCAACGGGTTCAGCGCCGTCATCGGTTCCTGGAAGATCATGGCGATGGCCGCGCCGCGGATGGCGCGCAGCCGTGCGGGTCGGGCGCGGGCAAGGTCCTCGTCCCCGAAAAGGATACGCCCGCCGGCGACCCGCACGCGCGGGCCGGGGAGCAGGCCGAGGATCGCACGCGCCACCATGGACTTGCCCGAGCCGCTTTCCCCAACGAGGCAGGTGACGCGGCCGGGCCGCAGCGCGAGGTCGAGGCCGTCGACCGCGTGGGGACGGTCGGCGCCCGGCGGCAGGGCGATCGTCAGCCCCTCGATCGCGAGGACGGCGTCGCTCATCGTTCCCGCAGCCTCGGGTTCAGAGCCTCGTTCAGCCCGTCGCCGATCAGGTTGATGGCGAGCACGGTGAGCAGGATGGCGATGCCGGGGAAGGTGCAGATCCACCAGGCCGAGCGCAGCACGAGGCGGCCGGCGCTGATGATGAGGCCCCAACTCATCACGTTGGGGTCGCCGAGCCCGAGGAAGGCGAGGCCGGCTTCGAGCAGGATCGCGGTGCCGATCAGCAGCGAGCCGAACGCGATGACCGTCGACGCGCAGTTCGGCAGGAGGTGGCGGAAGATGATGCGGGCGTCGCCGGCGCCGAGGGCGGCGCAGGCCTGCACGAATTCGCGGCCACCGAGCGCCGCGAACTCCCCGCGCACCAGGCGGGCGATGCCGGGCCAGGTCACGGCGGCGATGGCGACGATCTCGCTGCCCACCGACGGCGACAGGATGGCGACGATGAGGATGGCGAAGACGAAGGCGGGAATGGTTTGGAAGAACTCCGTGACCCGCATCAGCACCACTTCGACCGGGCCGCGGTAGTAGCCGGCGAGGCCGCCGACGGCGACGCCGAACGCGATGGCCCCGCACGTCGCCACCACCCCGATGAGCAGCGAGGTGCGGGCGCCGTAGGCGATCTCGGCGGCGACGTCGCGCCCCAGCGTGTCCGTGCCGAGGAGGAAGCGGGTGCCCGGCGGTTGCAGCGCCGGCCCGGCGAGGCGGAACGGGTCGCCGGGGTAGAGCAGGGGCGCAAGGACGACCACGAGGAGCAGGCACGCGATCACCAGGGCGCCGAACAGGGCGGGGCGGTTGCGGGCGAAGCGCTGCAACCCCGCCCGCATCACGCCTCGATCCGCGGGTCGAGCGCGACGGCGGCCAAATCGACGGCGAGGTTGATCGCCACCACCAGGCAGGCGGAAACGAAGAAGATCGCGAGCAGCAGGTTGAGGTCGCGCGATTGCAGCGCGTTGAAGGCCAGCGTGCCGACGCCCGGCCAGCCGAACACGGTTTCCACCACGACGGAGCCGCCGATGAGGTTGCCGGCCTGCACGCCGGCGAGCGTCACCACCGGCAGCAGCGCGTTGCGCAGCACGTGGCCGGTCATCACCCGACGCTCGCTCTGCCCCTTGGCGCGCGCGGTGGTCACGTAGTCCTGGCCGAGCTGGTCCAGCACGGAGGCGCGCATCACGCGGGTGTAGAGCGCGAGGTAGAACAGCGCCAGCGCGATCGCCGGCATGACGAGGTGGCGCGCGACGTCGAGGGCACCGCCCTCGTCGTCGGCTCCGACCGTGTCGTAGCCGCTGGTCGGCAGCCAGCCGAGGCGCAGCGCGAAGACCACGATCATCATCAGCCCCAGCCAGAAGCCCGGCGTGGCGTAGGCGACGAGGCTCACCGTCGAGATCACCGCGTCGCGCCACCTGTTGCGCCCCGTCGCGGCGACGAGGCCGAGCAGGGTGCCGACGACGAGGGCGGTGCCGAAGGCGGTGAGCATCAGCAGCGCGGTCGGCCCGAGCCGGTCGAGGATCAGGCGCGACACGTCGCTGTCGTTGCGGAAGGAGTAGCCGAGGTTGAAGCGCAGCATGTTGCCGAGGTAGGCGAGGAACTGCGCGGCGAGCGGCTGGTCGAGCCCGAACTCGTGGCGGAGGTCGTCCATGTATTCGGGCGTCGCCGCGCCGCTCTCGCCGGCGAGCACGGACGCCGCGTCGCCCGGCGCGAGGTGGATCAGGAAGAAGTCGAGGACGATGATGCCGAGGACCACCGGCACCGCCATCAGCAGGCGGTAGGCGAGGAAGCGGGCGACGCGCATCGCTCAGGTCGCCATCCAAGCCCGCTCGAAGGCCTGCTGCGTGCCGAGCGGGCCGGTGGTGTGGTCGCGGAGCTTGCGGTTGAACACGCTGACGTATTGCACGTCGATCAGCCAGATCAGCGGGCTGTCCTCGACCAGGACCTGCTGCGCCTTCTTGTACATGGCGGAGCGTTTGGCGTGGTCGGGCTCCCGCGCGGCCTCGACCAGCATCCGGTCGAGCTCCGGGTTGGAATAGAAGCTGTCGTTGACGAAGGTCACGCCCTTGCGGATCTGCGAGGTCAGGTACTGCTTGTTGAGGCCGTAGACCGGATCGACGCCCTGGCTGAGGAACGGCTCGTTGATGTCGTATTCGTAGTTCGTGTACACGCGGCGCAGCCACGTCGCCGTGTCCTCCGAGCGCAGCGTCACGTCGATGCCGACAACGGCGAGGGCTTGGCGCAGGTACTCCGCCTGCCGCAGCCACTGCTCGCCGAAGGAGTTCACCTCCAGGTGCAGGGCGAAGCGCTTGCCGTCCGAACCGCGCGTCGCCCCTGCCTGGTCAAGCAGCCTGTTGGCGATGTCGAGGCGGTCGGGTACGTCGAAGCGGCGGACGTCGGCCGCGTAAAGGTCGCCGACCTTGAAGAGCTGGCTCAAGGGTCCGGTCGCCGGCTTGCCGAAACCGAACATCACGTCGCGCAGGATGGCGTTGCGGTCGATGGCGTAGGCGATGGCGAGGCGCACCTCGCGCTTGCCGAGGTGCGGATGCTTCTCGTTCAGCTCCAGCACGCTGAGCGCCGGCGTCATCTCGTAACCCTTGGTGGTGGTGTCGAGGATGGGGTTGGCCTTCATGCGGGCGACGTCGGCGTTGTTCACCGCGCTGTAGCCGGCGAAGTGCGCCTCCCCCGCCTCCAACGCCGCGGAGCGCGTCGCCGCGTCGGGGATGAAGCGGGCGACGATGCGGTTGAGGTATGGCAGGCCCGGCTTCCAGTACTTGTCGTTGCGGTCGAGGCGCACGTATTGCCCGCGCTCCCATTGCACGAACTTGAACGGCCCGGTGCCGATCGGCTTGTTGGCAGTGGGATTCTGCAGCACGGCCGTGCCCTCGAACACCGAGCGGCACAGGATGGGCAGGTCGCGCCCGGCGAGCGCCTTCATCAGGTAGGGGGCGGGGTTGGCGAGGCGCAGCACCGCCGTCATCGGGTCGGGCGTCTCGACCGCCGTCAGCTCCGCCAGCATGATGGGGGCGACGGGGTGGTACTTCTTCAGCACCTCCATGTAGGAGTACTGCACGTCGGCGCTGGTGAACGGCTTGCCGTTGTGGAAGGTGACGCCGTCGCGCAGCTTGAAGGTGATCGTCCGGCCGTCGGGCGCCACCTCCCACGAGGTGGCGAGGTTGGGCTGCGGGTTCTGGTCCCAGTCGTAGGTGCACAGCCCCTCGTAGACCTGCGTCGCGATCGGCGGGATGTTGCCGGCGGATACGGCGTAGTGCGCCAGCGTCGAGGGCTCGGGGTGGACGATCATCACCATGGTGCCGCCGCGTGTCGGCATATCGGCGGCCGCGCCCCGGGCCGCCCCCGAGGCGGCGAGGCCCACCGGGAGGACGAGTGGCAGGGCGAGCGCGGTGCGGCGCGAGATCGTGTTCAACGTGGAGGTTCCAGCAAGCCGCGCTCCGTCGCGCGGAGCCACGGCACGCAATTGACGGGCCATGGCCGGCGCGGCAGGTGGCGCCTTGCCGGCTGGCGCGGAGGGCGCCATCTCCTCGTCGCAGGGGCGCCTCCAAAGGAGAGTTCACCATGACCAAAGGATCCGACCTCCTCGTCGCGGCGCTGGAGAACGAGGGCGTCGACCGCATCTTCGGCGTGCCGGGGGAGGAGAACCTCGACGTGGTGGAAAGCCTGCGCCGTTCCCCGATCGAGCTGGTGCTGACCCGGCACGAGCAGGCGGCGGCCTTCATGGCGGCGACCCACGGGCGCCTCACCGGCCGGCCGGGCGTGTGCCTGACGACGCTGGGTCCGGGCGCGCTCAACCTCACCACGGGCGCGGCCTATGCCAGCCTCGGCGCCATGCCCATGGTGATGATCACCGGGCAGAAGGGCATCCTGTCATCGCGCCAGGCGCGCTTCCAGATCGTGGACGTGGTCGGCGCCTTCCGCCCGTTGACCAAGCTGTCGCGCCAGATCGTCAGCCCCGGCTCGATCCCGACCCTGGTGCGCGACGCCTTCCGCATCGCAATGGAGGAGCGGCCGGGGCCGGTGCTGCTGGAACTGCCCGAGGACATCGCCGGGGAGGAGTGCCCCGCCGTGCCGAGCGTGCCGGCGCACCCCATCGGCCTTCCGATCGCGTCGCGCGCGGCGCTGGACCGCGCGGCGGCGATGATCCTCGGGGCCGAGCGCCCGCTGGTGATGCTGGGCGCGGCGACGAGCCGCCCGCACGCCACCGACGGGCTCACCGCCTTCGTGCGCCGCACGCAGATCCCCTTCTTCACGACCCAGATGGGCAAGGGCACCGTCGCCGGCGGCAGCAACCTTTACATGGGCACCGCCGCGCTCAGCGAGCGCGACTACGTCCACGAGGCGATCGAGCGCGCCGACCTCATCGTCGCCATCGGCCACGACACGGTGGAGAAGCCGCCCTTCATCATGGGGCCGGACGGGCCGGACGTGATCCACGTCAGCTACACCCCGGCCAATGTCGAGACCGTGTACTTCCCTCACGCCGAGGTGGTCGGCGACGTCGGCCCGAGCCTCGAACTCCTTGCCGACCGGCTCGAAGGCAAGCTGCACCACGCCGGTGCGCTGCTCGGCCTGCGCGAGGGCATCCTCGCCCATATCGCCGACCGGGCGGAGGAGGACCGTTGGCCGCCCACCCCGCAGCGCCTCGTTCACGACGTGCGCGCGGTGATGCCGCCGGACGGCATCGTGGCGCTCGACAACGGCATGTACAAGATCTGGTTCGCCCGGAACTACCGCACCCACGTCGCCAACACGCTGCTGCTCGACAACGCGCTCGCCACCATGGGCGCCGGCCTGCCCTCGGCGATGATGGCTGCGATGCTGTACCCCGAGCGCCGCGTCATGGCGGTGTGCGGCGACGGCGGCTTCATGATGAACAGCCAGGAGATGGAGACGGCGGTGCGCCTCCGCCTCAACCTCGTGGTGCTGATCCTCAACGACGGCGCCTACGGCATGATCCGCTGGAAGCAGGCGGTCGACGAGTTCCCCGACTGGGGTCTGACCTTCGGCAACCCGGACTTCGTGCGCTACGCGGAAAGCTACGGCGCCCGGGGCAGTCGCGTGACGAGGCTCGATGCCCTGGTGCCCACGCTGGAGGCGGCGTTCGGCAAGGGTGGCGTCCACCTCGTCGAGGTGCCGATCGATTACAGCGAGAACATGCGCGTGCTGGTCACCGAACTGCAGCAGCGCTTCCCCAACCCGTCGTGACCTTTCCCGCGGCTTCCCCCCACGGCCCGCTGCGCGTCGGCATCGGCGGCCCGGTCGGCTCCGGCAAGACGGCGCTGATGGAGCAGATCTGCAAGCGGCTCCGCGCCACCTACGACATCGCCGCCATCACCAACGACATCTACACCAAGGAGGACGCGCGCCTCCTCACCGAGGCCGGCGCCCTGCCGCCCGAGCGCATCATGGGCGTGGAGACCGGCGGCTGCCCGCACACCGCCATCCGCGAGGATGCCTCGATGAACCTCGCGGCGGTCGCGCAGATGCGCCGCCGCTTCCCCGCGCTCGACCTCGTCCTGATCGAATCGGGCGGCGACAACCTCGCCGCGACCTTCTCGCCCGAACTCGCCGACATCACGGTGTACGTCATCGACGTGTCGGGCGGCGAGAAGATCCCGCGCAAGGGTGGGCCGGGCATCACCCGCTCCGACCTCCTCGTCATCAACAAGATGGACCTCGCGCCGCACGTCGGCGCCTCGCTGGAGGTGATGGAGCGCGACGCCCGGCGCATGCGCGGCG
>CAXTFM010000112.1:0-11752 GCA_964243435.1 uncultured Beijerinckiaceae bacterium
TGTCCGGAACCCCATCCACCGACACACGACCACAGGCACGTGCGATTTGGGCAAGCGGAAAGATAGGTGGCTTTACCCGAAGCACAAGAGGTTTTTTGCGCGCGGGGTGCCCAGGACCGGACAAAGCACGGGGGCGTGGCCCCGGGGACTCAGCCGAAGGTTTCGTCGAAGCTGTAGCCTGCGCCCCGCACGGTGCGGATCGGGTCCGGTGCGCCGTCCTTGAGCAGCGCCTTGCGCAGGCGCCCGACATGGACGTCCACCGTGCGCTCGTCGATTTCCGCCGTGAGGCCCCACACGCTGTCGAGCAGTTGTGCGCGGGAGAACACCCGGCCCGGCCGCGCCATCAGGTGCTCCAGCAGGCGGAACTCGGTCGGCCCGAGGTGGACGGTGCGCCCGGCGCGCTGCACCCGCCAGGTATCCCGGTCGAGTTCGAGGTCGCCGGCGCTGAGCCGCGCGGCATCGCGCCCGGGCGCGGCACGGCGCAGCAGCGCCCGCACCCGCGCGACGAGTTCGGGCACGGAGAAGGGCTTGACGATGTAGTCGTCGGCCCCGGTCTGCAAGCCGCGCACCCGCTCCGCCTCCTCGCCGCGCGCGGTGAGCATGATGATCGGCAGGTTGCGCGTCGCCGGGCGCGCCCGCATGCGGCGGCACAGTTCGAGGCCGGAAGCGCCGGGGATCATCCAGTCCAGGATCACGAGGTCGGGCGGGTCCTCGACGATGCGCAGGTCCGCCTCGTCGCCGCGCTCCACGCAGTCCACGGTGAAACCCTCGGCCTCCAGGTTGTAGGCGAGAAGCACGGTCAGCGTTTCCTCGTCCTCGACGACGAGGATGCGACCGCCCGCCCGCTCCGGCTTGCCCGCGTTCATCTGGCCCGCACCCGCTTGGCCCGGCTGCATCGGATCAGGCAGGGAGCGGCATGCCGGACAGCGCGGTGCCCTTTGGCCGCTCCACCGGCAGCGCCTCGCCGGTGACGAGGTAGACGATGGTTTCCGCGATGTTGGTGGAATGGTCGCCGATGCGCTCGATGTTCTTCGAGCAGAACAGCAGGTGGGTGCAGAAGGAGATGTTGCGCGGGTCCTCCATCATGAAGGTGAGGAGGTCGCGGAACACGCTGTCCTCCAGCGCGTCGAGTTCGGCGTCGCGCATCCACACGGCGCGGGCGCGGTCGACGTCGCGGTGCGCGTAGGCGTCGAGCGTTTCCTTGAGCAGGAGCGCGGCCGTCTCGTTCATCGATTTGAGGCCGATGATGGCGCGCGGCAGGCGCGGCTCGGCGGCGACCACGATGGCGCGCTTGGCGATGTTCTTGGCAAGGTCGCCGACCCGCTCGAGATCGGCGGAGATGCGGATCGCGGCGACGATCTCGCGCAAATCCACCGCCATCGGCTGACGCCGGGCGATGGTGAGCACGGCGTGCTCCTCGATTTCGCGCTGCAGCATGTCGAGCCGGGGGTCGACGGCGACGGTGGCGCGGGCGAGGTCGGCGTCGAGATCGACCAGCGCGTCCATCGAGTCGCTGAGCATCTTCTCGGCGATGCCGCCCATTTCCGCGATCTTGCGGCCGAGAAGCCCCAGCTCCTTGTCGTAGGCCGAGACGATGTGATCGGGCATCCAGTCCTCCCCTCGCGCCACGCGCGCTCAGCCGAAGCGGCCGGTGATGTAGTCCTGCGTTTGCCGCTTGTCGGGCGAGGTGAACATGCGGTTCGTGTCGCCGTACTCGATCAGCTCGCCGAGGTACATGAAGGCGGTGGTATCGGACACGCGCGCCGCCTGCTGCATGGAATGCGTCACGATCACCAGCGTGTAGCTGTTGCTGAGCTCGTCCATCAGCTCCTCGACCTTGGCGGTCGAGATGGGGTCGAGCGCCGAGCACGGCTCGTCGAAGAGGATCACCTCGGGCTGAACGGCCACCGTGCGGGCGATGCAAAGGCGCTGCTGCTGCCCGCCCGACAGCGACAGGCCGCTGGCGTCGAGCTTGTCCTTGACCTCGTTCCACAGCGCCGCCCCGCGCAGCGCCGCCTCGACCCGCCCGGCGACCTCGCTCTGCGGCAGGCGGTGGTAAAGGCGGATGCCGAAGGCGATGTTGTCGAAGATCGACATCGGGAACGGCGTCGGCTTCTGGAACACCATGCCGACGCGCGAGCGCAGCAGATTGAGGTCCTGCCCCGGCGCCAGAATGTCGGCGCCATCGAGGAGCACGGCGCCCTCGGCACGCTGGCGCGGGTACAGGTCGTACATGCGGTTCATGACGCGCAGCAGCGTCGACTTCCCGCAACCCGACGGGCCGATCAGCGCCGTGACCCGGTTGGCGTGGATCGGCAGGTCGATGCCCTTCAGCGCGAGGCTGTCGCCGTAGAAGAACCTGAGGCCCTTGACCTCCATCTTGAGCGTCTGGTTCGCCGCGACGGGTTCCGTCGCCGGCCGCGCGGTGGGCAGCGGCGCACCCGGATCGTTGCGCGCCAAACCTGCGCCGGCCGTCGCGCCGGGGGTGCCGTCCCGCGTCATCGTGAAGTCCTTGGTCCGAGCAGGCGCGCCGAGATCGACAGGGTGAGCACGGCCAGCGTGATGATGAGCGCGCCCGACCAGGCGAGCTGCTGCCAGTCGCGGTAGGCGGAGCCGGCGTAGCGGTAGATCACGTAGGGGAGGCTCGCCAGCGGCGCGTCGAGGTTGAAGGTGGTGTAGGAGTTGTTGAGCGCGGTGAACAGCAGCGGCGCGGTTTCGCCGGAGATGCGCGACACGGCGAGCAGCACGCCCGTGGTGAGGCCGGCGCGGGCGGCGCGGTAGGCGATGCGCTGCACCACCATGCTTTTCGGCATGCCGAGCGCGGCGGAAGCCTCGCGCAGCGGCGTCGGCACCAGGCGCAGCATGTCCTCGGTGGTGCGCACCACAACGGGGATCACGATGATGGCCAGCGCCGCCGTGCCGGCGATCCCGGAGAAGTGCCCCATCGGCACCACCAGCACCTGGTACACGAACAGGCCGATGACGATGGAAGGCGCCGACAGCAGGATGTCGTTGATGAAGCGCACGGTGACGGCGAGCGCCGAGCCGGCGCCGTATTCGGCGAGGTAGGTGCCGGCGAGCACGCCGACCGGCGTGCCGACCAGCGTGCCGACGACCGTCATCATCACGCTGCCGAGGATGGCGTTGGCGAGGCCGCCGCCGCTGCCCGGCGACAACGTCCGCTGCATAAACAGCGTCGGGCTGAGGCCGGCGACGCCCTTGATCACGAGGACGAGCAGGATCCAGGTGAGGAAGGCGAGGCCGAAGGCGGCGGCCGCGTAGCACGCCGACACGTAGATGCCGTTCTTCAAGCGGCGCGCGGCGAGCAGGTCCATCATCGTGCCCCCATCATCGTGCCCCTTTGCGCTCGATGCGCATCAGCATGTAGCGGGCCGCCGCCAGCACCACGAAGGTGATGAGGAACAGGATGAGGCCGAGTTCGACGAGCGCGGCGGTGTAGAGCCCGCGGTCGGCCTCCTCGAACTCGCTGGCGATGGTGGCGGAGATGGAGGTGCCGGGCGAAAGCAGCGAGGGCGACAGCTGGTGCGCGTTGCCGATCACGAAGGTGACCGCCATGGTTTCGCCGAGCGCGCGGCCGAGCGCCAGCATGATCCCGCCGACGACCCCGACGCGGGTATAGGGGATCACCACGTGGCCGACGACCTCGCGGGTGGTGCAGCCGAGCCCGTAGGCCGACTCCTTCAGCACGGGCGGCACGGTGGCGAACACGTCGCGCGAGATGGAGGTGATGAAGGGCAGCACCATGATGGCGAGGATGAAGCCGGCCGTGAAGACGTCCGTGCCGTAGGCCGGCCCGGCGAAGACGACGTTGAGCACGGGGATCGGGCCGGTCACCGCGATGATCGCCGGCTCGACATAGGCCTGGAGCAGCGGCTTCAGGATGAAGAATCCCCAGATGCCGTAGATGATCGACGGGATGCCGGCGAGCAGCTCGATGGCCACGCCGATCGGCTGGCGCAGCCGCGGCGGGCACAGCTCGCTGAGGAAGATCGCGATGCCGAGGCCGACCGGGATGGCGATGGCGAGGGCGATTGCCGAGGTGACCACCGTGCCGAACACGGCGACCGCCGCGCCGTAAACGTCGTTGACCGGGTCCCAGTCGGTGGAGGTGAGGAAGCCGAAGCCGAAGGCTTTGATCGCCGGCAGCGCGCCCCACACCAGCGACAGGATCACGCCGCCGAGCAGAAGCAGCACGCCGCTGGCGGCGGCGCGGCATAGCCAATGGAACAGCCGGTCGCCGCTGTGGAACCGCGCCAGGGCGCGGGCACGCTCCCCGACGCCGAGGCCGGCTCCGGAGCCTGCACCCGAGCGGGAAGCGGCGACATCGACCAATGAAAACCTCCGTGTCACCCGGCAAGGGCGGGGACGTAGCCCCGCCGTTCATCCCGTCGCAAGCCGTCGCGGCGCAGCCGCCGGGTCGCGTCCCCGTCAGAACTGCAGGGGCTTGCCGTCGACGCCCTTTATGTGCGCCGACCATTCCGCCTTGACCAGCGACACCACGTTCTTCGGCATCGGGACGTAGTCGAGCGCCTTCGCCGCCTCGTCGCCGTTGGCGTAGGACCAGTCGAAGAACTTGAGGGCGGCGGTCGCGGCGGCCGGGTCCTTGGACTCCTGCGGCATGAGGATGAAGGTCGAGGCGGTGATGGGCCAGGATTTGGCGCCGGGCTGGTCGGTGAGCAGCAGGTCGAAGCCGGCGGCGTGCGCCCAGTCCGCGTTGGCGGCGGCGGCGGCGAAGCTGTCGCTCACCGGCTCGACCTTCTGGCCGTCACGGTTGATCATGTCGCCATAGGTCAGGCTGTTCTGCTTGGCGTAGGCGTATTCCACGTAGCCGATCGAGTTCCCGGTTTGGCTGACGTTGGCGGCGACGCCCTCGTTGCCCTTGGCGCCGAGGCCGACCGGCCATTTCACCGCCGCCGCCTCGCCGACCTTGCCCTTCCAGTCGGGCGACACCTTGCTGAGGTAGTCGGTGAAGTTGAAGGTGGTGCCCGAGCCGTCCGAGCGGTGGACGACGGCGATGCCGGCCGACGGCAGCTTGACGGACGGGTTCAGCGTCTTGATCGCGGGATCGTCCCAGGACTTGATCTCGCCGAGGAAGATCTTCGCCAGCGTCGGGCCGTCGAAGGTGAGTTGGCCGGGGGCGACGCCGGCGATGTTCACCACCGGCACGATGCCGCCCATCACCATCGGCCACTGCACCAGCCCGTCCTTCTTCAGCTCGTCGGCGGCGAGCGGCATGTCGCTGGCGCCGAAGGTCACGGTGCGCGCCTTGATCTGCTTGATGCCGCCGCCCGAGCCGATCGACTGGTAGTTCAGGTCGACGCCGGACGCCTTTGAGTAGGCTTCCGCCCATTTCGCATAGATCGGGTAGGGGAAGGTGGCGCCGGCGCCGGAAATCTCGGCCGCGCCGGCGGGCAGCACGGCGAGCGCCAGGCCCGCGCCCGCGAGGGCTGCGCGAAGGGTGGTGTGCGACGTCATGGGGGGTGCCTTCGGACGGGAAGCGGAGGCGGCCGGGGTGGGCGGCTCGCCGGAGCGGTGGGGCCACCGCCCGCCGTTCCCTAGACGCCGGCCGTAACGGTTTTATGACGGCTCTCCCGCGTCGGACGGGTGCAGCGGCAGAAACACCCGCAGCGTCGAGCCCTCGCCGCGCACCGATTCGATCTTCAGCCGGCCGCGGTGGCGCGCCACCACGTGCTTGACGATGGCGAGGCCGAGCCCGGTGCCGCCCTTGGCCCGGCTCTGCCCGGCGTCGACGCGGTAGAAGCGTTCGGTCAGGCGCGGGAGGTGCTCGGACGCGATACCCTCGCCGAAGTCGCGCACGGCCATGACGGCCTCGCGCCCCGCCCGGCACGCGCCGACCACCACGCGCCCACCCGCGGCGCCGTATTTGATGGCGTTCTCCACAAGGTTCTCGGCGACGCGCATCAGTTCATCGCGGTCGCCCGCCACCAGGATCGGGCCGGTGATGGCGAAGGCGAGCGTCACGCCGCTGTCGTCGGCGAGCGGCGTCAGCGTGTCGCCGATGTGGCGTAGCAATGGGAGGAGGTCGACGGGGTCGTGCGGCTGGAGATGGAGGTGCTGCTCGATGCGCGACAGCGACAGCAGGTCGTCGACGAGCCGCGCCATGCGACGGGCCTGCTCGCCCATGATGGCGAGGAAGCGCGTGCGCGCGGCGTCGTCGTTGCGGGCCGGGCCCTGCAGCGTTTCGATGAAGCCGAGCAGCGAGGCCAGCGGCGTGCGCAGCTCGTGGCTGGCGTTGGCGACGAAGTCGCCGCGCATGCGCTCGAACAGGCGCGCTTCGGAAAGCTCGCGCAAGTGCAGCACGACGAGCGGGCCGCCCGCGAAGCCGGCGGCGGGGGTGGCGCTGACGGCGAACGCGCGTTCGACCGGCGCCCGCTCCGACCAGTGTGCGCGCACCATGTCGGTGCCGGCGCGGGCCTGGGCGACCGCGTCGAGCACGTCGGGCGCGCGCAGGTGGAGCGCGAGCGGGGCGCCGACCCGCAACGCCGGCAGCAGGGCGAGCGCCGGTGCGTTGAAGGCGACGATGCGGTCGCCTCCGTCGACGGCGAGCACCGGTTCCGGTATCGCGGCGGCAAGAGCGGCGACTTGAGCGGCGACTTGGGCGGCGACCAGGGGCACCTCACCGGTCGGCATCGCACGTCTCCAGATAAGGCCGGCCGAAACTCCCGGTCATCGTCGGCGGAGCAGGGCGGCGACCGCCGTCCGCGCCGCCACCGCCACCGCCTTGCGGTCGCTTCCCGCCTCGAAGGCGATGGGCGTCCCGAAGCGGACGCTGCAGCGCAGCGGCGGCGTCCGCAGCACGCGCCACAGGTGGGCGAACAGGCTATCGTCCCCGATCCACGCGGCGCGGCCCGAAGAGTAGGAGATGGCGACCGGCTGCACCATCACCGACCGGTGGCCCGGCGCCACCGCGAGCAGATCGCGAGCGGCGGCGAAATGCGAGGACAGGAACGGGCCCGGTAGAGGGCCGGCGAGCGTCGTGCCCTCGGGGAAGAACAGGGCGGGACGTCCCCTCAGCATTCCCGCGGCGAGCCCGCGGTTCGCCGCAGGGATGCTGCGGCGTCGCCCGCGATCCACGAACACGGTTCCGTACACGGCGGCGAACGCCGATATGGCCGGCCACGACGCGACCTCGCGCTTGGCGAGGAAGCAGAAGGGCGCCACCGTGCCGAGCGCGAGGATGTCCACCCACGATACGTGGTTCGCGGCGAGCAGCACGGGGCGACCGGTGGCCGGTTCGCCGTGCACCGCGAGGTGAACCCGCGCGAGGCGCAGCATGGTCCGGCAGAACAGGCGGGGGATGCGCCACGCCGAACACGGCGCGTGGCGCACGACCAGCCATTGCAACGGCGCGCCGACGACGAAGAGCGCGAGAACGGTTGAAACCATCAGGCCAAGGCGGAAGGCTGCCAAGCGGGACGTTTCCTACCAGGCGAGTGCCGACCCATTCAGTCCTCGCCATTCGTCATGGACGCGCTCACGCCTGCGTGACAAGTGCGGGCGCGCGCGTCATGAAAGCGTCGAGTTGGTCGCGGATAAGAGCGGCTCCTGGGAAGACGCCATCGTGGCAATCATCGAACACGCAAGCGACCCGCTGCGCAAGGCGTCGCCGCGCGACCCGTCCTTGCGGGACCCGTCGCTGTGCGCGCCCGCGACGCGATCCACCTTGCGCCGGGACGGGCCCGCGGTCTTCGAGGCGGCCGGCACCTTTGAGATCCGCCTTGCCGTCGGTCCCCACGACGTGCGGCAGGCGCAAGAGCTGCGCTTCGAGGTGTTCTTCGGGGAGGGCGGGGCGGTCGCCGCCGGCGCCGCCGCGCGGCTGCGCCGCGACATCTGTCCCCTGGACGGGATCTGCGACCACCTCGTCGTCGTCGACACCGCATGGCGCGACGTGAACGGCGCGAGCCGGCCAAAGCTCGTCGGCACCTACAGGCTGCTGCGCCGCGCCGTCGCCGAGCGGCACGGCGGATTCTATTCGCAGAACGAGTTCGAGCTGGCGCCGCTGTTGCACCGCCACCCGCGCACCCGCTTCCTCGAACTCGGGCGCTCGTGCGTGCATCCGCACTACCGCTCCCGGCGCGTCATCGAGCTGCTTTGGCGCGGGTTGTGGCTTTACGCGCAGCACCACGGGGTGGACTGCCTGATCGGCTGCGCCAGCCTGCCCGGCGCCGACCTCGATGCCAACCGCGCGGCGCTGAGCTTCCTCCGACACCACGCGCCGGCCTCCGCCGCTTGGGATGTCGCCCCCCTGCCCGGGCGCGCCGCCGCCTTTATTCCCCTGGCGCGCGAGGCGGTGGACCTGCGCCGCGGCTTGGCGGCGCTGCCGCCGCTCGTCAAGGCCTACCTGCGCACCGGGGCGCGCTTCGGCAGCGGCGTGGTGCTCGACCACCAGTTCGGCACCACCGACGTATTCGCGGTGATGCCGATGGCCGACATCGAGGACCGCTACCTCGCCCACTACGGCCAGCCGAGTTGCCTTTCCGGGGCACCGGTCGCATAACGATCCCCATGAGATGGGACCGGGGGGCCTCGTACGATCGAACGGCGCACACGCCGTGGCATCGTCGTGTCGGCACGTGGAACGCGCCGCTCCCCGCGACCCTCCTCGCCGTCCTCCTTGCCGCAACAGGGCCGGCCGCCGCCATCGACCACAAGGCCAAGGCGATCGCCGCGGAACGGCCGGCGGTGCTGAGCCTCCAGGACGCGCTGCTGCACGACGCCGCCTCGCCCGTCGCCGGCAACCCCGACGGCGACGTCACCATCGTCGCCTTCGTCGACTACAACTGCCCGTACTGCAAGCGCAGCGAGGCCAACCTCGAAGCGCTGATCGGCGACGACCCCAACGTCCGCGTCATCTACAAGGATTGGCCGATCCTGTCGAAGACATCCGTGGCCGCCGCCAAGGTCGCCATCGCCGCCAACCTCCAGGGCAAGTACGCGGAAATGCACAAGGCGCTGATGCAGATGCGTAGCGCCAACGACGCCGAGATCAGCCGGGCGGCGGTGGCGGCGGGGGTCGACCTCGGCAGGCTCAACCGCGACCTCGACGCCCGTGACGGCGAGATCGTGTCGCTCATCAAGCGCAACATCCAGGAAGCGGAAGCGCTGCAGATCAAGGGCACGCCGGTTTACCTCATCGGCCCGTTCATCACCGCGAGCCCGCTCGACCTGCCGCAGTTCAAGAAGATCGTCGCCGACGCCCGCGAGGACCGGGCGACGCCGGCCGCGACCGACGTGAAGCCCTGACGGGCGTCACCCGACGGCTCAGAAACGCGTGGTCAGATCGTTCAGCCAAGTCGGCGAGGCAGCGACGAGGTGCGCCTCGACGAGCTTGTCGGTGCCCGACAGCATCAGCGCGCCGAGCGCGATCACCGCGGCGCCCATGACCTGTTTCCCCGCCTTGCCGGCGCCGAGCAGGCCGCCCCGCCAGCGCAGGGTTGTTTCACGCGACGCGAAGCCGAGCGCCGCCAGCGGCAGGCCGGCGCCGAGGCCGTAGCCGAGCATCACGAGGCAGGCGAGCCACAGCTGCCTCGATTGCGAGGCGAGCAGGATCGCCGCTCCCAGCGTCGGCCCGCCGCAGGGCGACCATACCGCGCCGAGCAGCAGCCCGACGCCGAACTGGCCGCCGAGCCCCGACGCGTCGAAGCCGCCGAAGCGCTCCTGCGCCAGGTTGCCGACCGGCCCCGCCGCCGTGGCGAGCCGCGCCCCCAGCGCCGGGACCAGGAGCACGACGCCGACGAGGATCAGCAGCACCGCCGCCGCCGTGCCGAAGGCGTCGGCGCCGACCCCAAGCGCGAAGCCGACCGTTTGCACGAAGATGCCGATCGCCGCGAAGGACAGGGCCACGCCCGCCGCCAGCGCCGCCGGCCCGAACCGGTGTTCGCCGAGGGCGGTGCCGAGCACGATGGGCAGCAGCGGCAGCACGCAGGGGGACAGCACCGACAGCACGCCGGCGAGGATGGCGAGGGCGATCATCGCGCGGCCGGCTCAGCTCGCCGCGTCGAACAGGTGGGCGATCGAGGTGCCGTCCGTGTCGCCGCTGGAACGCGCGACCTCCTTGCCGCCCTTGAAGGCGATGAAGGTGCTTTGCACGCGCACGTCATAGGTCTTCAGCACCGCCTTCTGGTGGTCGAAGTCGACGTCGAGCACCGTCAGGTCCTTGTATTTCGGGTCGTGGACGAGCTTGTCGACGAGCGGCTTCTGCGCCGCGCAGGTCGAGCACCACGGCGCGATCACATGGATCACCACCGGCCTGCCCTCCGCCTGCGCCGTCCTGGCGACCGCCTCGCTGTAGGGCTGCTCGGCGGCAAGGGCCGCCGGCGCGCCGGCGAGGAGGGCGGCGAAGCAAACGGCCGTCAAGGAAGCGTTGCGCATGGATGGCTCCGGTCGGAAAGGTCGCACGACGCCCTTCGCGGCGAATGCCGCCGGGGTTACGCACGGTGCCGGCGCACAAACCGAGGCGACGGTTGGCGGAACGCCGCCGCTGCCTCGCGACTTTCCCTCTGGAAAACTGCCTGCCACTTTCGGCCGGCGATCGTCGGCGGGGGCGCCGCATGCAGGGGGCGGCATGGAGGTGAGAACGGTCGAAACGCGGCCCATCCCCGGTCAGAAGCCGGGCACGTCGGGCTTGCGCAAGAAGGTGCCGGTGTTCCAACAGCCGCACTACGTCGAGAACTTCGTGCAATCGATCTTCGACGCCGTCCCGCTTGCGGGCGGCACGCTGGTGGTGGGCGGCGACGGTCGCTACTTCAACCGCGAAGCGATCCAGGTGATCCTGCGCCTTGCGGCGGCGAACGGCGTCGCCCGCGCCCTGGTCGGGCAGGGCGGCCTTCTCTCGACGCCGGCGGCTTCCTGCGTGATCCGCGTACGCGGCGCGTCCGGCGGCATCATCCTGTCGGCATCGCACAACCCCGGCGGGCCGGACGGCGACTTCGGCATCAAGTACAATATGGGGAACGGCGGGCCGGCGCCCGAGGCGGTGACGGCGGCGATCCATGCGCGCACGGAGGCCATCGCCGCCTTCCGCACGCTGGATGCGCCCGACCTCGACCTCGACCAACAGGGTACCTTCACCCTTGGCGCGATGACGGTGGAGGTGATCGACCCCGTCGCCGACTACCGCGCGCTGATGGCAAGCCTGTTCGATTTCGCGCTCATTCGCGAGGCCATCGCCGGCGGACTCACCCTGCGCTTCGACGCCATGCACGCCGTCACCGGCCCCTACGCCCGCGCGATCCTCGTTGACGAACTTGGCGCACCGGTCTCCAGCATCGCCAACGCCGTGCCGCGCCCGGACTTCGGCGGCGGCCACCCCGACCCGAACCTCGTGTACTGCAAGGACCTGCACGAGCTGATGATGGGCGAAGCGGCACCGGACCTCGGTGCCGCCTCCGACGGCGACGGCGACCGCAACCTCATCATCGGCCGCGGCCAGTTCGTCACGCCGTCGGACTCGCTCGCCATCCTCGCCGCCAACGCGCACCTCGCGCCGGGCTACCGGGGCGGCGTCAAGGGCATCGCCCGCTCCATGCCGACCTCGGGAGCCGCCGACCGCGTCGCCGCGCGCCTCGGCACCGGCCTGTACGAGACGCCGACGGGGTGGAAGTACTTCGGCACGCTTCTCGACGCCGGCCTCGCCACGCTGTGCGGCGAGGAGTCCGCCGGCACCGGCTCGAACCACGTGCGCGAGAAGGACGGGCTGTGGGCCGTGCTG
>CAXTFM010000113.1:0-11513 GCA_964243435.1 uncultured Beijerinckiaceae bacterium
AGGATGATGATGCCGGCGACGGCGTCGCCGCGCACGAACTTCGAGGCGCCGTCCATGGAGCCGAAGAAGGACGACTCCTCCTCCAGTTCGCGGCGGCGGCGCTGCGCTTCCTTGTCGTTGATGAGCCCGGCGTTGAGGTCGGCGTCGATCGCCATCTGCTTGCCGGGGATGGCGTCGAGGGTGAAGCGCGCGCCGACCTCGGCGATGCGGGTCGCGCCCTTGGTGATGACGAGGAAGTTGACGGTGATGAGGATGAGGAAGACGATCAGCCCGATCACGAAGTCGCCGGACATCACGAGGCGCGAGAAGCCGCCGATGATGTAGCCCGCCGCGGTGACGCCCTCCGCACCATCGGAAAGGATGCGCCGCGTGGTGGCGATGTTGAGCGACAGCCGCAGCAGCGTCGCGACGAGCAGCACGGTGGGGAAGGCGGAGAAGTCGAGCGGCTTCTGGATCCACAGCGCCACCATCAGGATCAGCACGCTGAGGGCGATGGAGAAGGCGAGGCCGAGGTCGATCAGGAAGGCCGGGATCGGCAGAAAGAACACGACCAGGATGGCGACGATGCCGGCGGCGAAGCCGATGTCCTTGCTGCTCTTGCGCGGGGCGGCCCCCGCCGCCTGCGCGCCCCTTGCCGGTGCCCCTCCCGCCTGAGTTCCGCCCGCCTGAGTTCTTCCTGACTGAGCCCTCGCCGCCGCTGCCATCGACCTTGCACCCTCGCCCCGCCCCGCAGCATGCGGCGCCAAGCTTGCGCGGGCCGGTCGCGTGCCGCCCGCCCCGCCATCGCGCGACCGTGGCGGCTCAGAAGCCCTTCTCGATGCGGCCGTAAACGTCGGCGGTGAAGGTGAAAAGCTGCCCGCTGATGAAGGAGGCGGTGAGCGCCGTCACCAGCAGCACCACCACGATCTTCGGCACGAAGGTCAGCGTCATTTCCTGGATCTGCGTCAGCGCCTGGAACAGCGCGACGACGAGGCCGACCGCCATCGCGGCACCGACGATGGGGCCGGCTGCGGCGATCACCGTCCACACCGCGTGCTGCGCGATGTCGAGCGCGTCGGCCTCGTTCACGAGCTCGTCCCCGCGCCGACCGTGACGCCGTTGCCGAGAACCATCGTGTTGCCGTTCGCCAGCGTCGCCGTGACCGTGCCGCCCGCGCCGATTGACACGGAACTGACGAGGCCCGACGTTTGCCCGTCGGCGGAGGTGACGGTGCGCCCGATCGCGGCCTCCGCCTGCGTCAGGGCCGAACTGGTGATCACCGTGTCGAGCTTGGCATTGGTTTGCACGCCCTGGCCGACCGCCGAGAAGGACGCGAGCTGGCTCAGGTACTGCGTCGGGTCGGTGGGCGAGGTCGGGTCCTGGTTCTGCAGCTCGGCGACGAGAAGCTGCAGGAACGTGTTGTAGTCCACCGTCGAGGACGTCCCCGTCGTGCTGGTGCTGCCGGCGGTGGTCGAGGTCGTGCCCGACGTCGTCGGCGTCGTGGCGGTTGTCACCTGCATGCTGAAACCCTCCGGCCGCCCTTGTTCGCGGCAGGATGGCGCCGGCGGCTTTCGCGGGGCTGACGCGTCAGCCGGCGAGCGCCAGCGCGGGCGCGGCCATCAGCGCGTCGTCGCGCCCGAACAGGCCGCGCAGCAGCTTCAACGCATCGAAGTAGCGCGACGCGGCGACGAGGCGCTGCGTTTGCGCCAGCCCCTCCGCCACCGCCGGGTCGCGATAGGCGGCACCCATGCGGGCGATGCTTTCGGCGAAAAGGCGCCGGGCGGCGGCGACGTCGAGCGGGTTCATCAGCATCATCTGCACCACGAAATACAGCTGGCGCAGCGGCGTCGTCGCCCGTTCCACCGACATCACATGGGCTTCCAGGAGGAAGCTCGCGTCATTCATGAGTTCGAGGCTCACCTTGCGGTCGGCGCGCAGCACGGCGCCGTTGAGGTAAAGCCGTTCGCCAGGCCGGAGCGTGATGTGCATCGTGGTCCTACTGCAAGCCGTCGCGGATGATCGCGCAAATGTCGGCGATGCCGGCATAGTTGGTCGAACGGCCGAGGCGGATCGCGTCGGCCTCCTTGAGGATCCAGATGCCGATCGAGATCAGGTTGGCGCGGAGTTCGTCCGGCAGGGCGTTCTCCGGCGCGACCAGCTCGTTGACGAGAGTCATCCAGAGCTGGCGGGTGAAGTGCAGCGCGTCGATGCCCTTGCGCCATGCCGCGGGATCACCCGCCGCGTCGCTGAGCAGCTCGACCGCCCGGTCCAGCGCCTGCGCCTCGATGCGCCGCGCCGCCGCCTGGTCGTCTTCGAGGACTTCCGCGTAGGAGAACTGGTACATGGATGTTCCGGTTGAGCGGGTGACGGGGCCGGGCTGCGCGACGCGCGGGGTCAGCTGCCGGTGAGGTAGTTGGTGAGGCTGAGCTGCTGGAGCCGCGAGGTCAGCTCGTAGGAGGCTTCGAGCTGCGTTTGCAGGCTCGTCACCCGGCTCGACAGCGCGTAGGTGTCGACGCTGTCGAGGTCGCCGGCATTGGTTTGCAGAAGGTCGACCTGAGCGCCGAGCTGGGTGTTGGCGGTGTCGATCGCGGCCTGCGCCACCCCGACCCCGCTTTGCACCTGCGTCAGCGTAGCGATGCCGGCGCTGACCAACTTGGTGGCGGCGGCGATCGCGGTGGCCCGCGCGTCGGCGCTGAGGGTGGAGCCGGTGAAGCTGGCAAGGATGGTGTAGCCCTGCGCCAGCTGGCGGAAGGCGGCGTCGTTGGCGCTGACCGAGGTCGATACGCTTTGCGAGGGCGCGATCGCGCTGTGCAGCGTTGCGTCCGAGGCCGACGACCAGTTCGCCGCCCAGTTCGCGTCGTCGAAGGTGTCGGCGAAGCCGCCGTCGAGGTAGCCCTGCAGCTGCGCGCCGGTGAGGGTCGAGGCGTCCTGGCTCGGCGGCCCGGCGAGGAACGTTTGGAACGAGGCGTCCACCGCCGTTTGCGCCGGCGCGGTGGCGGAATAGGCGGCGACCGGCGCGGCGCCCGTCGTGTTGGTGCCGCCGAAGATGTTCTGGTTGCCGACCGTCGTGTTGAGCCCGGCGACCAGCCCATTCAGCGCGGCCGTCGCGCTGGCCTGGAGCGAGTCGCTGGAAACGCCGGGCGACGCGGCGGCGATGAGCGCCGACGACACGCCCTGCGCCGATGTCAGCAGCCCGCCGAGCGCGGTGGAGGTGGCGGACAGCCGCGTCGCCGCGGTGGTGTTGCTGCCGACGTAGCCGTTCAGCGAGTCGACCTGCGCGCGCAGCGACAAAAGGTTGCCCGTCGAGGCGCCGAGCGTCAGGCCGATGTCGGCCGGCGCGCCCGAGGCGACTTCCGCCTGCGCCTGGGCGAGCGCGCTTTGCGCTTGCAGCACGTAGGAGCGCAGCGGCGCCGTGAACGATTGGGAGGAGATGTAGGTCATGCGCGCCGCCTCGGTTGAGGGCTTGCCTAGTTGAAGGCCTGGATCAGCGAGGTGAACAGTGTGTTGACGGTGTTCAGCAGCTGCGCCGACGCCTGGTAGGCGTGCTCGATCTCGAGCATTTGTGACATCTGGTCGTCGAGGTTGACCCCGGTCGCGTTTGACAGCGCCGTGGTCGCGCCGCTGGCGACGGCGCTCGTGTAGGTCGCCGCGCTCGACGCCGTCTGGCGTTGCGCCTCGACCCAGCTCACCGAGGAGGTGGCAAAGCCGGCGAGGCTGCCCGACGCGGTGCCGCCGCTCGCGGCATCGAAGCTTCGCGTCTGCGCCAGCGCGGTGCCGAGCGCGTCGAGGTGGGTCGCGTCGCCCGCCGCGCCGGTCGCGTTGTAGCTGTAGGGGGAGGACGCCGTGGTGTCGCCGTCGCGCAGCCGGGTCGCCGCGCCCCCCGCCGCAGGGTCGTAGCTCGCGTTGACGCCGATCGTCGCCGCCAGCCCCGTGACCACCGTCGGCAGCGCGGTCAGCCCGCTCGACGTGAACAGGCCGGGCTTCGTCGCCGCCGTGCCGCTGGTGGCGGTTTCGGCGAAGGCGGTGACGAGGCCCGCCGCGACCTGGTCGAGCTGGTTCTGGTAGGCGGTGGCGGTGGTGTCGCGCAGCGTCGCGAGGCCGGCGAGGCGGCCGGACGCGATCGGCGCCGTCGCCGACGCCCCCGTGACGGCCACGCCGTCGACGGTCACCGCGCCCCCCACCGTGCCCGCGGTGAAGGTGGTCGTCGGGGTGAAGGCGACGCTGCGCGCCGTGGTTTCGAACAGCGTCGCGCCGCTGTCGGTGTAGAGGGAGGTGCCGCCGTCGGCCGTCGGCACGGCCGTGATGCCGATCTCGTTCGACAGCTGCTTCAGGAGGCCGTCGCGGGTGTCCTGCGCGTCCGACACGTCCTGGCCGGCGCGCGTGCCCCTGACGATCGCCGTGTTCACCGTTTGGAACTGGGCGAGCAGGCTGTTGATCGTGCCGACCGAGGTCGCGATGTCGCCGTCGGCCTGCTTGCGCACCGTCTGGACCGCCGCCGACGCCTGGTTGAGGTTCGACGCCAGCGACGTCGCCGCTTCAACCGTCGCCGTCGCCAGCGTGTCGTCGTCGGGCGCGGCGGCATATTGCTGGAGCGCGGTCGCCAGCGCACCGATGGCGGTGGCGGGCGAGTTGTCCGTTGCGGTCGTGGTCGACGTCGAGGTGCTGCTGTCGAGGCCGAGCGTGGCCGCGATGCTGGTCAGGCCGTCGTTCAGCGCCTGCTGCCCGGTCGAAGCGCTCTGGGCGTTGAGCAGGCTCGCGAGCAGGGCGGCGTTGGTGGCGCGCTGCGTCGGCCCGGTCGAGACGCCGCCGCCGTACTGGGTGAGCGAGGTGCTCGACTCGCGGGCGTAGTCCGTGTTGCTGACGTTGGCGATGTTCTTCGACAGCAGGGCAGACTGCGCGGCCGAATTGGCCAGCGCGGACTGGGCGATGCCTAACGCTCCCGACAAACTCATCCCGCCGACCAGCTCCGACGTCGATCGCCTCGACCGACTTCGAAACGGTAACCATGAAAGGTGGAGCGTCGGTTAACCCTGAACGCCGACCGCGCGGTGCATCCCGGTTTTCGTGGGCGCCCGCGGCGCGGCCGCGCCGCGGGCCCGGCGCTTCAGCTTGTTTGCAAACGGTTCAGCGTGCTCAGCAGGTCGGACGCCGCCTGCAGCACCTTCGAGTTCGCCTCATAGGCGCGCTGCGCCGTGATCATGTCCGTGAGCTCGGTCGCGAGGTCCACCGTCGACTCTTCGAGCTCGCCCGACTCGATGGTGCCGGCGCCGTTTTTGCCGGAGTCTTGGAGGACGATGTCACCGGACTGCGCGTTGGTTTGGTACACGTTGCCATTGAGCGCCGTCAACGTGTCGGGCGAGATCACCGTTGCGACCGGGATGTCGTAGAGCGCGATCTGCACGCCGCTGGCGTAGACGGCGGTCAACGTGCCGTCCGTGCCGATCTTGACGCTGCTCAGCGTGCTCGGCGCGTTGCCGTTCGCCGTCGCCGTGGTCACGTTGAAGTTGGCGGCGAGCTGGGTGGTGCCAGCGAGGTTGAGAGCGACGTTGTTGCCGCCGATGGTTACGGAGGACAATGTGTTGCTCGCAACGGCGCCTGTGGTGCTGTCAAACGTGATCTTGCCTGTCCCTAGGGCTGCACTTGAATAGGGAAAGCCGCCACTCGCCGCCGCATCACTCTGCTTGTAAGCCGAAACCTCCCAGGTGTTGTCGGCCGTCTTCGTGAAGTACAGGTCGATGACGTTGGCGGTGCCAAGGCTGTCATACGTGGTGACGGACGTCTTGTCGGTGTAGGACACGGCCGACGAACCGGTGACGGGTGGGGTGGCGGTGGGATCGCTGGCGACGGCGGCGCCAGGTGTGATGGCGCCGGTGGCGACCGCCGTCGCCGTGGAGGGCAGGTTGAGCGCCAGCGTCGCGGTCGTCGAGGCAGCGCATTGCAACGTGCCCGCGGTCACGTTCACGATCGACAGGCTCTGGTCGACGGTGCCGTCGGGCAGGATCTTCCGGCCTTCCAGCTGGTAGCCGGCGGCGTTGACGAGGTCGCCGTTCGAGTCCGGCACGAAGGAGCCGGCGCGCGTGAGGAAGCTGCCCGCGCCGCCGTTGCTGACCACGAAAAAGCCGTTGCCCTTGATGGCGAGGTCGGTGGCGGAGGTGGTGGTGTCGAGCGTGCCCTGGGCCGACACGCCGTAGCGGATGTCGGTCTGCACGCCGCCGGACTCGTAGCTGCCCGTCGCTTCGTTGCCGAGCAGCGTTTCGAACTGCGCCGAGGCGGCCTTGTAGCCCGTCGTGCTGGAGTTCGCGATGTTGTCGCCGATCGTGCTGAGCTTGTTGCTTTGTGCGTTCAAGCCCGACACGGAGGTGCGCAGCGTGTTGAAAAGGCTCATGGTCGACCCTGGGGCTCGTGGTGGAACTGTGCGACGGCGTCAGGCCGCCTCGTGGAAGGCAAGCGCCGCCGCGTCCGCGATCTGCGCGTCTTGCGCCTGCACACCCGAGGCCTGCATGTCCGGCGCCTGCACGGCCCGTCCGTCGATCTCGATGCAGTAGCCAAGGAAGCGCTTGGAATCGATGGGGTCGTAGCCGAGGCGCTGGCGCAGCTTCTTGCGCAGCTTGCTGACGTGGCTTTCCACCACGTTCTCCTCCACGTGCTCGTCGAAGATGCCGTAGATGGCATTGAAGATCTGCGTCTTGGTCACCCGCCGGCCGCGGTTGGCGATGAGGAACTCGAGGATGCGCCGCTCGCGCCGGGGCAGGTTGATGGCGACCCCGTCGACCTCCGGATCGCGCCCGTCGAAGAACACCCGTACCGGCCCCTTCGCCGGCACCCGCTCTCCCGTGCGCGCCTTGCGCGCCGCGCGGCGGCTGATCGCGCTGATGCGGACGGCGAGTTCGCGCACGTGGACGGGCTTGCGCACCACGTCGTCGAAGCCGTCGGCGAAGAGCAGCAGCGTCGTTTCCAGCGAATGCGCGTCGTTGAGCGCGATCACCGGGGCGTGCGAGCGATGCGCCAGGGCGCGGACGCAGGCGCCGCGGTCGTCCGACGTGCCCAGCACGAATCCCTCGACGGCGGCGACCTCGTGGTCCGGCGCGTTCTCGATCCAGGCGAGAAAGTCGGACGGCGTGAAGCCGGCGAGCGCGATGCCCTCCCCCTCGAAGCCGTGCCGATAGCCGGCCATCACCAGCTCTCGTTCGTCCACCATCACCAGCATCGACGCCTCCGACTCAGCATGGGACGATGCTAAACAGCGCGTTAAAACTTGGGGTAAACGGATCTTAACCTTTGCGCCGCGCCGCCCTCCGAGCGTTGCTTAAGGTTTGGTAAACATGCGTTCGATGGCGCGTGGGATCGCGCGTGGACGGCGCAAGCGTTGCGCAACGGTCGCGCAATCCGGCCGTTTTGCGGCGTCGCTGCGGCGGGATCGGCGCGCCGATGGCGCGCGGACCGCCACGATCGCCTAGCGAATCGCTTTTGCAACAGGCGACGAAAAGCAAAAATTTCGCGCCGGTGGCGTCCATTGCCCGAATCCGCTCGCCACCATGCGGGTGATGACGCCGCACACGTAGAGCTTTTGCGCGGGGTCGTTGTCGGGACCGGCGTTGTAGCGGGCGACGGCCATCGTCCAGCTTCCTTCCCGTTCGCGCAGCTCGCGAAGGAAACGGGCGGCGTAGTCGATGTTCGCCGCGGGATCGAACATGGCTTCCAGCGAAGGGAAGCGGCTGCCGTGGTAGTGGTGGTTGATCTGCATGCAGCCGATGTCGATCATCCGCGCGCCGCGCGCCTTGGCGAGGCGGAAGCGGGTCACCGCTTCGGCGAGCGAGGCATTGGCCAACGCCCGCCCGTCGACGTTCATGGCGAAGGGCTGCAGCCGCCCGCCGGCGCCGCTTTCGTTCAGTCCGACGGCGTAGAACACCGCGAGCGGGATGTCGTAGCGGTGCGCCGCCGCGGCGATCTCGCCCTCGCAGGAGACCGCAGGCGCATCAAACGAACAGCGCGCCACTCCCGGCAGCGCCGTCAACAGAATCGCGCCGAGGATCGCCGGCATCGCCACCCGCATCCGCCGGCGTGCCCGGCCCGTTCCGGCCGCCGCCGCCATCCCTGGCACTGCGCCCCGTGGCGTCTCCCTCGGGGCGCGGCTGTCCGCCCCCGTTCTGTCCCGAGGCGAAGGATCGTGACTGCGCATTCTGGTCCCCGGCGGGCGTCGCTGCGGCGCCCTGGATGGTGAGCGAGTTGAGGTCGTAGGTCGCGTCGCGCAGCGCCCCGGCCAGCGCGTCGTGCTCGCGCCGCATCAGCCCCAGCGTTTGCGGGTCGGATACGGTGAGGCCGACATCGAGCGTCGTGCCTGCGACGTGGAGGCGGATGCTGACCGTACCGAGGTTGGATGGCGAGAGTTGCAGGGTGAGGGTACGTGCCGGCGCCAGCGCCGTGGTCGTCTTGTCCGCGGGCGGTTCCGCGGCGCGCGAGGGCGCGGCCGTTTCGGCGAGCGCCTTCACCGCACCGGCCACCGCGTTGACCACGGGGAGCACCGCGCCGGGCGGGGGTACCGGGGCGCCGCTGCCGGTCGCCGGTTGCGGGCCTGAGACGGCAACAGCGCCGTCGCCGGCCGCCGCGGCGGTGCCGGATGCGGTGGCATCGCCGCCGCCCGCCGGCGCCGTGGACGGCGCCGCCCCGGGCACTGCATCGTCTGTCGCTCCCACCGGCATCCGTGCCGGCGCGATCTGACCGGTGACGGCGACATGCGACAGCGACACGGTTGCGTCCGCCGCCGGAATCGGGAGGGTCGCCGCCGTCCCCGCCGCGATCCCTGCCGGCGTGGCGCGGCTGGCCGCGCCGCTGCCGGGGATGCCCAGCCGCGACGTTCCCTGCGCCGTTGGACCGGTGCCGCCGGCGGGCGCCAGGGTCGCGGCCAGCAGGTTGAGCAGCTCGACCGGCGCAGCGGCCGTCGTCGCGACCTGCGGCGTCGTGCCGGCGGCGTCAGCGGCGCCGTGCGTCGCGTCGGGCGGATCGCCGGTCGAAGCGTCCGCCGTCGCCGCCTGGCCCGACGTGGCCCGCGTCGTTCCCGTCGCCGCGTCATCTGTCGCGGCGGCACGCGCCAGCAGAACGGCGAGGTCGCCACCGGCTGGCCCGGCATCTGTCGCCTTGGTAGCCGCCGGCTCGGTTCCGCTTGGATCGGCGCCGAGCGGCTTGGCGTCGTTCGGTTCAGCGTCGGTCGGCTTTGATTCGGTCGGCTTGGCATCGGTCGGCTTGGCGTCGGCCGCGCGGGCATCCGTGCCGGGCCGCTGCGCGCGCGCCTCCGCGTTGCGCTGCGCCGGTGCGTGGCGCGCGCCCTTGTCGCCGACGGTGGCGAGCACGTCGTCGAACCGCTCGGCTCCCGCCCTGTCCGCCGATGCGTCGGGCGTCGCGGCCTCCGCGACCGGCGCGGGTGCGATCATGCGCGTGCCGACGATCATCGTGCGCCCGCCCTGTCCACTGCCTTCAGCGCCGCAGCCGCCGCGCCGAGCGCCCGTTCGCCGTCGGTCACCACCACCGCCTGCCCCGCGCCGGCGTCGGGGCGCGCGGCGAAGGACGGGTCGCGGATCGTGTCGGCCACCGCCAGCGCCGACAGCCGCAGCGCCTGGTCGCCCTCGTCGAGCTTGGCGGCGCTCGCCGTCGCCAGCGCCTTGCGCCCCGCCTCGTAGCGCGTACCCACGATCGTTGCCGCGCCGAGGTAGAGCCTGGCGCGCGCTTCCTCCCGGTCGGTGGTGCCGGGCAGGCGCGCCGCCTCCTCGCTGGCATAGGCGGCCATGGCGAGGCGCCCGGCGACCAGCGCGTCGCGCGCGATGGCGAGCAGCAGGCGGCGGCGGTCACCCGCGTCGAGGCCGCCGAGCAGGGCGACGAGGTGTGCCCCCGCCGCGGCGCTGTCGGCGGCGCCGATCTGGAACGCCGCCGCGCGGACGAGCTGGCGGAAGTTGTCGGCGTAGAGCGAGCGACGGAAGGTGCCGGCGTAGCGCCGCGTCAGGGTCACGAACTTCGCGACGCCCTTCTCGTCGGCGCCGAGCAGCATCAGCTCCTTGCGCAGCGCCGCCTCCTCGACGAGCGTGCCGGGTTCGAGCAGCCGCGCGAGGTCGAGCAGCTCGATCGCCTTGGCCTTGTCGCTCGCGGCGAGGAGGTTGGCCTGCACCAGGGCGAGGTGGCCGCCGAGACCGCTCGGCAGGCTCCGCGCGTCGATCCCGGCAAGCTTATCGCGGGCGTCGTCGTCGTGACCGAGGCCGTAGGCGAGGGCGCCGTCGAAAAGCGCCTGCGCGTCGCGGGCGACCGCTTCCCGCGGCACGGCGTCCGCGACCGCGGTGGCGTTGCCGCCGCTGAACAGGTAGAGCGCCAGGGCGCGGGCGTTGCGCAGGTCGCCCCAGGCGGCCGGCTTGGTGCGGGCGAAATCGGCGGCGGCGCGGGCGACGGCCTTGGCGCGGGCTGCCCCGGCCACGGCATCGCCGGTGGTGATGCGGTCCTGCAACGCTTCCAGCGCGCGCACGGCGAGGTAGGGCGCGGGCGGCTCGGTCTCGCCCGCCCGTGACGGGGCGGGGCCGGCCAGCACGGCGCAGGTCAGCGCGCCGGCGACGGTGAGCCGTTCAAGCGCGCGTTTCACGCCGCGTCCTTGAGCAGGATCTCGATGCGGCGATTGACCGGGTTCGACGCCTCGGTGCCGGCCTTGGCCTGACGGTCGGCATAGCCCTCGACGCGCCCGATCCGCGCATCGCTCAACCCGCCGCGCACGAGCATGTAGTGCGTCACCTGCGCCCGGTCGAGCGACAGGTGCCAGTTGTCGTAGCGTCCCGCCCTGTACGGCTTGCTGTCGGTGAAGCCGCGCACCACTACCGTGCCGCCGCGCGCCGTGAGGGCCTGCGCCACCCGCTCCATCATCAGCACCAGCTTGCGCGCGGGCACGGCCGAACCGTTGGCGAACATGGCAAAGACGGCGGTGTCGGTGAGGCTGACAAGCACGCCCTCGCCGGTGCGGCGCACCTCGACCTGCGGTCCGTCCGCCTGCGCCGGCAGGGCGGCCGACAGCGCCTTCACCTCCTCGTCGCGCGCCTCGGTGGTGGGGGGCGCGGGCGCAGGCGCCGGCGTGGCGCCGGGCGGCGTCTCGGCTTCGCGCGCAGCCTTGGCCGTTTCCTTGGCGAGGGGTCCCTTGCCGGTGCCGTCCTTGCTGGTGCTGTTCTTGCCGGTGCTGTCCTTGGCAGCCGTGCCCGGGCCCGTCGGCGTCCCGGCGTCGGCGGATTTGGCGCTCGCGAGCCGGGTCGGGCGGTCCTCGCTCGGCGGCTCCAGCCTGATGTCGTCGTCGGGCTGCGGGGGTGGGGGCGGGGCGAAGGGGTCGCGGAAGGCGTCGCCGCCGCGGCTGCCGGCGCTTTGCGGCGCCGATTTGCCGGCGATCTCGGACAGGGCGGCGAAAGGGTTCTCGCGCAGCGCGAGGTCGAGGCGCTTCTCGCGCGCCGCCGGCGTCTCCTTGTTGGCCGCTGCCTTGCCCGCCTTGTCCGCGTCGCCCTCCTTGCCCGCTTCCTTGC
>CAXTFM010000114.1:0-11448 GCA_964243435.1 uncultured Beijerinckiaceae bacterium
TCGCAGCTTTGCCCAAACCCCGCAAGCGCCCCAGAACAACCACGCAACGGAGCGGATGATCCTCCCCGAAGATCAAGGCGTTGGGTGATGGGCGTAAGCAATTCTCAACGCTCCTCTGTTTGGCTGGCGTGGAGGAACCATGAAGGTTTCAGCGCTCGCCCGCCGCGTTTCCCGCGGCGGCGGCCTCCCTTCACGAGTTCTCCTTGGCCACCAGGCTCACATCCGTTCTCGGCGCATCGGTTCTGCTGCTCGCCTCCGCCGCGGGCGCAGCCGGCGCGCGGGCGGCGGCGGTTACTGCCGGCGAGCTTCGCCTCGCCCCCTTCGACCCGGCGGAAACGCCGAGCGCGCTGGCGCCGTCGGTCGGCACGATGTCTGACACCCTTGCGGCATGGCTGCCGACGCTGCTCGGCGACCTCGGCATCGCCGGACTGGCCGGGCTCGCCGGCATCGGCGCCCGGCGCAGGTCGGCGGGTCGGGCCGATATGGCGTCCGACGAGCTGCGCGTCGCCGCATGCGTCGTCGACGTGGTGGCGCGCACCGGCGATGCCTGTCTCCACCTTCGCGACGGACGGCTGGTCCTCGCGGCGGGCGGCCCGCTCGGCATCGAGCCGCGGCGCGGCGCCGCCCTGGAGGGGATCGTCCATCCCGAGGACCTTGCACCCCTCGTCGACGCCGTCGCAAGCCTCGTCGCGCCGGCGCCGCGCCGCGACGTGAGCTGCCGGCTGATCGCCACGGACGGGCGGTCCGTTCCCGTCGCCTGCGTTCTGTGCCGTTTAAACGGCGACGCGGGCGTGCTTGTCATCGCACGCGACGTGACGGCGGAGCGCGCGGAAGCCGACGAGCTGCGCCAAGCGCTCGACGCGGCAAGGGCGGCGCAGGGCGCGGCCGACGCGGCGAACCGGGCCAAGGGCGACTTCCTTGCCTCCATGAGTCACGAGATCCGCACCCCGCTCAACGCCGTCATCGGCTTCGCCGACCTGCTCATCGCCGCGCCCGACCTGTCGGCGACGGCGCGGCGCAGCGCCGAACGCATCAAGGCCGGCGGCGATGCCCTGCTCACGGTCGTCAACGACGTCCTCGACTACGCGCAGCTCGAAGCCGGCTCGCTGCGCCTCGCCGCCCGGCCCTTCGTGCTGCCGCTGCTGGTCGACGAGTGCGTCGCCCTGGTGGAGCGCTTCGCCCTGGCGAAGAACCTCGCGCTCCGCGTCGAGCTCGCCGACCGCTTCGCCGCCGGCGTGCTCGGCGACGAGGCGCGACTGCGCCAGATCCTGCTGAACCTCCTCAACAACGCGATCAAGTTCACCGACAACGGCGCGGTGACGATCCGCATCGGCTGCGACGGCGCGCCCGAGCGGCTGCTGTTCGAGGTCAGCGACACCGGTGCCGGCATCGCCCACGACGACCTGCCGGGCCTCTTCGAGCGGTTCCGCCAGCTCGACGGTGCGGTGCGCCGCTCGCAGGGCGGCACCGGCCTCGGCCTCGCCATCTCCAAGGCGCTGGTCGAGCGCATGGGCGGCACCATCGGCGTCCGCAGCGTCAGGGGCGTCGGCTCGACCTTCTGGTTCACACTCGACCTGCCGGCCGCGCCGCTCGTGCTCGAAGCGGAGCGCGCCGCCCCGCCGGCTGACGCGGCGCGGGCGCTGCGCATCCTCCTCGTCGAGGACATCCGCATCAACCAGGAGCTGGCCCGCGCCATACTGGAGGCGCGCGGCCACGAGGTCGATGCGGTCGGCGACGGCGCCGACGCGATCATGGCGGTCGAGCACGAGGACTTCGACCTCGTGCTGATGGACGTGCAGATGCCCTACGTCGACGGGTTGACGGCGACGCGGGCGATCCGGCAGCTGCCGGTGCCGAGCCGCTTCGTCCCGATCGTGGCGATGACGGCAAACGTGTTGCGCGAGCAGGTCGCGGCGGCGCGGGCGTCGGGCATGGATGACGTGCTGGCCAAGCCGCTCAGTCTCGACACGCTGGACGCGCTGCTGGCGCGCGCCGCGCGTAACGCCCTGGTCGAAAGCGCGGCGGAGTCGACGCCCGACGCGGGGCTTGAAACGCGACTCGCCGCCGAGCACGGGGCGGCGGAGCGCGACGCGTTGCTGGCCGGTTTCGCCGCCGCCGCCTCGGCGCGCTTGGTGCAGCCGCTGGGGCCGGCCACCGCGGTCGCGCTGCGCGCCGAGGCCCGCGCCCTCGCCGGCACCGCGGCACCGCTCGGCTTCGACCGTCTCGCCGCGGCCTGCGACGCCTTTGCCGGCGACACGAGCCCGACGGAGGCGGCCCATGCCGCGCTGCTTCGCGACCTCCGCCAAGCGGTCGCATTCGCGAGCAAGGGACGCGGCCAGCCCGCCGCGCGACGGGCACCGCTCGCCGCCTGAGGGCGAAGCCGCGTCCGGCCGCGCCGGCGCTCAGTTCACCGCGCTCAGTTCACCGCGCTCAGCGCTCGCGCGAACAGCGTTTCCAGCGTGCGCCGGTTTCCGGCGGCGAGGGACAGGCGCCGGCTGCCGAGCTGGCGTCCGGCGGCGAGCGCCAACTCGCGGATGGTGGACGCCGGATCGTCGGCGGCGCGCGGGGGCGCGTCCGCACCGAGCACGGCGTCGAGGAAGCTAGCCTGCAGGCCGAGCCGCGCCTTGGCGATGCTGAGCGCGCTGGCGACGGCGCGGGCGCGTTCGCCGAGCCGCCGCGGGCAGGGCTCGTCGTCGGCGCCGAGCAGCGCGGTCGCGTCGAGTTCGATGGTCTGCACCCGCACGGGGCCGCCATTGCTGCGGGCGAGGGCGAACACCGTCGTATGCCGGTGCCGACCGGGCCGGGCGACCAGCAGGTTGTCCCCGTCCACCGCCGCGAGGTCCAGGATCGCGCCCAGCGCGGCCGCATCGACGACGCCGTCAGCGAGCGCCTGGCGCAGCCCTTCGAGCGCCGCGAGCGCGGCGTCGACGAGACGTGCGCCGCGCCGGAACTGCGCGATCATGCCCTCAAGCGTCGGGGGGGTCGGGGAGGCGGTCATGGCCTGGTCGCCGGGTCGGCAAAGCGGCCGACGCCGCGAACATAGGTGCGCATCGCTAACAAACGGTGCATCCCGCGCCGGTCAGCGCCGCGCAACCCTGCCGGCGATGAGGCGGCGCGAGGTGCGCAGCAGCGGCCGGTTGCCGCCCAGGATGGAAAGCACCTCGCCGGCGCCGGGGATCACGTCGCCGACGCGCACGGTGCGCGCCGCGCCGTCCACCAGGATCGTCGCTTCCACGCCGCTGGCGCTTTGCAGGATCACCGTCGCGGCGCCTTCGTCCACCGAGGAGTCCTCGCGCCGCGCCGGGATGGAAGCGGTCGCGGTGCGGTCGAGTTCGTCGAGGCTGAAGTCCGGCCGTTCGGCGGTACCCGGCGTGGACGCGCGGCGCGGGGCGCTGCGCGGCGCGAACTGCGCGAACACGGTGAAGTTGCCGCTGCTGCCGAGTCCGACGACCGGCCCGTGCATCGACATCGCCACGCCGAAGGTGGCGGCCGCGGCGGCGAGGCAACCGCCGACGATCCCCAGCGTCGCGTCGCTGGACAGGGCGGGGCCGCGCTGCGGCGCCTTGCGCGGGGGTGGGCTCATGGCTTCTTCCTGCTGAGGGCTTCGGCGAGTTCGCGAAAGGCGTCGGTGCTGGCCTCGCCGGTCGGCGCCTGGGTGAGCGCCTCGTAGATCACCGGGGTCAGCGTCACCGCCTGGTCGAGCTCCGGGTCGGCGCCGGCCTGGAGGCCGCCCATCAGGCGGAGGTCACGCGTGTCCTCGAAGCGCGCGATCATCGCGCGCAGCTTGCCGACCAGCGCGCGTTGGTCGGGTGTCCACGCGTGGTGCCCGAGCCGCGAGATGGAGGCGAGCACGTTGATCGCGGGATAGCGCGCGGCCTCCGCGATGGCGCGGTCGAGCACCACGTGGCCGTCGAGCGTACCGCGGATGCAGTCGGCCACGGGGTCGTTGTGGTCGTCGCCATCGACGAGCACGGCGAAAACGCCGGTGATCGAGCCCCCGGCGCCCACGCCCCGCGCCGCGCCGGGGCCGGCACGTTCCAGCAGCTTCGGCAGATCGGTGAACACGCTCGGCGCGTAGCCGCGCGCCACCGCCGGCTCGCCGGCGGCGAGCGCCACGTCGCGGGCGGCGTGGGCGAAACGGGTGACGGAGTCGACCATCAGCAGCACGCGGTCGCCCCGGTCGCGGAACCATTCCGCGATCGTGGTGGCGGTGAGCGGCGCCATCTTGCGCAGCGTGGCGCTTTCGTCGCCGGTGGCGACCACCGTCACCGCTCGGGCGCGGTTGGCCCCGAGCGCGTCCTCGACGAACTCACGCACCTCCCGCCCGCGCTCGCCGACCAGCGCCACGACCACCGTGTCGAAGCCGCTCGCCCCCGCGAGCATGCCGAGCAGGGTCGACTTGCCGACGCCCGAGCCGGCGAAGATGCCGATGCGCTGGCCGTGGCAAAGCGGCGTGAAGATGTCCATCACGCGCACGCCGCTCTTCAGCGGTTGGGTGACGCGGCCCCGCGTCAGCGCCGGCGGCGCCTCGGCGTGGATCGGGCGACGCTCCCGGCCAGCTTCCAGCGGCCCGCCCCCGTCGACCGGCGCGCCGAGCGCGTTCACGATGCGTCCTTTCCAGGAGGGGGCGGGGGCGAGCGTGACCGGCGCGGCCCGTTCAACCGCGGCGCCGAGGCCGACGCGCCCGATGTCGGCGAACGGCTTCACCGTGGCGCTCGCCTTGCCGATGCGGATCACCTCGCCGTGGCGTTCGCCGCCGCCCGCGAGGGCGACGCAATCGCCGAGGCGGAGGAACGGCGACAGGCCGCTCACCCTGTAGCTCGTCGGGGTGATGTCGCTGACGAGGCCGCCGACGCGCAGCAACGCATCGGGCGCGGCGAGGCGCGCCGCGGCGGCGGCGAGCCGGTGGAGGGCGTGCGTCATTGCGTGCTCATGCCGCGCCGAGGCCCTTGATCGCGTCGCCGAGGCTCGTTTCGCTGGCCTGCGTCGTGTTGGTCAGGCCGTCATAAGCGCGCTGGATCTCGATCAGCTTGGTGATCTCCAAGATGGGGTTGACGTTGGCGCCCTCCGAATAGCCCTGCACCACGCCGGCGCGGGAAAAGTCGAGCACGGGCGTCGCCGGCTTGTCGGGGATCACGGCGGAGTTGTCGTAGCGGTTGAAGCGGGCGTCCTCGGGGATGGCGAACAGGCCGATGGCGCCGACCTGCTGGCCGTTCTGCGTCACCATGCCGTCGGCGGCGACGACCGGGGCGCCGTTGTTGGCGTCGAGCAGCATGGGGGCGCCGCCGGCGTCGAGCACGGGGTAGCCGTTCAGCGTTTGCAGCTGGCCGGACGGCGCGAGCTGGAGCCGCCCGTCCTTGGTGTAGGCGGTGCCGGCCGGGGTCTGGATGCCGAGAAAGGCGTCGCCCTGCACGGCCACGTCGAAGGGGTTGTCCGTCTTTGTGACCGGCCCCTGCGCGCGCGACACGTAGCTTGCGCCGGTGGTGACGAACGAGGCCGGGCGCTCCTGCACCCGCGACAGCACGGTCGAGAACGTCACCCCCTGTGCGCGGTAGCCGGCGGTGTTCATGTTGGCGATGTTGGTGGACAGGGTTTCGAGGCGATGCTCCAGCGCGATCTGCCCGGACATGGACACGTAAAGGTTGGTGCGCACGGGTCACACGCCTCCGAGTTTCAAGCCCTGCAGGCTGAGCAGCAGGTCGGACGACAATCCCGTCGACGACGAGGACGCCGCGAAGATCTGCGCCACCGTGGAGGTGTCCGACGAGGTGTTGGCGCCCGAGGCGTCGTATTGCGCGGCGAAGCGCTGGGCGATCTGTTTCACCTTGGCCGGGTCCTTGAGGTCGGCGAGGGTGACGTGCTTGGCCAGCGTCTGCTCCTCCGCGTCGATGTTGGCGCCGACGGACGTCGGCAGGCCGAAGGCGGTTTGCACCACCTTGAGGAGCTTCGTGTCGGCGAGCAGGCCGTACAGGCTGGTGATGCCCGGCGCCTGCCGGGTGAAGTACAGCGCGAGCTGGACCCCCGCGTTCGACGTGCCGGCCTGGTCTTCCAACGTTTGCTCGGCGTAGCCCGCGGTCGCGCCGGTGGTCGCCGCCGTCGCGCTCGTCGCCGCCGCGCCCTGGCCGGCGAAGTCGTAGGCCTTGGCGAAGGCGCGCCAGCGCTGGTCGGAGAGCGTGTTGGCCAGCGACTTCGCGTTTGCCACCCCGCCCTGCAGCACCTTGGTGATCAGCCCCTTGGCGTTGGTCTGGTCTTCCAACCCGTATGCCTTCAGCGCGTAGGTCAGCAGCCGGGAGTCGTTCACGAAGGCGGAGATGCTGGTCACGTTGCCGATGTGGGCGAGATAGTAGGCGGTGGCGGTCTTGACGCTCGGCTCGCGCGCCACCGCCGCCTGCTGCGCGGCCTGGTTGTTGACGATGGCGAGGTAGGAGGCTGTGGTCGAGAGCACGGCCGGCTCCGGCGAAGTGGTCGAACCACGCTGCCGCGCCGAACTTGCCCGAAGCTGTCCACGCCCGAGCCGCCGCCAAGCCGCGCCGCACCCGCCGTCCCGCGTCACGCCGCACGCCAGTTTCGTGCAAGTTCGTGCTGGTGTGATCGGCAACGAACGGGAGAGCGGGTCCTTGAGCTTCGCGATTGGAATGATTGTGGCGCTGGGCTGCATGCTCGGCGGCTTCACGGCGGCCGGCGGGCACATGGGCGTGCTGTGGCAGCCCTACGAGTTCATCATCATCGGCGGCTCGGCGCTCGGCACCTTTATCGTCGCCAACCCGCTCGCCACCATCAAGGACACGGGGCGCGCCATCCTGGAGGCCATCAAGGGCAAGGCGCCCAAGGGGCGCGACTACCTCGACCTGCTCGGCCTGCTCTACGTGCTGATGCGCGAACTGCGCGGCAACGCCCGCAACCAGCTGGAGGAGCAGATCGACAACCCAGCGGAGTCCGAGTTCTTCAAGAAGTTCCCCCTGGTGCTCGCCGACAAGGCGATGACCGCCTTCATCTGCGACTACATCCGCCTCATCCTCATCGGCAACGCCCGCACCCACGAGATCGAGGCGCTGATGGACGAGGAGATCGAAACCATCAAGCGCGACAAGCTGAAGCCCTACCAGGCCATCCAGGCCGTGTCGGACGGCTTGCCGGCGCTCGGCATCGTCGCCGCCGTGCTCGGCATCATCAAGGCGATGGGCGCGCTCGACCAGTCGCCCGAGCTGCTCGGCGAGTTGATCGGCGCGGCGCTGGTCGGCACCTTCGCAGGCATCTTCATGTCCTACGGCCTTGCCGGCCCGCTCGCCAGCAAGATCAAGGTGACGCGGGAAAAGCGCTGCCGGTTGTACGTCATCATCAAGCAAGCGCTGCTCGCCTTCATGAACGGCGCCATGCCGCTCATCGCGCTGGAACACGGGCGCAAGACCATCTCGGCCTACGACCGTCCCTCCATCGACGACGTCGAGGGCGAGACCATGGGCGGCAAGGGCGCCGCGGAGCCGATGAAGGCGGCAGCCTGAGGTGTTCCCCTTTGCCAGCATCCCCTCCGCCGCCGCGCGCGCCGCGGCACCCGCGCCCGGATCGTCGCGGGCCTCGGCCCTGCTCGAAGCGGCGCCCGGCCTCAGCGCCGCCGCCGACCGGCTTCTCGGCGCCCTGGTCAAGAGCCTGCAAACGATGGCCGGCCAGGCGACGATCGCGGAGGGCACCGTGTCGGCCATCGCGGCGGAGTCGGTGCAGGCCATCTTGCAGGCGCACCGGCCCGAGCACGTGGTGTCGGCGATCGGCTGCGACGGCGTGCCCTGCACGCTGATCGCCAGCCTCGACGCAACGCTGGTCCACGCGGTGGTGGAGCTGCTCGCCGGCGGCAACGGCGCCGAGCCCCACGGTCCCGCGCCGCGCCCGGCGACCGACATCGACGGGCAGTTCGCCCATACGCTGGTGACGCTCGCCGCGGCGGCGATCGAGGCGGAATGGGGCGGCTTCGGCAAGGCGCGGGCGACCCGCCTCGACGCCGGCCTCGATGCCGACAGTTTCGGCGCCCGGGTGCAGCGCGCCGGCGTCCTGAGCTTTTCCCTCGCCCTGTTTGGCCAGCGCGGCACCCTTCGCCTCGCCTTGCCGCCGGCGGCGCTCGCCGCTTTCCGCACTGCCGATCAGGAGCCGCAGGCGGAGTCGCCCGCCGCGCCCGATCCCGGCTGGAGCGACCAGTTCCGGCGCGAGCTCGGCCGCGCACCGGTGCGGGTCGAGGCCTTCCTCGCCGTGCAGGACCTCGCCCTCGGCGCCATCGCCCGGCTCACGCCGGGCCAGGTGCTCCACGTCGTGCCCGGCGCCCGCTCCACCGCGTCCCTGGTGTGCAACGGCCGCACGCTATTTCGCGGCGAGCTCGGGCAGGATGGTGAGCACTACGCGCTGCGCCTCGACGAGGTCGTGCCCGACCCAACCCGCAGGCCGGGCGGCGCGCGGCCGGCCGACCGCGCCAGCTAGGAGAATGCCATGACCCAGACCCTCGACGTGTCACCCGCCACGCTGGCGGCATCGCCGCAGCAGTTCGACCAGATCCTGCGCATCCCGGTGACGGTGCAGGTGTTCCTCGGCGCGACATCCATGCCGATCGCCGAGCTGATGAAGCTGGAGCGCGGCGCGCTGGTCGCGCTCGACCACCACGTGTCCGACCCCGTCGATGTCGTGGTCAACGGCCGCGTGATCGCGCGGGGCGAACTCGTCGCCCTCGACGACGACCCGACCAAGATCGGCGTCAAGCTGATCGACATCGTCGGCCAGCCCGACGCCGCCGGCTGAACCGCTGCCCCACCGTCGCCGGCTGATCGACGGCTTCGCCGTCCAACGACCGCGAGCCCTCCATCAACGCCAGTTCCCATCGGCGCCAGTTCCCATGAGCGCAAGTTCCCATGAGCGTCAAACCCGATGAGCGTCACCTATGACACCGCCGTGCGCTCCCTGAACGGCGCGGACAAGGTGGCGGCCCTGCTCCTCGTGATGGGCAAGCCGCTGGCAAGCCGGCTGCTCGGTCATTTCGAGCCGGGCGAACTGAAGGCCATCACGCGCTCGGCCGCCGCGCTCGGGGCGGTGCCGATCGCCGTGCTGGAGTCGCTCGTCGAGGAGTTCGCCGACGAGTTCTCGTCCAACCTCGAACTGCGCGGCACCGCCGACGAGGCGGAGAACCTGATCTCGGGCGTGCTGCCGCCCGAGCAGGTCAAGGACATCATGTCCGACGTGCTCGGCAATTCCAACAGCACGACCTGGGGCCAGATCGCGGCGCTGCCCAACGAGGTGCTCACCGCCTATCTCGGCCGGCAGCACCCGCAGGTGCTCACCCTCGTGCTGTCGCGACTGGAGGCCGGCAAGGCGGCGGCGATCCTGGAGCTGCTGCCGCGCGCGCTGCGCAACGCGGTGACGCGGCGGCTCCTCGCGCTCGGCCCGGTGGCGGACGCGGCGCTGCGCATCGTCGAGGCGCGCATCAAGTCGGACCTGATCCTCAACCCGCCCGCCCCCGCGAACGCGGGCACCAACCGTATGGCCGGCATCATCAACAAGATGGCTCCCGACCAGGCCGCCGACGTCATGAAGTCCCTCGAAGCCGACCGGCCGGAACAGGCCGAGGCGCTGCGCGCGAAGCTGTTCTCCTTCGACGACCTCGCCACGCTGCCGGCGGCGACGCGCCAGGCCCTGCTCGAAAAGGTGCCGAGCGACCGCATCGTCACCGCGCTCGCCACCGCCGACCCGGACCTGCGCGCCACCATGCTGTCCTCGCTCACCGCCCGCGCGCGCCGCCTCGTCGAGAACGAGCTCGCCAGCGCAGGCCAGCCGCCCGCCCGCGACGTCGCCGCGGCGCGCCGCTTCATCGCCGACCTCCTGCTCGACATGGCGGAGCGCGGCGAAGTCGAACTGCGCGCGGCGGACTGATCGGCGGCGATGGCGGACGACAGCGAGGACAAAACCGAGGAGGGCTCGGAAAAGAAGGTCCGCGACGCGCTGGAGGGCGGCAACACGCCGTTCTCGCGCGAGGCTTCGGTGTTCTCCTCGCTCGCCGTCATGCTGGCGGTGTCCTCCTTCGTGCTCGCCGGCAAAGTGCGGGCGCTGACCGCCACGCTGGCCGAGCTGTTCGCCAACCCGGCGCGCGACCCTTTCGCCACCACGGCGGATGCGGTGGCGACCTTGAGCCTCGCGGTCTGGGCCGCCGCCGGCTTCCTCATGCCCATCCTGCTCCTGCTGATGCTTGCCGGCCTCGTCGCCGGCATGGCGCAGGGGCTGCCGCGCCTCGTGGCGAGCCGCATCGCGCCGCGCTGGTCGAAGCTGTCGCCGGCGGCCGGCCTCAAGCGCCTGATCGGCCGCGACGGGCAGGTCGAGTTCGCCAAAAGCCTTGCCAAGTTCGCCATCGTGTCGGTGGTGGTCACGGTGGTGATGCGCGGGCAGGTCGACGCCCTGCTCGCGACGCTCAACGGCGACCCGGCGCTGCTCGGCGCGCTGACGCTGGGCATCGTCGCCCGTCTGCTCGCCGGCTCGATGGTCGCCTACGCGCTGGTGGTCGCCGCCGATCTCGTCTGGGCGCGGCTGCGCTGGCGCCGCGAGCTGCGCATGACGCGTCAGGAGGTCAAGGACGAGATGAAGCAGGCCGAGGGCGACCCGCTGCTCAAGGCCAAGCGCCGCTCGCTCGCCCTCGACCGGGCGCGCCGGCGCATGATGGCCTCCGTGCCCAAGGCGACGCTCGTCATCGCCAACCCGACGCATTACGCCATCGCGCTGCGCTACGTTCGCGAGGAGGGCGGTGCCCCGGTGGTGCTCGCCAAGGGTCAGGACCTGATTGCCCTGAAGATCCGCGAAATCGCCGAAAGCAACGGCATTCCCGTGATCGAAGACAAGGCTCTGGCAAGGTCGATGTACGACAGTGTCGAGGTGTCCCAGCTCATCCCGCCGGAGTTCTTCAAGGCCGTGGCGGAACTCATCCACTTCCTGCAGGCGCGCAATGCGCGGACCGCGCGCAGCGGCGTGAAGGCTTGACCATGCGCCACGACGTTCTGCACCACGCGGTCACCCGCGCCGCCCTGCTCGCCGAGGCCGTCACCGACCTCGCGGCGGAGCTGCGCCTCCTCGACCTCGGCGACATGGCCGTCCACATCCGCAACGGCCAGTGGGCGGCGATCGCCGACCTCGTGCAAACCTCGGCCGAGCTGTCGTTTCGCGACGGCACGCTGCTGTTCGCCTGCACGGCGGCGATCGACCTCGACTGGGCGCGCCCCCTCGCGATGAGCCTCGACATGGAGCTGCAAACCGCCGCGGTGACCGCCTTCTTCACCCTCGGCCTCGCTCGCGAGGGCAGCGTGGTCGACCTCAAGAAGCTATGGTTCGCGAGCGAGCCCGTCGACGAGGCGGCGGCGACGCGGCTGTTCGCCGGCGCGCTCGCCGACGCGCGCCTCGACGCGGGGCGGGCGCGGTGACGCCGGTGCGCCC
>CAXTFM010000115.1:0-11432 GCA_964243435.1 uncultured Beijerinckiaceae bacterium
CGTCGCCGAGGATCTCGTAGGCGGCGCCGACCTCGGCGAAACGGTCCTTCGCCTTTGGATCGGTGCTTTGATCGGGATGGTACTGCTTGGCGAGGCGGCGGTAGGCCTTCTTGATGTCCGCCGCACTCGCGGCCTTGGTGACGCTGAGGATGGTGTAGGGATCGCGCATGTCGAGGTGAGCCCGGGCGAACGGTCGCCCGGAACGGCGCGGCCGTGATGTCTCGCCCATCATGTGGGTTGACGGGCGCGCGCTGCAAGCGCCGGCCTTGACCGCGGCGGTCGCGTCGTCCGCTCCGATGCCGGACCAGCGCAAGTCTTGTGGCGCTGGAGATACTTAAGGGCGCTTAACGTTTACATCACGGGCTTTTCGATGACCGCCCGTTCATCTTAAACCCGGCTTTAACTCGCCCCATCGTTAATGGCCGCACTGACATCGCGTACCCAGGTTGCGTCATGTGCAAAGTTCCACTCGCGTTCGGCAACTGTCGCAGCGTTCGTTTCGCGTTCGCCGGCCTGACGGCCGCTCTTCTGGCAGGCTGCGCCGACAGCAGTCGCTTCATCGGCGACCCGCTCGGCAACCCGTTCCGCTCCGCGTCCAGTGAGCCGGCTCGCGCCGACCGCGACGTCGCGGAACGCGATCTGGCGCCCCCGCCGCCCTACCGTCCCGTGCATACGGCGGCCGTGCAGTCGCGCCCACTGGCGCCGCCAGCCGACGTGCCGTCGCGGCAGGTCGCCGACTACGAGTCGCCGGCCCACGCCAGCCCGCGCCTCGCCTCGACCTACGTGCCCCCGCGCACCGAGCGCACGGCGTCCATCCCCACCCCGTCGGGCCACGGCTCGTGGTCGGCGGCTGGCGGCATGGCCGTGATCGCCGCCAATGGCGAGACCGCCGGTGTCCTCGCCCAACGCTACAACATCCCGATGGAGGCGCTGCTGCACGAGAACGGCCTCACCTCGGCGACGCAGATCCATCCCGGCACCCGCGTCGTCATCCCCGTTTACAACGCCAATGCGAGCGGCGCCCCGGCCCGCGCGCCCGTCGCGGATGCCGCGCCGAAGCCCCACGACCATTCCGCCCGCGCGCGCCTCCTCGCCAAGCACGACGACGCGGCCAAGCAGAATCAGGCCAAGGAGGCACAGGCCAAGGAGGCACAGGCGAGGGAAGCGCAAGCCAAGCGCGACGCGGACGCGAAGCGCATGGACGTCGCGCGGCGCGAGGACGCCGCGCGGCAGCAGGCCAGGCAGGTCGCCGACGCCAGGACGGCACGGCACGAGACGGCCGAACACGACAAGCTGCGCTGGGTGAAGGGACCGCAGCCCGCCGCCGATGCCGGCAAGCCGCGTGGCCGCGAGAAGGCGATGGGCAAGCTGGAGCAGGCGCACGCGGACAGGCTTGCCAAGGCCGAGGCGGCGAAGTCCGGCGAGGCGCAGCGCAAGGTTGCCGAGCTGAAGGCCGCCGACTTGAAGGCCGCCAAGGAGGCGCGGGTCGCCGCGGCGCAGCAAAAGGCGGCGCAGCGCACCGCGCAGGCCGACGCCGCCCGCGCCGCGCCCGCCACGGTGCGCGAGCAGCCGGTGAAGGTCGCCAAGGTGGAGGACGCGCCGGTTAAGAAGGCGGCCGTCGACCCGACGCCGACTGCGAGCCTGCCGCCGCCCGGTGCCGACAAGCCGGCGGCGAACGGCAATCCGGAGTTCCGCTGGCCCGCGCACGGCCGCATCATCCAGGGCTTCAAGTCCGGCGGCAATGACGGCATCAACATCGCGGTGCCGGAAGGCACGGCCGTGAAGGCGGCGGAAAGCGGCGTCGTTGCCTATGCCGGCAGCGAGATCAAGGGGTTCGGCAACCTCGTGCTGATCCGCCATCCCAACGGCTACGTCACCGCCTATGCCAACAACGGCGACATCCAGGTCAAGCGCGGCGAGCAGGTCAAGCGCGGCCAGACCGTCGCCATGTCCGGCCAAAGCGGCAATGTGTCCTCGCCGCAGCTGCACTTCGAGCTGCGCAAGGGCTCGACCCCGGTCGATCCGACGCGCTATCTCGCCGGCCTCTAGGCGCCAGGGATCTCCCCCACGACCCGCGAGACACGAGCTGTGGGGGATATAGGGCGGCGGGCTTCGAGCCCGCCGCCTTTTCGCGTTGGGAAGCGGGAAGGATGACGCTGCTCATCGACCTCCTGATCTGCCTGCGCTTCTTTTCGCGCCTTCCCGTGCCGGCGACGCGCCGCGAGATCGCGCTCGGCGCGCGGGGCTTCGCGGCGGCGGCGGGGATGGCACCCCTCGCCGGAGCCGTGATCGCGCTCGCGCCGATCATGGTGACGCTGGCCGCGCTGGCGGCCGAGCTTCCGCCGGCCGTCGCCGCCCCGCTGGCGCTGGCGAGCCTCGTCGCCCTCACCGGAGCGCTGCACGAGGACGCGCTGGCCGACTGCGCCGACGGCTTCGGCGGCGGCCGCACCCGAGAGCGCAAGCTCGCCATCATGCGGGACAGCCGCATCGGCGCGTTTGGCGCTGTCGCCCTCGCCCTCACCCTGTTCATCCGCGCCGCCACGCTGACGGCGATCCTGGTGCACGGCACCGGCGCGGCCGTCCTCGCCTTGCTCGCCGCCGCGGCGCTGTCGCGCGCGGCCTGCCTCGTCCCGCTCGGCCTGCTGCCGCCGGCGCGGGCCGACGGGGTCGGGGCGGGAGCGGGTCCCGGCGCGCGCGGCCTTGCCACGGCGGCGGTGGTGGTGCTGCTCGGTGCGGTGCTTGCGGCGGCATGCGGCGCGGGCGTTTGGCGGAGCGCGGTTGCGGTGGCCACCGCGGCGGCGAGTGCCCTCGGTGTGACGGCGCTCGCCCGCCGGCAGATCGGCGGGCAAACCGGCGACGTCGCCGGCGCCGCCCAGCAGCTCGCCGAAACGGCCGTGCTCCTGGTCTTCTCGGCGGGTCTTCATCCAGCGACTTAACCGCTTCGCGCGGCACGCGAGGTTTGCCGGGCGCGGTGAACCTTTGCCATAAGGGCGGCAGGAGGAGCCATGCCGGTCTGGGTTCGCGCCGTTCTCTGCGCTTCGACGCTGCTGGCGCTCAACGGCCACGCCGCGGCGGCGGAAGGGGGGCGTCGCATCGCGCTCGTGGTCGGCAACGCCGCCTACGGTGCCGCGCCCCTGCCGACCACGTTCAACGACGCCGCGCTCGTCGCGCAATCCTTGGCACAGGCCGGCTACGCCGTCACCGCGGCGGGCAACACCGACGCCGCCACACTGCGCACGGTCTTCGCCGACTTTGTCGCCAAGGCGCGCGCGGCGGGAGCGGACGCCACGGTGGTCGTCTACCTCGCCGGCTACGGCCTGCAATATGACGGCGACAACTTTTTCGTGCCCGTCGACGCCCGCATCGCGCGCGATGAGGAGGTACCGGCGCAGGCGGCGCGCTTATCCGACCTTGCCCAGCCCATCGAGGCGCTGCCAGCCCGTGCCCGCGCGTTCATCTTCGATCTCGCCCGGCCGACTCCCTTCGCCGGCGCGGGTCTGCCGCTGGCGACGGGCCTCGCCATTCCTGCGCTGCCGGAAGGGACGCTTGCCGCCTTCAACGCCGCGCCGGGCACCGTCGCCGCGATGGACGGCGTCGTGTACGGCGTCTTCGCCCGCGCCCTCGCCGAGGCCATGCAGGTGCCAGGCCTGCCGCTCGACGCGCTGCTGCGGCGCGTGCGGCTTCGCGTCGCCCAGCGCAGCAACGGCAGCGCCGTGCCCTTCGACACCGGCAGCGCCGACGTCGTGTTCCATCCCGCACCGGCCGCGGCGACGCCGCCCAAAGCTCCGCCGGGCACCGCGTCGGCTGCCGACGACGCCTTCGCCGCGAGCCTGGGCCGCGACACGTTGTCGAGCTATGGCGACTTCCTGCGCGCCTACCCGAACGAGCGCGCGGCCGGCTGCGTCCGCGCGCTGCTCGCGACACGGCGCGAAGCGCTGCTGTGGAGCGAAGCCCTCGCGGCCGACACCGCGCGCGCCTACTGGACGTACATGCGCCGCTACCCCCGCGGGCCGCATTTCGGCGACGTGCGCCGCCGCCTGGCGGCGCTTCACGTCGCGCTCGAGCCGCCGCCCCGTTTCGACCTTTACGATTTCGCAGCCGCGCCGCCGCCTCCCGCCGACGAGGCCGCGATGTTCAATAATCGCGAGGCGACCGCGGCCAAGGTGTGCTGGTCGGTGATGCCCCCGCTGCCGGTGACGCTGCCGCCGCCGCAACGCGACGCCTTCGTCGATATGCCGCCCCCGCCGATCATGCCGATCGGCGTGCTGCCGATCCCAGCGCCGGTCGCCGTGCCGGCTGAGGTCAAGGACGCGCAGCGACCCGGCGAGGTCGTGCAGCCCTACGTCGCCGGGTCCGAGCCCGTCGTCACCAGCGTCCGCGACGTCGCGACCGTGACCACGAGCGGTGGACGTTTGCTGTGCCGGCTCGACCAGGTGCTGGATCGGGGGCGCGCGACGCTGATCGAAACGAACGGCAGCGGCGCGGTGGTGTCGCGCACGGTGACGACGCGGGACGACGGTGCCGTCGCGATCGTGCAGACCGGTCCCAAGGCCGACCCGCTGCTGCGCATCACGACGCGGATCGACGCGGACGGCGGTCGCGTCACCGTGCTCGGCAACAGCCGCGGACAGCCGATCGCGACGGTTCGGAGCGACCGCGAGGGCGCCATCGTGTCGCTCGTGCGTGACGCCCGTGCCGAACAGTTCTTCGTGCTGGAGCCGGGCCGCACGCCCGATGGCGGGCCGATCGTCATCACGAGCGCCGAGGCGAGGGCGATCAAGCTCGCCGTCCCGCGCCTGCCGCCGCTCGTGTCGCGACAGGCGCCACCCGTCCCGGCGCCGGCCGTATCAGGGCCGAACGCGGGAGCGGAAGTGCCCGTGCCGCCAACGGCGACGCTGCCTTCGATAAAAGTGGAGTCCGGCGCCGCGCCAGTCGGCGTGAGCCACGCGCTTGTGCCGGCGGCGCCAGCCACCGACCCGGTGTCGGAGGTGCCGCGCGCCGCATCCCAAAGCCCGCGCGTGCCGGATGCGGCGCCGCCTGCCGCCGTGTCGCCGCCGCCCGCGGCACCGCTGCCGCGCGGTGACGCATCGACGGCGCCGGGGAAAGGCGAATCGCAGGCGACCGCGCCAGCCCCGTCGCGCGACGGAGGTGGTCCATCCGGGGCGGCGGCCCCCGGCGCCGTCGCGCCACCTTCGCAAGCGCCTGCGCCGCCGCTTCCCGTCCCCGATGTCCCTGCGGCGCGGCCCGGCGCGGCGGGTTCCACGCCGGCGCAAGGCGAGGCGCCGCAGCGCTGAGCGCCCGCTTCGCGAGCGCGGCGCCCGGAAAGCTTTGGACAGAACGCGGGGCGACGATTACATTCGCTGCTGTTGCAACGATGCATCAAGCCATCGGCATCCAGCCGGGCACTGCGGGAGCCGCTCGGCGGATGGACGGATCGGGATCCACCCTTGTCAACGTCGGCGTCACGCCGCGCCCGGACAACGGCCGATCGACGTCTTCGGCGTGCGTGCGCGCGCTGCTTGCTCCCGCAACGCCGGACCCGTTCATTGCGCAGGGGGGTGCCTCCGGTCCCGCGCCGCGCCCCGGCGGTTATGGGCCGACCTATGCCGCCCTCGATCTCGGGACCAACAACTGCCGTCTGCTGATCGCCCGGCAGCCCCTAGCCGGCGCCGACCCCGGCGCGTTCCGCGTCGTGGACAGCTTCTGCCGCATCGTGCGGCTCGGCGAGGGCATCGCTGCAGGCGGTAAGCTCGGCGAGGCCGCCGTGGAGCGCACGATCGCCGCGCTCAAGGTGTGCCGCGAGAAGATCCAGCTGCGCCATGTCACCCGCGCGCGCCTCATCGCCACCGAGGCCTGCCGCGCAGCGGAGAACAGCGCCGCGTTCCTTGAACGCGTCAGGACGGAAACGCGCCTGGAGCTTGAGATCGTCGACCGTGAAACCGAGGCGTTCCTGGCGACGGCGGGGTGCTCGAGCCTCGCCGACCCGGAAGCGGAGGGCATCGTCCTTTTCGACATCGGCGGCGGTTCCTCCGAGATCGTGTGGCTCGCGCGCGGAGACGTGGCGCGCCGGCGCAGCGACCGTCGCGCGGACGGCGCCTTGCGCGAGCGCATCCGGGCGTGGCGTTCCATGCAGGTCGGCGTGGTACGCCTCGCGGAGATGTTCGGCGGTCATACGGTAACCCCGGCCGTCTTCGATGCCATGGTGTGCCGGGTCGAAGCCGAGCTGGCGCCCTTCGTGGCGGCCGTCGCCGGCGAAACGCGGTGCGCGCGCTTCCACTTGCTCGGCACCTCGGGCACCGTCACCACCATCGCCGGCGTCCATCTCGGCCTTGCCCGCTACGACCGCCGCAGGGTCGACGGCCTGTGGATGGCGCCTGACGCCATCGCCGCGACGATCGCCGAACTCCGCGCCATGTCCTTCGACGAGCGCGTGGCGAACGGCTGCATCGGTCCCGCCCGCGCCGACCTCGTGCTCGCGGGCTGCGCCATCTTCGAGGCGATCCGCCGCGCGTTCCCCTGCGAGCGCGTCCGCATCGCCGACCGCGGTTTGCGCGAGGGCATCCTCATGGAGATGATGACGGCGGACCGCATGTGGTCGCGCGACGGCGCGTGAGCAAAATGGGTCAAGGCACGGGCGGCAACCCGCGGGGAGATCTCAAGACGCGGGTGAAGACGGCGCGCAAACGGTCGCTGTCCTCGACGTTGTGGCTGCAACGGCAGCTTAACGATCCCTATGTCGCGCAGGCCAAGCGCGACGGTTATCGCTCGCGGGCCGCTTACAAGCTGGTTGAGATCGACCGCCGCTACCGCATCCTCAAGTCCGGCCAGCGCGTCGTCGACCTCGGCGCAGCGCCGGGGGGATGGGCGCAGGTCGCGGCGCGCGCGAGCGGCGTCGAAAAGGGTAGGGGCAAGGTCGTCGGCATCGATCTGCTCGCCGTGGAACCGCTTGCTGGCGTGGAATTTACCGTTCTCGACTTCATGGCGCCCGAGGCGCCCGACCGTCTCAAGGAAATGCTCGGCGGCGCGGCCGATCTCGTGCTGTCGGACATGGCGGCCAATACCACCGGGCACAGGAAAACCGACCACATTCGCATTATGGGTCTCGCCGAACTCGCCGCCGACTTTGCCTGCGACGTGCTGAGCGTCGGTGGCGCCTTTTTATGCAAGGTGTTTCAAGGCGGCGCAGAGGGTGAGCTTCTGCGCCGTTTGAAGACTGATTTCGCCGCCGTTCACCACGTTAAGCCGGAAGCCAGTCGTGCAGGCTCGGCCGAACTTTACGTTCTGGCGACGGGCTTCCGCGGCATCAACCGCGAAAGCTGACGGCGCGAGTGGCGGCTAACCGCCGCCACCACCGCCGCCACCGCCACCGGTGCTGCCCTGGCCGCTACCGCCGCTCGTGCCGCCGCTGGCGCCGCCGGTTGCCGTGCCACCGCTGCTTTGCGCAACCGCCGGCGCCGCAGCCAGCACCAGTGCTGCCGCTGTCGCGAGTGCCTTCAAGACTGAGGACATGTGACCCTTCTCCTTGATCGAGATAGGCGGTAAATGTCCGACCTGCCCGCCAGTTGCATCGCGCGCCGGGCCTCTCCGCCCGTTGCCACCTTGTTCCCGGCTTCGTGTGGTCGCGGGGGCGAACGCCGATGCGCCATCCTCGTTGAGGGCGCAACTGCGCAAGGAGACCCCCGATGACGAAGCCGACCTTCGATCCGATGCGACGCCGTGTCATCGCGGCGACGGCCGGTGCCGCCGCCGCCGGCCTCGTCGGGCAGGCGCGGGCGGCGCCCGAACAGCCTCAGGCGATGTACGGCAGCGTGAAGGACGGCCACGTCGCGCTGCCGCCGCTGCACGCGCCGGGCGAGGGCGGCGAGCCCGTGCCGAACCGCGCGCCGCCGGACAAGCGCCTCGGCGTCGCGGTGGTCGGAATCGGGCACCTGACGCTTGAACAGATCATCCCCGGCTTTGGCGAAGCCAAGCAGGTCCGGCTCGCCGCCCTGGTCAGCGGCGCCCGCGACGTGGCGATGGCGGTCGCCGCGCAGAACGGCGTGCCGGCGACCCACGTCTACGATTACAAGGATTTTGAGCGGATCAAGGACAACCCGGACGTCGACATCGTCTACATCGTGCTGCCGAATTCCCTGCACCTCGAATGGACCGAGCGCGCCGCGGCGGCCGGCAAGCACGTGCTGTGCGAGAAGCCGATGGCCACCAGCGTCGCCGAGGCGGAGCGCATGATCGCCGCCTGCCGTGATGCCCGGCGCAGGCTGATGATCGCCTACCGCATGCAATACGTGCCGGCGCATCGCGCGCTGATTGAGATGGCGCGCAGGAATACCTACGGGCCGCTGCGCTTCATCGAGGCGGTGAACGGCCAGAACGACGTTGCCGGGCAGTGGCGGCAGAGCAAGGCACTTGCCGGCGGCGGCTCGCTGCCCGATGTCGGCGTCTACTGCTTCAACGCGTTCCGCTACATCACCGGCGAGGAGCCGGTGGAGGTCACCGGGCGCGTCACCCAGCCCCGCGGCGACCCGCGCTTCCGCGAAGTGGAGGACCTCGCGACCTTTACCCTGCAGTTCCCATCCGGCGTGCTGGCGACGGGCACGTCGGGCTACTCCTTTCATGAGGACCGGCGGTTGCGTTGCGCCGCCACCGACGCGTGGTTCGGCCTCGACCCGGCCTTTTCCTACAACAACCTCGTCATGCAGATCGGCCGCAAGGCAGGCGAGGCGAGCGTCAAGGAGGAGCGGGTGTGGACGCCGAAGAACCAGTTCGGCGCCGAGATGGACCATTTCGCCGAGGCGATCCGCGCCGACCGCGCGCCGCACACGCCGGGCGAGGAGGGCCTTGCCGACATGAAGGTGCTGGCGGCGATCTACCAATCTGCGGCGAACAACGGCGCGGCCGTCAAGCTGCCGCTGGTGCAAGGTTTTGATACGACGCGCGGCCCGCTCGGCGCAGCGGGCTGAGCACGCGGCGTTCCGCCCCGTCTACCCCGCCGGCTGCAGCGCCGCCGCGGCGACGAGCTGCGCGGTGTAGGATTCGCGCGGCGCGCCGAGCACGTCGCCGGTGGCCCCGGCCTCGACGAGGCGCCCGTCCCGCATCACCATGAGTTGTGTCGCCATCGCCCGCACCACGGCGAGGTCGTGGGTGATGAACAGGTAGCTCAACCCGCGTTCGGCCTGGAGGCGGCGGAGCAGGGCGAGGACCTCGGCCTGCACGGAGCGGTCGAGGGCGGAGGTCGGCTCATCGAGGACGACGACGCGCGGCGCCAGGATCATCGCGCGGGCGATTGCGACGCGCTGGCGCTGTCCGCCGGACAGCTCGGCCGGGCGGCGGGCGGCGTAGGGCGCAGGCAGGCCGACTTCCTCCAGCGCAGCGGCGGCGCGGTCGGCGCGCGCGCGCGCCGTCATCGCCGGCTCGTGGACGCGCAGCCCCTCGCCGACGATCTCGCCCAGGGTGAGCCGCGGGGACAGCGAGGCGAACGGATCCTGGAACACCATCTGCAGGTCGCGGCGCAGCGGGCGCAGCGACGCCGTGGACAGGGCTTGAAGGTCGTTCCCGTCGAAGCGCAAGGCGCCGGTCGCGGGCGTGAGGCGCAGCAGTGCCCGTCCCAGCGTCGACTTGCCGGAGCCGGACTCGCCGATGATCCCCATCGTTTCGCCGGGGCGGATTGCGAGCGACACGCCGTCGACGGCGGTGAACCAGCGCGCTGCGCCCCAGCCCCCGCGCAGCCGGTAGCGCACGCGGATGTCCTCGGCCTGGAGCAGCGGCGTCGCGGCGGCCACGGCGGGCGCGGCGGCGGCGGCGGGCAGGCGGTCGGCCGCGAGCAGCTTCCGCGTGTAGGGCTGCCGCGGCTGGGCGACGAGGTCGGCGGTGGTGCCGCTCTCGACGAGGCGGCCGCGCTCCATCACGTGCACCGTGTCGGCGACGCGGCGCACCAGTCCGAGGTCGTGGCTGATGAGGAGCAGGGCCATGCCGTGGCGCGCCTTGAGGCCGGCGAGCAGGTCGAGGATGCGCGCGGCGACGGTCGTGTCGAGCGCCGTGGTGGGTTCGTCGGCGATGAGCAGCTTGGGCGCGCAGGCCATCGCCATGGCGATGGCGACGCGCTGGCGCTGTCCGCCGGAAAGCTCGTGGGGGTAACTGCGCGCGCGTCGCGCCGGCTCGGGAATGCCGGTCTCTTCCAGCAGCGCCACCGCGCGCGCGGCGGCGGCACGGCGCCCGAGCCCGCGCGCGTGGCGCAGCACGCCGGCGATCTGTGCGCCGACGGTGAACAGCGGGTCGAGCGCCGATTGCGGCTCCTGGAAGACGATCGACACCGTTCGTCCGCGCACCCGGTCGAGCGCGCGCGGCCCCAGGGCGAGCATGTCGTGCCCGTCGAAGCGGACCTGACCGCTCGTCGCGGCGCCCGGCGGCAGCAGGCCCAGCATGGCCAGCATCGCCACGCTCTTGCCCGAGCCGCTTTCACCGACAAGCGCCGCGGTTTCGCCGGCCTCGACCGCGAGGCTCAGCGCGCGCACCGCCTCCGTGTCGCCGAAACGGACGCCGAGGGCCTCGAAGCGGAGCAGCGGGTCGCTCACCGTGCCGGCATCAGGCGCGCGCGTCGGCGGCGCGCAGCAGCGCCTCGCCGAGCTGGTTCGCCGCGACAACGGTGATCGCGAGGGCGAGGGCGGGGAAGACCAGGAGGTTCTGCGCGCCCTGCACGTGGCGGGCGCCGTCGGCGATGAGGATGCCCCAGCTCGTCGAGGGTTCCTGCACGCCGAGGCCGAGGAAGGACAGGAAGCTTTCCGCAAGGATGACGCGCGGCACCAGCAGGGCGAGGTAGGCGATGATCGGCGCGATCATGTTGGGCACGACGTGGCGGAACAGGATGCGCCCGCCGCGCTCGCCCAACGCTTCCGCGGCGAGCACGTAGTCGCGGCGCTTCAGCGTCAGCGTCTGCCCGCGCACGATGCGCGCCATGTCGAGCCATTCCACCGCGCCGATGGCGACGAAGATCAGCCACAGCGAACGCCCGAACAGCACGAGGAGCACGATGACGAGGAAGATGAAGGGCAGGGTGTAGACAACGTCGACGAGCCGCATCATCAGCGCGTCGGTGCGCCCCCCGGCATAGCCGGCGACCGCGCCGAAGGCGACGCCGATGCCGAGCGCCACGGCGGAGGCCAGCGCGCCGACGGCGAGCGAGATGCGGCCGGCGACGAGGATGCGGGTGAGGAGGTCGCGGCCGTTGGCGTCGGTGCCGAAGGGGAACACCTCGCGGCGGACGCGGACGGGCACGAGCAGGGTGCGTCCCTCGTCGGCGACCTCGGCGTCGCCGGCGACGTCGAGCATGTCGGAGCGTTCGAGGTAGCGCAGCACGCGCCGGTCGATCGCGGCGCCGTCGGCGAGGCGCAGGCGCCCGGCGCCGCGCGGGTCGGCGTCGAGCGACGCCGTGAGGC
>CAXTFM010000116.1:0-11414 GCA_964243435.1 uncultured Beijerinckiaceae bacterium
GGCGCCCGCCGCGCGTCCTGTCGCGCCGCCGCCCGCTCCCCGGCCGCCGCGCGGCGTCGTCCTCAGGACCTTGACGGAGGAGGAGCGCGACGCCCGCACCCGCGCCCTGTCCGGCGCCAAGGAGCGCGAGGACGACGACCGTCGCCGCGCCGAACTCGACGCGAGGTTGCGCGCCGAGCGCGACGAGCGCGACCGTGCCGAGCGTGCCGCAGCCGAGGCGCGCAAGCGCGAGGAAGAGGTGCGCCGCGCCCAGGACATGGAAACGCGCCGCCGCACGGAAGCCGAAGCCGCGCGCCGTTTCAGCGGTGGCGAGCCGGGAGCGACGTCCTTCGCCCCGCGCCGTCCGTATGCGCCGCCGTCCGGTCCGCGTCCATCCTCGCCGTCCGCCGCGCGTCCGATGACGCCCGTCTTCGCCGCACCCCGTCCGACCGAGGGCGAGGACGACGCAAAGCGCATCATCCGCCGCCCCGGCATGCCGACCCGCATCGTGATGCCGCCGCGCACCCCGGCGCGCCCGACGCCGGGCGGGCAGAAGGACCGCGGCCGCCTCACCGTGTCCACCGCCACCGGCGATACCGCCGAGGAGCGCACGCGCTCCGTCGCATCCTTCCGCCGCCGCACGCAGCGCCTCAAGGGCAACGTGCAGGAGCAGAAGGAGAAGCTTACCCGCGAGGTCACCCTGCCCGAGACCATCACGATCCAGGAACTCGCCAACCGTATGTCGGAGCGTGCGGTGGACGTCATCAAGCTGCTGATGAAGCAGGGGCAGATGGCGACGATCAACGACGTCATCGACGCCGACACCGCGCAGCTCATCGCCGAGGAACTCGGCCATTCGGTGAAGCGCGTCGCCGAGGCCGACGTCGAGGAAGGGCTGTTCGACAGCCCCGACAGCGACGAGCACCTGCTGGCGCGTCCGCCCGTGGTGACCATCATGGGCCACGTCGATCACGGCAAAACCTCGCTGCTCGATGCGATCCGCCATGCCAACGTCCAGTCGGGCGAGGCCGGCGGCATCACCCAGCACATCGGCGCCTACCAGATCGCCGCGCCCGGCGGGCAGTTGACGACCTTCATCGACACGCCCGGCCACGCCGCCTTCACGCAGATGCGCGCCCGCGGCGCCAAGGTCACGGACATCGTGGTGCTTGTCGTCGCCGCCGACGACAGCGTCATGCCGCAGACGGCGGAGGCGATCGCCCACGCCAAGGCGGCGGACGTGCCGATCATCGTGGCGATCAACAAGATCGACAAGCCGGACGCCAAGCCCGAGCGCGTGCGCGGCGAGCTGGTGCAGCACGACGTCCAGGTCGAGACGCTCGGCGGCGACGTGCTCGAGGTCGAGGTGTCGGCCACCAAGAAGACCAACCTCGACAGGCTGCTGGACCTGATCGCGCTCCAGGCCGAGGTGCTCGACCTCAAGGCCAACCCGGACCGCCCGGCCGAGGGCACGGTGATCGAGTCGCGGCTCGACCGCGGCCGCGGCCCGGTGGCGACGGTGCTCGTCCAGCGCGGCACGCTCAAGGTCGGCGACCTCGTGGTCGGTGGCACGCAATGGGGCAAGGTGCGCGCCCTGCTCGACGACACCGGACGCAACGTGCAGTCCGCCGGCCCGTCCATGCCGGTCGAGATCCTTGGCTTCTCCGGCTCGCCGGAGGCCGGCGACCGCGTCGGCGTCGTGGAGTCGGAAGCCCGCGCCCGCGAGATCACCGAATACCGCGACAGGCAGAAGCGCGAGCTGGCGGCGGCCCGCGTCGGCGGCACCCGCTCCTCGCTCGTCGACATGATGAGCCAGCTGAAAAGCGCCGGCCGCAAGGAGTTCCCGCTCGTCATCAAGGGCGACGTGCAGGGATCGGTGGAGGCGATCACCGCGACGTTGGAGAAGCTCAACACGGACGAGGTCGCGGCCCGCGTGCTGTCCGCCGGCGTCGGCGGCATCACCGAGTCGGACGTCACGCTCGCCCAGGCGTCGGAGGCGGTGGTGATCGGCTTCAACGTCCGTGCGCTCAAGGAGGCGCGCGCGATGGCCGAGCAGGCCGGCGTCGAGATCCGCTACTACAACATCATCTACAACCTCGTGGATGACGTGAAGGCGGCGATGTCGGGCCTGCTCGACCCGACCCTGCGCGAGGACATGCTCGGCAACGCGCAGATCCTCGAAGTCTTCAACATCACCAAGGTCGGCAAGGTCGCCGGCTGCCGCATCACGGACGGCAAGGTGGAGCGCGGCGCCCATGTCCGCCTGATCCGCGAGAACGTCGTCGTCCACGAGGGCAAGCTGTCGACGCTCAAGCGCTTCAAGGACGAGGTCAAGGAGGTCGTCGCCGGCCAGGAGTGCGGCATGGCGTTCGAGTCCTACCAGGACATGCGCGTCGGCGACGTCATCGAGTGCTACAACGTGACGTCGATCCAGCGCACGCTGTAGGGGCAAGCGATCGGTGCCGGACGGGGTTCGTCCGGCACCGCCCCATCATCGCGCAGCACCCGTCGCGGCCCATGCCGCGTGAAACGGGTAGCGCGGCTTTCCAAGAAGAACCGACATGTCTCGAATCCACCAGCAGGGCGGCGAGCCGTCCCAGCGCATGCTGCGGGTCGGCGAAGTGATCCGCCACGCCCTGTCCGACCTCCTGTCGCGCGGGGCGATCAACGATCCCGTGCTGGAGGGCCACGTCGTCACCGTGCCCGACGTGCGGATGAGCCCGGACCTCAAGCTCGCGACCGCCTACGTCATGCCGCTTGGCGGTCGCGACGTCGCCGCCGTGCTGGAGGCGCTGGAGCGCCATCGCAAGTTCCTGCGCAGCGAGATCGCCCACCGCGTCACCATGAAGTTCGCCCCCGACCTCCGCTTCAAGGTCGACCGCAGCTTCGACTACGGCGCCAAGATCGACGCGCTGCTCGACCGGCCCGAGGTGAAGCGTGATCTCGCACCGGTGCCGGACGAGCCGAGCGAGGAGGCGTGAACCAGGTCCGCTCGAAGCGCGTCGAGGTCAACGGCTGGGTCGTGCTGGACAAGCCGGTCGGCATCACCTCCACCCACGCCGTGGCGCGGTTGAAGCGCATCTACAACGGCAAAAAGGCGGGGCACGCCGGCACGCTCGACCCGCTCGCCTCCGGCATCCTTCCCATCGCCTTCGGCGAAGCGACGAAGACCGTGCCCTACGTGCAGGACGGCGAGAAGGGCTACCGCTTCACCGTGCTGTGGGGCGCGGAAACCAACACGGACGACGCCGACGGCACGGTGGTCGCGCGCTCCGACCTGCGCCCGGAGCGCGCGGCGATCGAGGCGCTGTTGCCGCGCTTCCTCGGCAGGGTCGAGCAAAGGCCACCGGCCTTTTCCGCGATCAAGATCGCCGGCGAGCGCGCCTACGACCTCGCGCGCGAGGGCGAGGTGGTCGACCTCGCGCCACGTGTGGTGACCATCCACGAACTTGGCATCGTCGGCGACGACGACGTTTCGACGACCTTCGCCGCGCGCTGCGGCAAGGGCACCTACGTGCGCGCCATCGCCCGCGACCTCGGCCGCGCGCTCGGCTGCTTCGGCCACGTCACCGCCCTGCGCCGCACCCGGGTCGGCCCCTTTGTTGAAACGGACGCCGTGCCGCTCGCCACGCTCGACGAGGCGGAGGCGGCGGCGGGCGCGCTGCGCCGCGTCGAGGCGGGCCTCGGCGAGCTGACGCGCATCCTCGTCGACCGCTCGGACGCGTCGCGGCTGCGCCGGGGACAGGCGATGCTGCTGCGCGGCGCCGACGCGCCGGCCGACGGGCTCGCCTACGCCGCCTGCTCCGGCGTGGTGATCGCCGTCGGCGCGATCGAGAAGGGTGAACTGATGCCCTCGCGGGTGTTCAACCTCCCTTTCTGACGCACGTGACGTCCGGCCTCGGCTGCCCTACATCTCGTGGCAAAGATCAGGGGAGGGCGCACCATGACGCTGACCATGCCGAAGGCGGAAGCGGCCATTCTCGACAGGCGCGCGCAGATCGTCGCCGGGCTCGAGGCCATCGTGCGGCCCGGCAACGTGCTTTCCAACGAGCGCGAAATGCGCCCCTACGAGTGCGACGCCGTGGTGATGTACCGGCAGCTCCCCCTCGTCGTCGTGCTGCCCGAGACGGTCGAGGACGTTTCCAAGATCATGGCGCTGGCCAAGGAGATGAACGTCAAGGTCGTGCCGCGCGGCGGGGGGACCTCGCTGTCCGGCGGCTCGCTCCCCCTTGAGGACGGCATCCTGCTCGCCATGGGCAAGTTCAACAGGATCTTGGAGGTCGACTACGCCAACCGCTGCGCCGTGGTGCAGCCGGGCGTCGCCAACCTGGCGATCTCCAAGGCGGTGGATGAGCAGGGCTTCTACTACGCGCCCGACCCGTCCTCGCAGATCGCCTGCTCGATCGGCGGCAACGTCGCGGAGAATTCCGGTGGCGTGCATTGCCTGAAGTACGGGCTGACCACCAACAACATCCTCGGCCTCGAGATCGTGCTGATGGGCGGCGACGTGATCCGTCTCGGCGGCAAGCACCTCGACGCTTCGCTCTACGACCTCCTCGGCGTGATGACCGGGTCGGAAGGGCTGCTCGGCGTGGTGACGGAGGTCACCGTGCGCATCCTCAAGAAGCCGGAGGTGGCGCGCGGCGTGCTCCTCGGCTTCCCCACGGTGCAGGCCGGCTGCGAGTTCGTCGCCGACACCATCGCCTCGGGCATCATCCCCGGCGGCATGGAGATGATGGACAACAAGACCCTCATCGCCACGGAAAACTACCAGCCCTGCGGCTATCCCCGCGACGCCGGCGCCCTCGTCATCACCGAACTCGACGGCACGGCCTCCGAGGTCGACCACCTCATCGACAAGGTGTCGGCGCTCGGCGAAAGGCACGGCGCGACGACGATCAAGGTTTCGGCGTCCGACGCCGAACGCCTGCAGTTCTGGCAGGGGCGCAAGAACGCTTTTCCGGCGGTGGCCGCGATCGGGCCGGACTACCTGTGCATGGACGGCAGCATCCCCCGCTCCAAGCTCGCCCACGTGCTGGAACGCATGGACGAACTCGCGGCGCAGTACGGCCTGCGCGTCGCCAACGTGTTCCACGCCGGCGACGGCAACCTGCACCCGCTCATCCTCTACGACGCGTCGATCCCCGGCGACACGGAACGGGCCGAGGCCTTCGGTTCCGACATCCTGCGCCTTTGCGTCGAGGTCGGCGGGGTGCTCACCGGCGAGCACGGCGTCGGTGTGGAGAAGCGCGACCTGATGGGCACCATGTTCACCGAGGTCGACCTCAACCAGCAGCAGCGGCTGAAGTGCGCCTTCGATCCGCAGCACCGGCTCAACCCCGGCAAGGTGTTCCCGACGCTGCACCGCTGCGCGGAGCTTGGCCGCATGCACGTCCATGCCGGCAAGGTGGCGTTCCCCGACCTGCCGCGCTTCTGATCGACGCCAGCCCCGGTCAGCGGAGGCCGGCGGCGCCCAGCAGCAGGGCGACGCCGGCGCCGGTCGAGAGGACGATGCGCAGCCGTCCGAACCAGGCCGGCGCCATCCCGGAGCGCACCAGCCCGAGGTCGATCGGGCCGAGCGCCAGCGCCGTGATGCCGAGACCGACGAGCCGCCACGGTTCGGGTGCGGCGAGGAGCGCCCAGGCGACGAGCGAGGGTAGGACGGCGACGAGGTAGTTCGCGCCGGCGTCGCTCGCATGCACCGCGAGGCCCCAGCGCATGCCCCCGAGGAACGAGACGATCACAGCGGCATAGGTCGCGAGCGCCGCGTCGAGCACGGCCGGTTGAAGCCCGAAGGCGCCGCGCAGCAGCAGGCCGATGGCGAGGCCCCAGAAAGGGATCAGTCCCGACAGGCCGAGCAGGAGTGGTGCCGGAGGGATCGAGGCGCGCATCGGCGGGGCTTTCACGACGGATCAGCGGCCGCCCGAGACGGTCATGATCGTGCCGACGGCGTAGCTCGCCTCGCCCGACAGCAGCCAGGCGACGGCGGCGGCGATCTCCGCCGGCTCGCCGCAGCGTCCCAGCGGGATGTTCGGACCGACCTGGGCGGCGAAGTCTTGCGTCATCTCCGTTACGATCATGCCGGGCGCGACGGCGTTCACGCGGATGCCCTCGCGCGCGACCTCCTTGGCGAGGGCGAGGGTGAAGCTTGCGATCGCGCCCTTGCTCGTCGCGTAGGCGACCATGCCGGGTATGCCGCCGTTGGTCGCCGCGATCGAGCCGATGTTGACGATGGCGCCGCCAGGGCCGCCGCGCGCCGTCGATAACACCCGCACCGCGTGCTTGGCGCACAGCATCGCGCCGACGATGTTGGTGGCGAATACCTCGCCGAGGCTCGCGGCATCGTGCGCGTCGATGCGGTGCATGGCGCCGATCACCCCGGCATTGTTGACGAGGCCCGCGAGCGGGCCGAGGCCGGCGGCGGCCTCGAACATGGCGGCGACCTGTGCCTCGTCGCCGACATCCGCGCGGAAGGGAAGGGCGCGGCCGCCGGCGCGCTCGATGTCGCCGGCGAGGCCTGCGGCGGCATCGCCGTTGCGCGCGTAGTTGACGACCACGGCATATCCGTCGGCGGCAAGCCGCCGGCAGATCGCGGCACCGATGCCGCGGCCGCCGCCCGTCACGATCACGGTTCCGTGCTCGACCATCCCGAACCTCCTGCCGCTCCGCATGACCATCATGGGTTGCGCGCCGCCGCCGGCCCGCGCCGCCCGCTCAATCGGCCGCGGAGCGGTTGGTTGCCGGGCGGCTCAGACCGGCACGCGCACGCTGGCGCGCAATCCACCGAGCGCGCTCTCGCCCAGGATGATGTCGCCGCCGTGCGAGCGGGCGATGTCGCGCGCGATCGACAGGCCGAGCCCGGTGCCCCCCGCATCCTGGTTGCGCGCCTGGTCGAGGCGCACGAAGGGGCGGAACACGTCGTCGCGGTTCTCCGGCGGGATGCCCGGCCCGTCGTCGTCGACGTTGATGGTGAGGAAGCGCCCGTCGCGGGTGCCCTCGATCGCGACGTGCGCGGCGTGGCGGTGCGCGTTGCCGACGAGGTTGCCGATGCAGCGCTTGAAAGCGTCGGGGCGCACGCGCACGATGGCGTCGCCGATGAACTCGACGGCGAGCGTCGCGCCGTGGCGCTCGCTGTCGGCACGGATGTCGTCGAGGAACTCGCGCATGTCGACGGCGATCGCCGGCTCGCCCGCATCGCCGCGCGCGAAGGCGAGATAGCCCTCCAGCATGCGCTGCATCTCCTCGACGTCCTTCTTCATCTCGTCGGAGTCGTCGTTGCCTTCCATCAGGGCGAGCGAAAGCTTGAAGCGGGTGATCACGGTGCGCAGGTCGTGGCTCACCCCGTTCAGCATGGCGGTGCGCTGCTCGATGACGCGCTCGATGCGCCGCTTCATCGCGATGAAGGCGTAGCCGGCCTGGCGCACCTCGCGCGCGCCGCGCGGGCGGAAGTCGATCTCGCGGCCCTTGCCGAAGGCCTCCGCCGCCCGCGACAGCCGCAGGATCGGGCGGATCTGCGTGCGCAGGAAGGCCACCGCCACCACGATCAGCACGGCGGAGGTGCCGAGCATCCAGACGATGAAGATGTAGGAGTTCGAGTCGTAGGCGGCGCTGCGGTAGGCGACCGCGCGCATGATGGCGTGGGGCAGCTCGATCCTGATCTCGATCAGACTGGAGCGCCCAACCGTGTCGAGCCAGAACGGCCGCGCGATCTGCCGGCGGATTTCCGTCGAAAGCGCGGCATCGACGATGGAAAAGAACGGCTTCGGCAGGGTCGGCGGCAGCGGCCCCACCGGGAGGAACTCGAGATCGATCTTCATCCGGTCCTGGGCGATCCGGGTCAGCGTGTCGAGATCCGCGTCCTGCGGGTAGGACTGGTAGACGTCGATGATCGCCGCGAGGTCCTGCGTCAGCACGGTGGACAGCCGGTTGGCGACGAGTGCCCAGTGCCGTTCCAGGAAGATGAAGGTGATGACGCTTTGCAGGACCACCATCGGCAGGATCACGATGAGGATGGAGCGGGCGTAGAGCCCCTTGGGCATCAGCTTCGGCAGCAGGCCGGCGCCGCGCCGGCCGATGTCGCGGGCGGTGCGCGGGGCGCCGTGCAGCCAGGGCAGGGTGATGAGGCTCATGGCACGCGGCTCATGGGTCGGACCATCGCAAGGGTCGCGCGCGCGGAGGTCCGGGCGCATCGCGATCCCATCCATATCGGCCGCGCCGTCGGGTGCAAGTTTGACGACGCCGCGCTCGACCGTTCGGATGGCGCGACGCGCACGGCGGACCACGACGAACGGGTCCGATTTCGCCGCCGGGAAGCCGCCCCATTCATGCGGCACCTGATGCGCATGACCGATGAACGCCGCCAGTCGAGCCTTGCCGTCGTCGCCGGAACGGGGTGCAACCCGTGACCGTCCTCGCGTTGGCGCGAGCGCCCGCCGCGGTGGCCATGCCACGCGCGGGGTACCGGGCCGACATCGACGGCTTGCGTGCCCTGGCCGTGCTCGCCGTGATCCTGACCCATGCCGGCGCGAGCGGCTTCGCCGGCGGCTTCGTCGGCGTCGACGTGTTCTTCGTGATCTCCGGTTACCTGATCCACCGCGACCTCAAGCGCCGCGTCGGCGCCGGCCGGCTGTCCCCGTTCGCGTTCTACGGGCGGCGGCTGCGGCGCACCCTTCCCGCGCTCTTCGCGGCCTGCGCCGCGACGCTCGCCCTGTCCACCCTGCTGTTGATGCCGGGCGAGCTCGACGAGATGGCGCATAGCCTCGCCGGCGCGGTGCTGCTGGTACCCAACATCGTGTTCCTGACGCAGACCGGCTACTTTGACCAGGCAGCCTCGGCCAAACCGCTTCTCCACACCTGGAGCCTCGGCGTCGAGGAGCAGTTCTACCTGTTCGCGCCGTTGCTCGCACTGGGTCTGGCGCGGCTCGCCGCCGGGCGACGGCGCCTCGCCCTCGTTGGGCTGTTCGCGCTCGCGCTCGGCTTCGCAGTCGTCCTGCGCGGGCAAGCGCCGGCCGCCGCCTTCTACCTCATGCCGGCGCGCGTCTTCGAATTCCTCTGCGGCGCTGCGGTGGCGGAGGGCATCGTGCCGGTCCCGCGCACGCCCTGGCGGGCCGAGGCGGTCGCCGGGCTCGCCCTGGCGGGGCTCGCGGCGTCGGTCGCGCTGTTCTCGGAGGCGCTGCCGCATCCAGGCTGGCCGACGCTGCTGCCATGCGTCGCCACCGCCGCGCTGATCCATGTCGGCTCGACGCGGCCGACCCTCGCCGGCCGACTCCTCGGCCTCCGCGGCCTCGCCTGGCTCGGTTTGATCTCCTACTCCCTCTACCTTTGGCATTGGCCGATCCTGGTGCTCGCCCGCGCCGCCGACCTGCCGCGCACGCCCACGTGGCTCGGGGGCGAGGCGATACTGCTGCTCGCGGTTTCCGCCCTGTCCTGGCGCTTCATCGAGCAGCCGTTCCGCGTGCCCGGTTCGCGCTCGCATCGGCACGCCGCCGTCGTCATTCCGCTCGGCTGCGTCGTTCTCGCCGGGTGCGCGGTCCTCGTCATCGGCCTGCGCGGCCTGCCGCAGCGCTTTCCGCCGGACGTCGCGTCCGTCGCCGGTTACTACGGCTACCGCGACGCCAAGCCGTTCCGCGAAGGGCAGTGCTTCATCACCTCGAAGGATCGCCTTGCCGACTACGACCGCGGCACCTGCCTGGCGCTGGCACGAGATAGACCCAACGTGCTGCTGCTCGGCGACAGCCACGCCGCCCACCTGTGGACCGGGTTGCGCGACGCGTGGCCCGGCGTCAATTTCCTGCAAGCCACCGCATCGGGCTGCAAGCCGGTGCTCGGCGCCACAGGCAGCGCGCGCTGCACCGTGCTGATGGACGAGATGCTCGCGCGCTTCGTCCCGGCGCAGCGGCTGGATGGGCTGGTCATCGCCGGGCTTTGGGAGGAGGCCGACGTCGCGCCCCTCGTCGCGACCGCGACCGCGATGAAGCCCCATGTGGGTCGCGTCGTCGTGTTCGGGCCAATGCCGCGCTACGACCAGCCCGCAGCGACGCTGATCGCGCGGAGCCTGCGCAACCACGACCTCGACGCCGTGTCGGGGCACCTGGTGCCGGGCGTGGCGGAGCTCGACGCGCGGATGCGGACCGCGCTGGCGCCCGTCGCCAGCTATCTGTCGCCCTACGACGCCATCTGCGGCGCCGGCCGGTGCCGGCTCTTCGCCAGCGCCGGCGTACCCATGCAGTTCGACTACCACCACCTCACCGCGCCGGGAGCGGCGGTGCTGATGGCAGGCATCGCGGCCGGCCTGCCCGACCTGTTCGCCGCTCAGCGGTCGACGAGCAGCCGGTAGCCGAGGCCGCGCACCGTTTGCAGGAACAGCGGGTTCGCCGGGTCGAGCTCGATCTTGCGGCGAAGGCGGTTCACCTGCACGTCGATGGTGCGCTCGTTGGCGACGCCGCCCGAGCCGGACAGCATCTCGCGCGACACCACGCCGCCGGCGTTGGCGGCGAGGAGGCGCAGCATGTCGCGCTCGCGGTCGGTGATGCGCTGGACCTCGCCCTCGCGTTTCAGCTCGCTGCGGTCGAGGTCGAAGGTGAACGGCCCGAACTGCACCTGCGTGGGAAGGCCGGCATCGCCCGGCGGCTTCGCCCGTCGCAGGATGGAGGCGATGCGTAGCGACAGCTCGCGCGGCTCGAAGGGCTTGCCGAGGTAGTCGTCGACGCCGATCTCGAAGCCGAGCACCCGCTCCTCGAACTCCGTCTTCGCCGTGAGCATCAGGATCGGCACCGTGGCGACGGCGCCGCCATCGGCGCGCACCCGCGTGGCAAAGGAGAAGCCGTCCTCGCCCGGCATCATCACGTCGAGCACGATGAGGTCGAAGGACATGTTGCGCAGGGCGATGCTCGCCTCGGCGGCGTTGCTCGCGGTGGTGACGCGGTAGCCCTCGGCGACGAGGTAGCGGCGCAGCAGCTCGCGGATGCGGCGGTCGTCGTCCACGATGAGCAGATGCGCGGCATCGTCGGGCGGGACCGTCTCCGGCAGGGCGCCGGGCGCTCCGTCCACCATCGCGCGTGCCTCCTCGGTCCTGGCGGCGGTCGGCTGCGTGCGGCGCCGCGCCCGATAACGGCGTGCGCGACCACCAAAGGTCAAGCATAATTCTGCGGCCGTTGCCCGCACAGGCCGCCGACGGAGCGGCAGCGACGTAGCGGCTCGGACCCTGCGCTTCGGCAGCCAAGCACGGCGCCGATTGCCAAGCACACATCGGTCGGCTGGAAAAATCCGTCCGGTTGCGGCACTTGCGATCGGAGCGGGGCTTACGCGGCGCTGCGTGTCGCGACTGGACAGACCTCGACGACTTTGCTAGTTGCACGCCCCTGACGTCATCGACGACGTCTTCGATGGGCGCATAGCTCAGTTGGTAGAGCAGCTGACTCTTAATCAGCGGGTCC
>CAXTFM010000117.1:0-11405 GCA_964243435.1 uncultured Beijerinckiaceae bacterium
CCTCGATCTGCTGCTCGGTGTAGCCGAGGTCGCCCAGCACCTCGTCCGTGTGCTCACCGAGCAGCGGCGAGGACTTCACCTCCACGGTCATGTCGGAGAATTTGATCGGGCTGCCGATGGTCAGGTAGCTGCCGAGCTTGGGATGCGGCACCTCGACGACGGTGCCGCTGGCGCGCAGCGAGGGGTCGACCGCGAGTTCCTTCATGGACAGGACGGGCGAGCACGGGATGTCGAACTTGCGCAGGATGTCGACCGCCTCGAACTTCGTCTTGTCGGCCAGCCAGCCCTCGATGAAGGTGAAGATGTCGAAGATCTTGTCCTGGCGCGCGCGGGCCGTGTTGTAGTTCGGATCCTCGATCCACTCCGGCTTGCCCAGCGCCTTGCAGATCGGCGCCCAAGCATGACCCTGGATGGTGAAGTAGATGTAGGCGTTGGGGTCGTGCTCCCAGCCCTTGCACTTCAGCACCCAACCCGGCTGGCCGCCGCCGCCGGCATTGCCGCCGCGCGGCACCACGTCGGAGAACTCGCCGTGCGGGTATTGCGGGTATTCCTCGAGGTAGCCAAGGGCATCCAGGCGCTGCTGGTCACGCAGCTTGACGCGGCACAGGTTGAGCACCGAGTCCTGCATGGACACGGCGACCTTCTGGCCCTTGCCGGTCTTGTCGCGCCCGCGCAGCGCGGTGAGGATGCCGATGGCGAGGTGCATGCCGGTGTTGGAGTCGCCGAGCGCGGCCGCGCTGACGGTCGGCGGCCCGTCCCAGAAGCCGGTGGTCGAGGCCGCGCCGCCGGCGCACTGGGCCACGTTCTCGTAAACCTTGAGGTCCTCGTAATGGTGGCCGTCGGAGAAGCCCTTCACCGAGGCCAGGATCATGCCGGGGTTGATCGCCTGGATCTTCTCCCAGGAGAAGCCCATGCGGTCGAGGGCGCCGGGGCCGAAGTTCTCGACCATGACGTCGGATTCCTTGATCAGCTTGGTCAGCACCTCCTTGCCCTGGGGCGTCTTGGTGTCGAGCGTCAGCGAGCGCTTGTTGCTGTTCAACATGGTGAAGTACAGCGCGTCCGCGTCCTCGACGTGGCGCAGCTGCGTGCGCGTGACGTCGCCCGCGCCCGGACGCTCCACCTTGATGACGTCTGCACCGAACCACGCCAGCATCTGCGTGCAGGCCGGGCCGGCCTGCACGTGGGTGAAGTCGATGATCTTGATGCCTACGAGCGGCTTATCCATGATGTCGTGCTCCTGTTGATCCGCACCGCGACCCATCGGGTCGAGGATTATCGGGAAAGCTTGAACCCACTTCGGTCGAGTGGAAACCTGCGGGTGCGTGAAAACCGGCGAAACCCCACGGCACTGGCCACACGGCGCCGACGTGTCGCACGTGCGTCGCGACCACCCGCGGACCCGTCGCAGCCAATACCATGCCGCGCCGACCGATCACGCGGCGACCGACCACGTCATCCTCACTCCGCCGCGATCGCCGATGCGACGCCGAACGCTCCGGACCCGAGAAGGTGCGTGATCTCGCCGTCCGACAAGGCGAGGAGGTCGCGAAGCACATCCGTCGTATGTTCGCCGAGCAGGGGAGCGCGTTCGACCACGGTAGGGCTGTCGGACAGCTTGATCGGGTTACCGACGGTAAGGTAGGCCCCCCGCTCGGGATGGTCGACCTCGACGACGGTGCCGGTTTCGCGCAGCGACGGATCGGCCGCGATCTCCGCCATGGACAGGATCGGTCCGCACGGGACGTCGCAGGCGTTCAGCGCGTCCATCGCCTCGAACTTGGTGCGCGCCGTCGTCCAGCGCTCGATTCGTTCGAAGATCGCATTGAGCCGCGGCAGCCGGGCCGCCTGGGTCGCGTAGTCGGGATGCGCCTTCCAACCGGGTTCGCCGATGACGTCGCAGATCGACGTCCAGACCGCCGCCTGAACGACGACGTAGATGTAGGCGTTGGAGTCCGTTTCCCAGCCGCCGCACTTCAGGATGCGGCCGGGCTGGCCGCCACCGGAATCGTTGCCGGCCCGCGGTACCGCCGAGGGGAAGGGGATGCCCTCACCGAACTGGCTGTATTCCTTCAGCGGCCCGCGCTGCAAGCGCTGCTGGTCGCGGAGCTTGACGCGGCACAGGTTGAGCACGCCGTCCTGCATCGAACAGTCCACCCGCTGGCCGCGCCCGGAGCGGGTGCGCTGGAACAGGGCGGTGACGATGCCCATCGCCAGGATCAGCCCCGTCCCGGTATCCCCGATCTGCGCACCCGTGACCATCGGCACGCCGTCGCGGAAGCCGGTCGTCGAAGCCGAGCCGCCGGTACATTGCGCGACGTTCTCGTACACCTTGCAATCCTGGTAGGGACCGGGGCCGAAGCCCTTCACCGACGCGACGATCATCCGGCTGTTCAGCTTGTGGATGACGTCCCAGGTCAGCCCCATGCGGTCGAGCACACCGGGAGCGAAGTTCTCGACGAGGACGTCGCACACGGCGATGAGGCGCTTGAGGGTGTCCAACCCCTCGGGCCGCTTGACGTCGATGGTGATCGACCTTTTGTTGTGGTTCAGCATCGTGAAGTAGAGGCTGTCCACGTTCGGAATGTCTTGCAACTGGGTGCGCGTGGCGTCGCCGACGCCCGGTCGCTCAATCTTGACAACGTCGGCGCCGAACCAGGCCAGCAACTGCGTGCAGGCGGGCCCGGATTGCACGTGCGTGAAGTCGAGAACCTTTATGCCGGCGAGCGCTTTGCCCATGTCACTGTTCCGAGGTCGGCGGGGGTGTCACCGGCCGCCTCGCCTGCCGCGAGCCGACCGGATGGCTGGAGGACGGTTCACTTCTTCTTGGGAAGCGTGCTCATCGGGTTGAGGCTGCCGATGTTGCCGCTCTCGGTGCCGGCGGCGGGATCGATCACGGCATTGATGAGCGTCGGCCTGCCCGAGTCCATGGCCTCGACCACCGCGCGGCGCAGTTCCTCGGGGGTCGTCACGTTGACGCCGACACCGCCAAAGGCCTCGATCATCTTGTCGTAGCGCGCGTTCTTGACGAAAACGGTCGGCGCCACGTCGAAGTGCCCCGAGGCGTTCACGTCGGTGCCGCGGTAAATGCCGTTGTTGTTGAACACCACGATGCAAACCGGGAGGTCGTAACGGCAGATCGTCTCGATCTCCATGCCGGAGAAGCCGAAGGCGCTGTCGCCTTCCACCGCGAGCACCGGCTTGCCGGTCTCCACCGCGGCAGCGACGGCATAGCCCATGCCGATCCCCATGATGCCCCACGTACCGACATCGAGGCGCTTGCGCGGCTGGTACATGTCGATGATGCCGCGGGCGAGGTCGAGCGTGTTGGCGCCCTCGTTGACGAGAATAGCGTCGGGACGATCCTTGATGATCGTGCGCAGGGCGCCGAGCGCGCCATGAAAATCCATCGGCGTCGAGTTCTTCATCAGCCTCGGCGCCATCTTGGCGATGTTCGCCTCCTTGCGGGCTTCGAGGGTCTTGATCCATTCCGCCGGCGGAGGCGTCCAGTCCGACCCCATGCCCTCGAGCATGGCTTCGAGACACGACCCGACGTCGCCGACGAGCGGCGCGGCGATCTCGACGTTCGAGTCCATCTCGCGGGGCTCGATATCGATCTGAATGAACTTCGTCGAGCCGGGCGGACCCCAAACCTTGCCCTTGCCGTGCGACAGGAGCCAGTTCAGGCGCGCGCCGACCAGCATGACGACGTCCGATTCCTTGAGCGCGGTCGAGCGTGCCGCGCCCGCCGACTGCGGATGCGTGTCGGGCAGCAGGCCCTTGGCCATGCTCATCGGCACATAGGGGATGCCGCTCTTCTCGACAAAAGCGCGGACGGTTTCGTCAGATTGCGAATAGGCCGCGCCCTTGCCGAGGATGATGAGGGGGCGCTTGGCGCTCTTCAGCACATCGAGCGCGCGCTTGACCGCCGGGGGGGCGGGAATGGAAGCGGGCGCGGCGTCGATGACCTTGACCAGCGACATGGCGCCGGTCGCCGCGTCGATCGTCTGCGAGAACAACTTCGCCGGCAGGTCGAGGTAGACGCCGCCCGGACGACCGGACACGGCGGCGCGGATTGCACGCGCGACGCCGATGCCGATGTCGGCGGCATGCAGCACGCGGAACGCCGCCTTGCACAGCGGCTTGGCGATGGCGAGCTGGTCCATCTCCTCGTAGTCGCCCTGTTGGAGATCGACGATCTCGCGCTCGGAAGAACCCGAGATCAGGATCATCGGGAAGCAGTTGGTGGTGGCGTTCGCGAGCGCCGTCAGCCCGTTCAGGAAGCCCGGAGCCGATACGGTGAGGCACACGCCGGGTTTCTTGGTAAGGTAGCCGGCGATCGCCGCCGCGTTGCCGGCGTTCTGCTCGTGCCGGAACGAGATGACGCGCATCCCTTCCGCCTGGGCGAGACGCCCCAGATCGGTGATCGGGATGCCCGGAACCCCGTAGATCGTGGTGATCCCGTTGAGCTTCAGCGCATCGACGACGAGATGAAACCCGTCCGTCAGCTCCGGCGATTCATCCACTTCGCGGGAAGCTACGTCGACGACCTTCGCTACTGCGGACATTCCGCTTTCCTCCAACATGACATTCGACGTCCGCGCCCGGACGACACGCGCCGTGCCGCTGGCCGCGATCCCCTGCCAACCACGCGCGCACCACCGAGGAGGCGGTCCGCGCGGAGGGGTTCGTCACCCGGCATCGAGGCCGGACATTGGTATGCCACGCTCCGCTTGTCGACCCCATCGGTCGCGGGATTCCGGCATCTCCGCGAAATTTCCGCCCGCGTCACGCGACGGAGGGTTCGGAAGGCGTCCGCACCGGCTTGCTCGCCGCTGCCTCCTCGCCGCCGCTGATGTACTTGAGGCGCATCGGCTTCAGGACGAACAAGGCGAGCAGCGCCGCGGTGAGATTGAAGGCGATGGAGACGGAGAACACCGCGTTCCATCCGTAGGCCGTGGACAGCAGGCTTGCCACCGGCACCAGGAACGCCGCGGTGCCCTTGGCGGTGTACAGCAGGCCGTTGTTGGTTGTGGCGAACTTGGACCCGAAGGTATCGCCCGAGGTCGCCGGGAACAGGCTGTAGATTTCGCCGAACACCCCGAAGAAGGTCGCGGTGGCGAGCACGAACACCACCGGGTTGGTGCCGAAGGTGATCAACGTGGTGATCGCCACCGCGGCCATGGTGAACGCGATGCCCATGGTGACCTCGCGACCGATGCGGTCGGACACGTAGCCGAAGAACGGGCGGCCGAAGCCGTCGAAAATGCGGTCTACCGAGATGGCCAGGGTCAAGGCGGCCATTTGCAGGCCGAGGAAGTTCATCGGCACGCCGGCCACCTTGAAGTCCTTGGCGAGCGGGGCGATCTGCGCCGCCGCCATCAGGCCGCCGGCGGCGACCATGACGAACATCACGTACATCAGCCAGAACACGGGGGTGCGCACCATTTCGCCGGGCGTGCGGCTGACGGTGGACTGCGGCAGGTTGAGGCGCTTGCGGCCGGCGGCGACGAGCGACCTGGGCTTGCGCAGGAACAACGACGCCAGAACCACGCACACGCCCTGCCCGATGCCGAACGACAGGAAAGCCTGCTGGTAGCCGCTTGAGGCGATCATGTTGGCGATCGGGATGACGGTGACGGCGGCACCGGCACCGAAGCCGGCGGCGGTGGCACCCGCCGCGAGGCCACGCTGGTGCGGAAACCACTTCAGGGCGTTGCCGACGCAGGTGCCGTACACGCAGCCGGCCCCGACGCCGGCGATGATCGCGGCGGCGTACAGCATCGGCAGCGAGCTGGCGTAGGAATTGGCGACCCAGGCGGCAGCGATCAGCACGCCGCCGAGGAACACCACGGCGCGCGGGCCGTAGCGGTCGACGAACCACGCTTCAACCGGCACCAGCCAGGTTTCCGTGACCACGAACAAGGTGAAGGCCAGCTGGATGGCCGGGCGGCCCCAGTGGAACTTGGCATCGATGGGGTCAACGAACAGCGTCCATCCGTACTGGAGATTGGCGATCATCGCCATGCAAAACACGCCCAGGGCGAGTTGAAGCCATTTTGCTGAAGGAGTGTCGTTGCCGTCCATCTCGAACGTTTCCCTAAGTTCGCAGGCTTGTTGCCGCCCAGCGCTCTATCGCTTGTCGCGTGGCATACCAGAGGCGGATCATTCCAGCCTAGCCGAATGTCGGGTGGGGTTCCCTACCCCTTTCGACGGATGCGGTGCGACGCAGTGGCTCCTGAAACATAACCTTGCCGTAACGACGCCAGCGGATCTTAGGGGTAAGTTGCTGTAAAGACATTTGCTTCTTGGCACCGCTGACTCAGCGAGCGCGTATGGCGAGATGTTCATCCGTAGTAAATATTACGGATCGATCTCGCCTACTTGATGTCTCGCGCAGCGGATCATCTTGACAAGAAGCAGAGGTAAGTTTTGGTGTCTGGTATGCCAGCCGGCGCTGATGCGGTGGTAAGAGTATGGGATTGACGAATTCGGAGCCGGCGCCCCTGGCTTATGCCGCCCTCGCCGCCGCGCCGAAAATGGGCTGCGCATCGCGGAAGTCTGTTCGTTTTCCGGACGGGTTCCTCCTTTCTTTCCGTCCGACGCTCTGCTTCTGCCGACTGGCTCTCTGCGCAGCCGTGCATTCAAGGCCTTGCAAGGACCCGCACGAAGAAAAATGAGCGATGCTGGCAAATGGCGCGCTCGACCTCGTTCTATAATCGTTCTAAGATCACTCTTGATCGGCTGCGGTCCCGTGGCATGCTGCGAGGCACTCGTTCGACAGGGTCACGAGAGGTTCAGCTGGCAGTGGACAGGACTGCTTCGTTGATGATGTCGCGAGTTGTAGCGACATGGATGGGCCGGCATGACGCTTATCGCGCGTGCTGGTCAGAAATGACGCAGGCCGTTGCCTCTTGGAAGCACGGTCCGTTGATCGAATATTGAAGCCGATAGTGATTTCACGACGAACGGAAGGGATGCATGCCGCAGGTCGAACGCTGGACTCTCGCCGAGGCGTCGGAGATCGTCGCGGCGCGGGCACACGAGAAGGGCGCCACGCTGGAAATCCTTCACGCGCTCATGGGGCGCTTCGGTTACGTGGACAAGTCGATCGTTCCCGTAATGGCCGAGGCGCTCAACCTGTCGCGCGCCGAGATCCATGGCACGCTCACCTTCTACCACGACTTCCGTGACCATCCGCCGGGGCGCTGCACGATCAAGGTCTGCAAGGCGGAAGCCTGCCAGTCGCGTGGCGCCAACGCGATGAGCGAGGCGCTCCGGCGCAAGCTGGGAATCGACTGGCACGGCACCACCGCCGACGGCGCCTTCACCGTGGAACCGGTGTACTGTCTCGGCATCTGTGCCAACGCGCCGGCCGTGCTCGTCGACGACGAACCCTTCGGCGACGTGCGCGCCGACACGCTCGATGAGTTTCTCGAAGCAGCCAGGTCGGTGTCGGCATGAGCGTCCGCGTTTACGTCCCCATCGACTCCGCATCCGTCGCCGCCGGGGCCAACCGCGTTGCCAAGGTGCTCGCCGCCCGCTCCGATGTCGAAGTGGTGCGCAACGGGTCGCGCGGCCTGTTCTGGTTGGAGCCGCTGGTCGAGGTGGTCACGGCCGAGGGCCGCATCGCCTACGGGCCGGTCAAGGTCGCCGACGTCGAAGGGTTGCTCGCGGCCGGCATGCTGGAGGGCGGCGCGCATCCGTTGCGCCTCGGGCGACCGGAGGAAATCCCTTACCTTGCCAAGCAGACGCGGCTGACTTTCGAGCGCGTCGGCATCACCGACCCGCTCGACATCGCCGATTACCGCGCCCATGGCGGCTTCGTCGGGTTGCAGAATGCGATCGCCATGACGGACGAGGCGATCACCGAACTCGTGACCAAGTCCGGACTGCGCGGGCGCGGCGGCGCCGGGTTCCCCACCGGTATCAAGTGGACCACCGTGCGCAAGGCTGCGGCGGACCAGAAGTACATCGTGTGCAACGCGGACGAGGGCGATAGCGGCACCTTCGCCGACCGCATGGTGATGGAAGGCGACCCGTTCTGCCTGATCGAGGGCATGACCATTGCCGGTCTCGCGGTGGGCGCCACCGAAGGATACATCTACATCCGCTCCGAGTACCCCTACGCCTTCCGTGCGGTGAAGCGGGCGATCGAGATCGCCACCGCCGACGGTGCGCTCGGCGACAGTGTGCTCGGCTGCGGCCGCGCGTTCCGCCTCCATGTCCGCCTTGGTGCCGGCGCCTACATCTGCGGCGAGGAAACCTCGTTGCTGGAAAGCTTGGAGGGGCGCCGCGGCGTGGTGCGGGCCAAGCCGCCGTTGCCAGCGCTTCAGGGGCTGTTCGGCAAGCCGACCGTGGTCAACAACGTGATCTCGCTGTGCTCGGTGCCATGGATCATGGCCCATGGCGGCGAAGCCTATGCGGCCTTCGGCATGGGCCGCTCGCGCGGCACCCTGTGCATCCAGCTCGGCGGCAACTGCAAGCGCGGCGGCTTGATTGAGCTCGGCTTCGGCGTGACCCTCGGCGAGATCGTCGAGGAGTTCGGCGGCGGCACCTTGAACGGCCGCCCCGTCCGTGCGGCGATGGTGGGCGGTCCGCTCGGCGCCTACTTCCCGCCGGCCCTATTCGACACGCCGATGGACTACGAGGCCTTTGCCGCCGCGGGCGGCCTCATCGGCCATGGCGGCGTCGTGCTGTTCGACGACACGGTGGACATGGCCGCGCAGGCGCGTTTCGCCTTCGAGTTCTGCGAAACCGAAAGCTGCGGCAAGTGCACGCCGTGCAGGGTCGGGGCGACGCGCGGTCGCGAAACCATGGACCGGATCATCGCCGGCCGCGACGTCGCGCGAAACCTGACGCTGATCGAGGACCTTTGCGTGACCATGGCCGACGGATCGCTTTGCGCGATGGGCGGATTGACTCCCGTCCCGGTCAAAAGCGCGCTGACCCACTTCCCCGAGGATTTCGTTCCCGCCGAGCGCCGCCAAGCCGCCGAATAACGGCTGGTCGCATCGTAGCGGAACAGGAGAGCAATCGATGGCCCTGGTCACCGAGTATAATACGGGAACGCCGATCCGGCCCGCGGCGGAAGCGGTGACGCTGTTGATCGACGGCATGGAGGTGCGCGTGCCCAAAGGCACGTCGGTGATGGCCGCCGCGGCCACCATGGGTACCTCGATCCCGCGGCTTTGCGCGACGGACTCGCTCGACCCCTTCGGATCGTGCCGCCTGTGCCTCGTCGAGATCGAGGGACGCCGCGGCACGCCGGCCTCCTGCACCACGCCGGCCGAGAACGGCATGGTGGTGCACACCCAGAACGAGCGGCTCGCCAAGCTGCGTAAGGGCGTGATGGAGCTGTACATCTCCGATCACCCGCTGAACTGCCTGACCTGTTCGGCCAACGGCGATTGCGAGTTGCAGGACCAGGCCGGCGCGGTCGGCCTGCGCGAGGTGCGCTACGGCGCGGGTGACAACCACCTCGATGGCCATACGGACGCCTCCAACCCGTACTTCGCCTATGAATCCTCGAAGTGCATCGTGTGCAATCGCTGCGTGCGCGCCTGCGAGGAGGTGCAGGGCACGTTTGCGCTGACCATCGAGGGACGCGGCTTCAACTCGCGCGTGTCGGCCGGCGGCACCGACTTCTTCAACTCGGAATGCGTGTCCTGCGGCGCCTGCGTCCAGGCCTGCCCGACGGCGACGCTCAACGAGAAGAGCGTGATCGCGATGGGCAAGCCGGAGCATTCCGCGCTGACCACCTGCGCCTATTGCGGCGTCGGCTGCACCTTCAAGGTGGAGATGCAGGGCGAGACGGTGGTGCGCATGGTGCCGGCGAAGGCCGGCAAGGCCAACGAGGGCCATTCCTGCGTCAAGGGCCGCTTCGCCTACGGCTACGCCACCCATAAGGACCGCATCACCAAGCCGATGATCCGCGCGGCGATCACCGATCCGTGGCGCGAAGTGTCGTGGGAGGAGGCGATCGCCTATGCGGCGTCCGAGTTCAAGCGCATCCAGGCGCAATACGGCCGCAACAGCATCGGCGGCATCGCCTCCTCGCGCTGCACCAACGAGGAAGCCTACCTCGTCCAGAAGCTGGTGCGCGCCGGCTTCGGCAACAACAACGTCGACACCTGCGCCCGCGTCTGCCACTCGCCGACCGGCTACGGCCTTATGACGACCGTCGGCACCTCGGCCGGCACCCAGGACTTCAAGTCCGTCGAGCAGTGCGACGTCATCCTGGTCATCGGCGCCAACCCGACCGACGGCCACCCCGTCTTCGGGTCGCGCATGAAGAAGCGCCTGCGCGCCGGCGCCAAGCTGATCGTCGCCGACCCGCGCAAGACCGACATGGTGAAGTCCGCCCACATCAAGGCGGACTACCACCTTCCGCTGAAGCCCGGCACCAACGTCGCCCTCATCAACGCCATCGCCCATGTGATCGTCACGGAAGGCTTGGTGCAGGAGGACTACGTGCGCGAGCGTTGCGATCTCGCCGACTTCGAAATCTGGGCGCGCTTCGTCGCCGACACGCGACACTCGCCGGAAAACCAAGCGGAAACCCTTGGCGTCCCGGCGGCGGACGTGCGTGACGCCGCCCGTCTCTACGCCACTGGTGGCAACGCCGCGATCTTCTACGGTCTCGGCGTCACCGAGCACAGCCAGGGCACCACCATGGTCATGGGAATGGCCAACCTGGCGATGGCGACCGGCAACATCGGCCGTGAAGGCGTCGGCGTGAACCCGTTGCGCGGTCAGAACAACGTGCAGGGTTCGTGCGACATGGGTTCGTTCCCGCACGAGTACCCCGGCTACCGCCACGTCAGCGACGTCGGCGCGCGCGAAACCTATGAGCGCGCCTGGGGCCGCACGCTCGATCCCGAGCCGGGGCTGCGCATCAACAACATGCTCGACGAGGCGGTGGGCGGCAGCTTCAAGGGCCTGTACGTCCAGGGCGAAGACATCGCACAATCCGATCCCGACACGCACCATGTCACCGCCGGCCTGCGCGGCATGGAATGCATCGTCGTCCAGGACCTGTTCCTCAACGAAACGGCCAAGTACGCCCACGTCTTCCTGCCCGGCGCCTCCTTCCTCGAGAAGGACGGCACCTTCACCAATGCCGAGCGGCGGATCGGCCGCGTCCGCAAGGTGATGTCGCCCATGGGCGGCTACGGCGACTGGGAGGGCACGATGATGCTGGCCGAGGCGCTGGGCATGCCCATGCACTACCAGCACCCGAGCGAGATCATGGACGAGATCGCGGCGACGACGCCGTCCTTCGCCGGCGTCAGCTTCAAGAAGCTCGACGAGGCGGGCTCGCTCCAGTGGCCGGTCAACGAGGCGGCGCCGGACGGCACGCCGACGATGCACATCGGCAAGTTCGTGATCGGCAAGGGCAAGTTCAT